>NZ_CP108039.1:308035-616071 GCF_036173045.1 Streptomyces sp. NBC_00299
GACCGGGGAGTCACATCGGGCAGCGCCACGCCCCCTTCACCAGCACGACTCAATCAGCGCGCAGGTCGCAGCGCTGCGTCGTACGCCAGGAAAAGGCACCCGCTACGGATCCGGCTACACGCGCCACTGCCTCACCACCACCCAACAGGATCCGCAGCTCCCCGACCTGCGGCTTGCCTCTCACTTAACGTCCGGCGAGAAGGTTCAACTTCTGGGCCGGTGTCCGGGACTGGATCGCAGGTTCCAACCACTGGCATACCGAAGGCACCGACCGCTTCCTATGCGCCGGCCGTGAGGAGGTCGAAGACCACCGTGCGCCTTGCGGGACGGGTGGTTCTTGGCGTGGTGGGGCACTCCACCGCCTCCACGAGCGCGCGCTTCCCCGAACCGGTGCCGCCCGCTCCTCGCTGCTGTGTCGTCTTTGCAGCGGGATCATCCCCGCTCGGAGATCCCACCGGTCAGGCTGCCAGTCATAGGACACGGCCTTAGCTAGGTGACTGGCATCACATCCGGCTCCTGTCAGCAATCGCGGCGCCGTCTCGTTCGAAGGGCACGCGAACGAGACAGGAGCAATGCCATGAAGCACCGCATCGTCGTACTCGGCGCCGGATATGCCGGGGCTTTCGCCGCCGGAAACCTGGCCCGTCGGCTCTCCCCCGCCGACATCGAGATCACCGTCGTGAACGCCGTGCCCGACTTCGTCGAGCGGATGCGGCTCCACCAGCTCGCCATCGGCCAGGACCTCGCGTCCCGCAAGCTTGCCGACGTATTCGCGGGCACCGGGGTGCGGCTGTGCCTGGCGCTCGTCACCAGCGTCGACCCCGGGCGCAAGACCGTCGCCGTGACCGGCGAGGACGGCGACGGCGAGCTCGCGTACGACACGCTTCTCTACGCGCTCGGCAGCTCCGCAGCCCACCATGGCGTCCCCGGCGTGGCCGAGTACGCCTTCGATGTGACCGGCCGGTCCTCGGCGCTGCGCCTGCGCGAGCGCTTGGCCGCACTGGGCGAGGGCGGCACCGTGCTGATCGTCGGTGAGGGGCTGACCGGCATCGAGACCGCCACCGAGTTCGCCGAGTCCCGGCCCGACCTCTCGGTCTCGCTCGCCGCCCGCGGTGAGCTGGGCGCCTGGCTCTCCCCGAAGGCGCGCCGTCACCTGCGCCATGCCTTCGAGCGGCTCGGCATCACCGTCCACGAGCACACTGGCATCGAAACCGTCGAGCCGACACGGGCGATCGCCGCCGACGGTACGTCCATCCCCGCCGACGTGACCGTGTGGTCGGCCGGTTTCGCTGTGCACCCCCTCGCGGCCGCCAGCGGCCTGGAGATCGCCGAGACCGGCCAGATCGTCGTCGACCGCACCATGCGCTCGGTCTCCCACCCGGACGTCTACGCCGCCGGTGACTGCGCCTACGCCATCGGCGACAACGGCCGGCCGCTGCCGATGTCCTGCGCCTCGGCCGGCTTCACCAACATGCAGGCGACCGCCGCGATCATCTCGCGCCTGACGGGCAGCGAGGTCCCGACCACCGGGCTGAAGTACCACGGCAACCACATCAGCCTCGGGCCGCGGGACGCAATCTTCCAGATGGTGGACAGGGACGTCCGGTCGAAGTCCTGGTACCTGGGCGGCCGGACCGCCGCGCGGCTGAAGTCGGGCGTGCTCAAGGGGGCCGGGTGGGGAATCGCCCACCCCACCTTCGGCATGCCGAAACGCAAGCGCCGCCTGGCCACCGCGCCTGACCGGGCCGGTGCAGGGGCCACTGCATAGGCTGTTCAGCATGGACAGCGCAGCCATCGATCGGTTCGAGGCCAGCCGGGGCCGGCTGGCCTCGCTCGCGTACCGTCTGCTCGGCTCGGCCGCCGACGCCGAGGACGCCGTGCAGGACACGTTCCTGCGCTGGCAGGCCGCAGACCGCGAACGGGTCGAGGTACCGGAAGCGTGGCTGACCAGGGTCGTCACCAATCTCTGTCTCGACCGGCTCCGCTCGGCGCAGGCGCGCCACGAGCGAGCGGCCGGTGCCTGGTTGCCTGAGCCGCTCCTCGAGGGCGACCCCATGCTCGGCCCGGCCGATACCTTCGAGCAGCGCGAATCGGTGTCCCTCGCCGTCCTGACCCTGATGGAGCGGCTCTCGCCGGTCGAACGGGCCGTCTACGTCCTGCGTGAGGCTTTCTCGTACAGTCACGGCGAGATCGCCGGGATACTCGACATCACCGAGTCCGCGAGCCAGCAGCATGTCCACCGGGCCCGGATCCGGGTCACCGCCGAGCGCCGTCGCGGCGGCGAGGCCGACCCCGCCTCCGCGCGCCGGGTCGTCGAGGAATTCCTCGCCGCTGCCACGTCGGGGCGCACCGAACGGCTGGTGGCGCTGCTCACCGACGACGTGACGGCGGTCTCGGACGGCGCCGGACTGGCCACGCGGCTGTTGCGGTACAAGACGCGGGAGCGGGTCGCCTCCTATGTGCGGGCCGGCTTCAAGCCCACGCCGGCGAAGCGGCGGCTGGCCGGCGGTTCGCCCGCGATGCATATCGCTCTGGTCAACGGGTCCCCGGCCGTCCTCGCCGTGGTCGACGACCGGGTCGTGGGCGCCGTGGCGTTCGAAGTCAGTGATGGCAAGGTCGCGTCCCTGTGCGGCATCGCCGCCGCAGACCGGCTCGCACGCCTCAACGAGGCCTGGCGGCAGCACGAACCCGACGCGCCGGTCATCAAGGCATGGTGACCGGAGCCCCCGGCGTAGCCAACTACGAATCGTCACGGAGGGGCTGACCAGAGCGGATCCTTGACGTATTCGGGCCGGACGCCGACTTGGACCTCGGCCGTGCCGGAGTTCCACGCTGCTGCAGGGCGGCCAGTGCCCGCAGCAGCGTCGTCTTCCCCGGCGTCTTCGCCCTGACAGGCTGCCCGGCGCCCTCGATCTCGACCTCGACCTCGAGGACGGGCCGCGCGCCGTAGCCGCTGACGCCCAGTCATCTGCACGAGCACCGAACCCGCCGAGGCGATCATGCTCTATCGGGGCCCGTGTCTCTCCAGTTGCCCCGAGGTCCAAGGGTGCAACAGGACAGTCCAGTGAGAGCCGTTGACAATCCCAAGGCCTCCATGAAATCTGTGACGTACGGTACGCAAATCTTCGACTGAATCACTCAAATTCCGAAGGCGCATGCGCAAGTTCACCGAGTGTGGACAGATCTGCCGGATGTGTCCCGCTCTGCACGGATCCCTGCATCCCCGTGGAACAGAGGACACCATGAGATGGACGCACTCCGTCCGGCGGTCGGTCGTCGGCTCGCTGATAGCGGGTCTCGCCACCGCCGGGCTCCTGCCCGCCGCCTCCGCAGCCGAAGCCGCAGCCCCCAACCTGGCCCTGGGCAAGACCGCCACGGCGAGTGGGTCCCACAGCGGCTATCCCGCAGGGAACGTCACTGACGGAAGCCAGCAGACGTACTGGGAAAGCCCGTCCAACGCCTTCCCGCAGTGGATTCAGGTCGACCTCGGCGGCAGCGCCGCGATCGACGAGGTCGTCCTGAAGCTCCCCACCTCATGGGAGGCCCGTACGCAGACCCTGAGGGTTCTGGGCAGCAGTGACGGCAGCAGCTTCAGCACCCTTTCCGGCACCGCCGGGCGGCAGTTCGACCCGTCACGATCAAGCAGCGTCACAGTCGACTTCGACTCCACGGACGTCCGGTACGTGCGGGTGCAGGTGACAGCGAACACCGGTTGGCCCGCGGCGCAGGTATCCGAGCTGGAGATCTACGGGGAGGAGGGCGAGCCCCCGCCGCCTGTGAACGGGACCAACCTGGCGGTCAACAAGCCGATCGAGGCGTCCTCCTCGACGCAGAACTACGTGGCCGCCAACGCCAACGACAACAACGTGAGCACCTACTGGGAGTCCAGCGGCAGTCCGTCGACGCTCACGGTGAAGCTGGGCGCCGACGCGGACCTCGAAGGGGTCGTGGTCAAACTCAACCCCGACGCCGCATGGTCAACCCGTACCCAGAACATCGAGGTGCTCGGGCGTGCGCAGAACGCCTCCGAGTACACCTCGCTCAAGGCGCGCGCCGACTACACCTTCAATCCATCGTCGAACCAGAACGCGGTGACGATCCCGGTGACCGGTCGCTACGCCGACGTCCAGCTGAAGATCTACACCAACAGCTCCGGCTTCGGCGGCCAGGTCGCCGAGTTCCAGGTCATCGGAGTCGGGGCCCCCAACCCGGACCTCACCGTCACCGAGCTCACCTGGACTCCCGCAGCGCCGAGCGAGAGCGACGCGATCACGGTGAACGCCACCGTCCGCAACGGCGGTTCCGCGGCCGGGGCCGCGACCACGTTGAACGTCAGTCTGGGCGGCACGGTCGCCGGCAGCGGCTCGGTGCGCGCCCTCGGCGTGGGAGAGACGGCGACCGTCCCGGTGACGGTCGGCAAGCGGGCAACGGGCAGCTACACCGTCTCCGCGGTGGTCGACCCCAACGACACCGTGGCTGAGCTGGACAACAGCAACAACAGCCGGACGGCGGACGCGAAGCTGGTCGTCGGCCAGGCCCCCGGTCCCGACCTTGAGGTCACGGACATCGTCTCCAGCCCGGCCAACCCGGCCGTGGGCTCGAACGTCACCTTCAACGTGAAGGTGCACAACCGTGGCACCAGCGCCGTCGGCGCCGGCTCGGTCACCCGACTGACAGTCGGCGGAACCACGCTCAATGGCACCGCTCCCGCGATCTCCGCCGGTGACACCGCCACCGTGGCCATCGGCGGCAGCTGGACCGCGACCAACGGCGGCGCCACCCTCACCGCCACCGCGGACGCCACCGGCGTGGTCACCGAGACCAACGAGAACAACAACGTGTTCGCGCGCTCGATCGTGGTCGGCCGTGGCGCGGCGGTGCCGTACGTGGAGTACGAGGCCGAGGACGCCCAGTACACGGGCACCCTCCTGCAGACCGACAGCGAACGCACCTTCGGGCACACCAACTTCGCCACCGAGTCGTCGGGGCGCGAGTCCGTACGCCTCAACTCCTCAGGGCAGTACGTGGAGTTCACCTCGACCAGCGCGTCGAACTCCATCGTCGTGCGCAACTCGATCCCGGATGCCGCGGGCGGCGGCGGCCAGGAGGCCACGCTCAGCCTCTATGCGAACGGCACGTTCGTGCAGAAGCTGACCCTCACCTCCAAGTACAGCTGGCTGTACGGCAACTCCGACGACCCCGAGGGCCTGACCAACACCCCGCAGACCGATGCGCGACGGCTGTTCGACGAGTCGCACGCGCTGCTGTCGCAGACGTATCCGGCGGGCACCAAGTTCAAGCTGCAGCGCGACGCCGGTGACAACGCGGCGTACTACATCGTCGACATGATCGACCTGGAGCAGGTGGCACCGGCCGCGAGCAAGCCCGCCGAGTGCACCTCGATCACCGAGTACGGCGCCATCCCGAACGACGGCATCGACGACACGGACGCCATCCAGCGGGCGGTGACGGCCGACCAGAACGGCACCATCGACTGTGTGTGGATTCCGGCCGGGCAGTGGCGCCAGGAACAGAAGATCCTCACCGACGACCCGCTGAACCGGGGCGACTACAACCAGGTGGGCATCCGGGACGTCACGATCCGCGGCGCGGGCATGTGGCACTCCCAGCTCTACACCCTGACCCCGCCGCACCAGGCCGGCGGCATCAACCACCCGCACGAGGGCAACTTCGGCTTCGACATCGACGACAACACCAAGATCTCCGACATCGCCATCTTCGGCTCGGGCACCATTCGCGGCGGCGGCGCGGAGGGCGGAGTCGGCCTGAACGGCCGCTTCGGCGAGGACACCAAGATCACGAACGTATGGATCGAGCACGCCAACGTGGGCGTCTGGGTGGGCCGCGACTACTCCAACATCCCCGACCTGTGGGGCCCCGGCGACCGCCTGGAGTTCAGCGGCATGCGCGTCCGGAACACGTATGCCGACGGCGTGAACTTCACCAACGGGACGCGGAACTCGACCGTGTTCAACTCCTCGTTCCGCAACACCGGTGACGACGCGCTCGCGGTGTGGGCCAGCAAGTACGTGAAGGACCAGTCGGTGGACATCGGCCACGACAACCACTTCCGCAACAACACCGTCCAGCTGCCGTGGCGCGCCAACGGCATCGCCGTGTACGGCGGTTACGGCAACACCATCGAGAACAACCTCGTCTACGACACCATGAACTACCCGGGCATCATGCTCGCCACGGACCACGATCCGATCCCGTTCTCGGGACAGACGTTGATCGCCAACAATGGGTTGTACCGCACGGGCGGCGCGTTCTGGGGCGAGGTCCAGGAGTTCGGCGCCATCACGCTTTTCGCAGCGGGTCCCGACATCCCCGGCGTCACGATCCGCGACACGGAGATCCACGACTCGACCTACGACGGCATCCAGTTCAAGACGGGTGGCGGTGCCGTACCGAACGCCAAGATCGACAACGTGAAGATCACCAAGTCCAACAACGGCGCGGGTATCCGCGCGATGGGAGGCGCACGCGGTAGCGCGACACTGACCAATGTGACCATCAGTGACTCGGCCGACGGGAACGTCCTCATCGAACCGGGCTCGCAGTTCGTGATCAACGGCACCACGACGGCGGCTCCGTAGCCACTCTCGATCGTCATGACGCCGGCCGCCGACGAGCCCCGGCGTCATGACATCCGTTTGGTGACCCGCACCACCCATGTCGTCTTCGAATGATGCCGCGGTTGCCACCGCTGGCAGGCCGCGCAAGAGCGTCCATGGGCAGAGACTCTCAGCCGCCCTCGCAGACAAGAGCGAGCACCACGATTGCCTGGCCTGGACACCGTACGTGATCGGCAGCATCGACGATGCGACTGCAGCGCCTAGATTCCCGCCGTATTCTCCGCGAGGAGGTAACAGGATCTGGCTCGGCCAACGGCCCTGTGTGAAGGGGCGGTTACGTCGTCGCCGACGGGCCGGCCCCGTCCTCGGCGTCGACGTTGTCCGGCACGAGGCTCATTGCTGAGCCTGCTCAGGTGCCGGGCGGACTGGTTGGTTTATCTTCCCGAAGGGGACGTGCACGCTGGGGGTGCTGCGGGCTGTGCCTGTCAGGTGGCTGACCTGGTCGTCGAAGAAGATGTGGGGCTTGAGGACCTCCATGATCGTGCTCTTGTCTATGCCGCCGAGGAAGAAGGCGTCGTTGACGGTCACGCCCCAGTTCTTCAGGCTGCGCACCGGGCGTTCATGAGCGGGTGCGTTGCGGGCGGTGACAAGGGAGACGTGGACGCGGATCTTGTAGTCGGCGTCTTGTGCCCGCTGTTCTTCTTCGCGCTGCTGGAGACGGTTGATCCCGGCGAGGAAGTCCCGTAGTGGTCCCGGGTCGTGCGGGGTGGCGGCGTTCGTCGTCTCGTGGGAGTGGAAGCCCTTGATGCCGTCGGCCTGGTAGATCTGTTCCGAGGCGTCGTCGGCGAGGACTCCGTCGAAGTCGAAGGCGATCCGCAGGTCCTGGTCATCGTCCTCGTCGGCCGTGGCAGGACCGAGGACGCGGCCGGCGGGCAGCCCAAGCGTGACGGCCTCGCGGACGTCGGTCTCGTTCGCGGACAGGAACAGGGACATGTTCAGGGCGGGCATGAAGCGGTAGGGCGAGCGGCCCTGCATGAAGATGGCCCGGCTGATCGGCAGATCGTGGGACTGGATGGATCGCATGACCCTCAGCCCGGTGTCGGGATCGTTGCGGGACAGGATGATGACCTCGACCAGAGGGTCGTCGGGTGAGAGGTCGTTCAGGGACAGGAGCCTGCGGATGAAGGGGAAGGCGACTCCTTTGTCCAGCGTGTCGTCCAGGTGCTCCTCCTGGTAGGCGCGGTAGGCCTCCTCCCCCTGATCCCGGAAGACCGCATCCGCCTCTTCCAGGTCGAACAGTGCACTGGAGGCGATACCGACGACCAAACGGTCCTTCAGTTCATAGACGGCCACGGCGTCCCCCCTCCCCCGACATTAATTCGCACACCCATCTCAAACAATGCTTCCCGGCCTTGCCTGCAGTGGTGCACAGCACCATCGACGATCATGATGGCGGGAGCACACAGCGTGGCAGGGATCGCACACCGTCTTGATCCAGCCTACGGAGCGTCTTCGCGGCGCCGGTGCGCCCGGTCGTCCCGCAGAACTCCCGGACGGTCGCAGACTGTTCCGCCGCGGATCTGACCAGACCGCGCGTCTCGGGGTCTGGCGGCCCCGAGACGGTGGCGATGTGGACACGGACCGCATTGAGCTTCTCCTTGAGGTTCTCGACCCGGTAGTCCGCGTCCCGCCGCACGTCAGAGCAGACCGACCATGGCCAACGCCGATGCCGCGTCTGCAGGCTGGTGAAGCACGTGCCGTGCTCGAGGCCTTTCAGCTGCACGCCGCCCTTGGGGACGAGATCGGCGTGGAAGGTCGACCACGCGCGGCAAACTCGACAGACCTCGCCCGTCAAGAACGGGCGCAGCAGGTGCACTTCATGTGCGGAGTCCCGCAGGTGGATGCTGCCGGGTTCCAGGTCATGCCTCACGGAGGTGGCAACCCTGGTCGGCACAACGGGGTGATCCCCCGTCAGCTCGCGGTACCGGACGTCAGCCGTTTTGGCGAGGGTGTCGCAGCGGGTCTCGGTTACGTGCCAGAGGGGGAAGTCGGCAAGAAGCCGGGATCGTTCGACGCGCAGGGTCAGGTCGGCGAAGGCCTCTTCACCGCGGGTGGGAAATGGCTGGGATCAAGGCGACGGAGGTGGGCGTCGTCGTTGCGGCTTCCGCTCCGCCGCTGGCGTGCGTCGGCAGCGTCTTGGTCTGCCTGCAGGGAACGGATGCTGTGGATGGGGTGCTGGTGCGGCAGTTCGCGGAGATTGCGGCTTGTGGCTCCTCTTGCATCACGGCGGCCCAGTCACCGAGGCCGGGGCCGCCGCGCCCGCTGGTGGGCTTCTCCTTGATCGCCGCGGTGGAGCCCAGCGGGATCCCGGCTTCCAGGCGAGCGCCAAGGTGATCAGCGCCATGTAGCAGAGCAGGATTTCGGCGGTGTCCAGGACGGCGTTGTAGGCCGCCCGTTGATCGCCGGCGCTCATGCGCGCTTCGGTTTCACGCCAGCGGTGGGCAACGGGAAGGGGGAAGCGCGTGCGCACGTGTGCCCCAGGTTGTCGAGCGCTCACCAACTCCCTGTTCTGGCGAGGATTCACGCGCACCGGCCTGCTCGCCCCCCTCTACGGCGGAGCAGCCTGCGCGCTGCTGCTCATGGTCTTCTCAAGGCCGTTTCGGGCACGCCGTCCGGCGTCTTCCCGGGCGCCGACTTGGGCCTGTTCCCCATGCAGCCCACCGGACTGGTCTCCATCCCGTTCGGCTGCCTGGCCGGGTGGCTGGGCAGCCGTTGGGACCGCCGGCCCGCCCGGTCGCCAGCCGCGAGAACCGGCGGCTGTACGAGGAGAGCGAGGCCCGGCTGCTCGCCGCAGCCGAATGATCACGGCCAAAGACGGTCAGGTGAGCATGCCGCTCAGTGGTTGTTCGGTCCACACGGTCTTGCCCTCGCGGGTGTAGCGGGTGCCCCAGCGTTCGGCCATTTGTGCCACCAGGAACAGGCCGCGCCCGCCCTCGTCGGTGGTACGGGCGCGGCGCAGGTGTGGGGAGGTGTGGCTGGTGTCGCTGACCTCGCACACCAGAGTCCGTTCACGGATCAGCCGCAGGGTCGCGGGACCGCTGGCGTACCGATAGACATTGGTGACCAGTTCGCTGGCGATCAGCTCGGTGGTGAACGCCAAGTGCTCCAGACCCCATTCGGTCAGCTTGGCCGAGGTAAATGCCCGGGCGCGAGCGGCACTGGCAGGCTCCAGCGGCAGCTGCCAGGAGGCCACATCGTCCGGTGGCAGCATGCGCGTGCGGGCGATCAGCAGAGCGACATCATCGCTCGGGCGCGACGACACGAGCGAGTCGACCACCGCCTGGGACGTTCGTTCCAGGGCATCCGCGGGGCGGGTGAGCGCTGCGCACAGCTTGGTCAGACCGGCGTCGGCATCGATGTGGCGTTCACCGATGACTCCGTTGGTGTAAAGGCACAGCAGGCTTCCCTCGGCCAGTTCGATCTCCCGGGCCTCGAACGGCAGGCCGCCCAGACCGAGCGGTGGGCCGGCGGGCAGATCGAGGGGTGCCGCGTGTCCGTCCGGAGTGGTCACCACAGGCGGCGGGTGGCCGGCGCGGGCCAGGGAACACCGCTGCGAGACCGGGTCGTACACGGCGTACAGGCAGGTGGCGCCGACAACCTGCTCGCCCACGGGCCGTTCGCCGACTCCTTCCTGTTCGGCTGCCAGCAGGTTGACCATGTCGTCCAGCCGGGAGAGGACCTCGTCCGGTTCCAGGTCGAGGCTGGCAAGCGTGTGCACGGCGGTACGCAGCCGACCCATGGTGGCGGCAGCGTGGATGCCGCGTCCCACCACGTCGCCGACAACGAGGGCGACCCGGGCACCCGACAACGGGATGACGTCGAACCAGTCGCCGCCCAGGCCTGGGGCCCCGCTGGCCGGCAGGTACCGCAAGGCCACCTCGACGGCCGGCTGGTCCGGAACCGCCCGGGGCAGGAGGCTGCTTTGCAACGTGAAAGCGGTCTGCTGCTGCTGAGTGAA
The DNA here is from genome assembly GCF_036173045.1 of Streptomyces sp. NBC_00299. Lineage (GTDB taxonomy): Bacteria > Actinomycetota > Actinomycetes > Streptomycetales > Streptomycetaceae > Streptomyces > Streptomyces machairae. Next base: position 318,653 of record NZ_CP108039.1, read on the forward strand.
GCGCCGGGCGTTGTCGATGGCGACGGCGGCGCGCGAGGCGAGTTCCTGGGCAAGGGTGAGATCGTCCGCCTCGAAGGGGTCGGGGCGGCGCGAACGCCACAGGCTCATCACGCCCAGCACCATGCCACGTGCGACAAGAGGTGCCACGATCAGCGAGTGGGCGCCCGAATACGGAGCATGGGCGCCTTGGTGGCCTTCGGTCGAGAGCCAGTCCGACGCGAGCACCGGTTCCAGGACGGGCCGCCCTGCGGCCAGGCATCTGGCCTGGGGCGAGTCGGGCGCGAGCTCCACCGCCTCGCCGTGGGGGTGGGGTGGGCCGGGTTGCTGAGCACCGACGCTGCTGGCTCCCAGCCGTACCACCGGCCCTGCCAGGGCCGGTACCAGTTCCTCACCGTGCGTCACCGGCTGGAGCAGGTCCACCGACGCATGGTCGGCGAGGTGAGGCACCATGACCTCGGCGAGTTCCCGGGCGGTCTCCGCCACGTCGAGGGTGGTTCCGATGCGGGTCCCGGCTTGGTCGAGGAGCGCGAGCCTGCGCTGGGCCCGATGGCGTTCGGTGATGTCCTCGATCATCTCGGCCACGCCCAGGATGCGGCCGGCGGGGTCCTCCATCCGGAAGGAGGAGACCAAGGCGACCCGTTCCCGTCCCGGATCCTGCTCCAGGCGGACGAACTGCTCGGAGTAGACGAGCGGTCTACCGGTCTCCATCACCTGGCGCACACGGTCCACGGACTTGCGTGCGTCGTCGGGGATGAGCATCTGCCCGGTGGGCAGTCCTGCAAAGCCCGCTGCCGGGACGCCGGTGAAGCGTTCGATGGCTCGGTTGACCCGAAGAAGCCTCAGGTCGGGACCGTGCACGATCAGGCCGATCGGGCACTGCCGGTACAACCCGTCGAGAACCGCGCGGTCCCTCTGCCACTCCAGGACGTCAGCCGCGAGTGCGCCGGCCAGAAGCCACTGACGGGCATCGCCGTCGCCCGAGAACGGATGGGCCCTGAGCCCCATCTCCACGAGCCGCCCGTCACGGTGTCGCACCTTCAGCACCCCGAACCAGCCGTCGGCTCTCCTGCACTTCGCAGCGGCCTCCTTGGCAGCCGGCAGTTCGCCAGGGCCGACAAGGACCTCGAATGCCCGATGCCCGATCACGGCTGTGTCCGAAAAGCCGAGCAGTTCCTGTGCCCGCCGATTCCATCCGACCACGACTCCCTGATCGTCGAGCACCGCCAAGGCGACGAGGTGCAGGGCGAACGGATCGTCGTGGCTTTCGCTGAACTCCGTCATCCGCTTCTCCACCGCTGTACGGGGGACAGTGGCTCGGCGTTCCCCCATGAACGCTGACCTGCTGTTTGCCATGTAAGCCCATTGATGAGCGCGCCGCTCGCCCTCCGCCCCCAGGGTGCACCGGCGGCCAGCCTGCGGCACGGAAGGAGCGGTGCGCCGCGAGGTCCATTTGGCGGGCCGCCGAGCTTCCTGTCAGGCCAGGCTCGACGGGACGATCCCGTAACGGCGCATCTTGCGGTACATCGTGGCGCGGGAGATCCCCAGGTCCTGGGCAGTGCGCTGAACGTTGGAGTTTCGGGCCATCAACCCACGCAGAATGGCATCGCGTTCCAGCGCCTCGATGGTGGTCAGCACCTTGTGCGAGGACACCCGGCACTCTGGCGGCAAGTCCTCCACATGGATCATCCGGCCGGACGACCGCCGTGCCAGGCCGCGGATCACGGACTCGAACTGCCGGACGTTCTCCGGCCAGGGGCATTGCTGAAGCAGGGCCAGCGCATCCGGGGAGAGGGTGCTCTCGCCGCTCGGCCGGTACTTTCGCAGGAAGAACCGCGCCAGGTGCTCGATGTCCCCGTAGCGGTGGCGCAGGGGAGGCACCTCCACCGTGGCACCGCAGAACTGGTCCAGCTGGTCCTCGGTGCTGACCATCGACGGCTGACTGGTCATCACCAATTGCCCTGTGGCGGTTCCGTCCAGGTGCGTCAACAGGCTCCTCAGTCGCTGCCGCAGCTGGTCACCCAACACGTGGACGTCGCGCAGGACGAGCACCCTGGACGGCATGGCAAGCAGTTCTCCGATGTCGTGCAGCCAGCGCTCGGTGACAGCTGGTGCGTCCGACAGCGGCGCTTCCGCCATTTCCAGTCTGCGTCCGGCGCCATGGGCCCGGTGCAGGGCCTCGACCAGCGTCCTCTTGCCGACGCCGGCTTCGCCCAGGAGTTGAAGCCACGTCCCGGTCAAGAAAGCCGCTTCGCTGTCGGCGACCGAGCGCAGCCACTGCGGGGACGAGCCCGCCAGTCCCAGGACCGGCCGGGCAGGTGTGGCGGAAACCGCCGCGCCGCGCTGGGAGCGTCCGATCAGCCGGACTCGGAGGATGGCGCCCGCGTCGCTGTCCCCGCGCCGGCAGCGACTGACCCTGAGTTCGGCGACCCGTCCCGAGGGCAGGGCGATGCTGCGCGTCCCCTCCCACCGGCGGTCGTCGGCGATCTCACGGGCATGGTCGAGCAGCGCATAGTGATCCGGCCCGGTCACCGCCGCCCTGAGCTGCTCGTTCATCATGACGCCATCACCGTTGAGGGCCAGCACGGGGCCCGGGCGCACCGAGGAGCACGCCTCCATGTAGTCCTGAAAGAGAGCGCGCTCGCGCCGCGAGGTGATCGCCGCGATCTCGGCCTCGATCTGGGCCGCGACCGAGCGGGCGAAGGCCATCAGCATGCCGTCGGAGCCCTGACGGATGGTGGTGAGGTTGAACGCGCCCAGCAGGGTGCTCCGGGTGGGATGCAGGATCGGCACCGCCGCGCAGTGGAATTCCCGAAGCTCTTCGACGTAGTGCTGGCTTCCGGCGATCACGACCGGGCGGCCGCTGGCCAGCGCGGTCCCGATGCCGTTCGTGCCCACGTAGCGCTCGGCGAACACATGCCCCGGGGCCAGACGCACGCGGTTGAGGTGCGTCGTCAGACCGTCGTTGGACACCTTCCGTGACAGCACCACGCCGTTCCGGTCTGTGATCATCGTGGAGACCGGGTCGTCGGCGAGCTGCTCGTGCAGCCTGTTCAAGATGGGCAGCGCCGCCCTGGCCAGGAGACTGTCCAGATTGGGATTGTCCAGGTAGGGAGCGTCAAGGCTGCCGGACTTCACCTTGTACTCGATCGAGCGTTGCCATGAGGCGACCACGAGCGGCCGGGCGCTCGGATCGTTGGTGGCCTCCAGATAGAGCTCTCTGGCTACTCTCAGTGAGTTCCCGGGCTGGTGTCGGGGCATTTAACACTCCCGTGCGGCGCGCGTCACATTCCTCGGTGCAGTGATTGGAACAGCCCCGCGGCCTCGCGCCTACGGCATGTATCACATTGAGACATCCGCGGACGGATTCTGAGACATCGACCTGCGAACGGCGGCCTGTGTAATCGGCGCACCCCCCAACCGCCGACTCGCAGGGAGCCGCCATGAAAGCCGTGCAGGTCATCGAGTACGACGAGCCGCCCGTGCTCGTGGACGTGCCGGACCCGCAGATCACCGGCCCGCTGGATGTGATCGTGAAGATCGGGGGCGCCGGAGTCTGCCGGACCGATCTGCACATCATCGAAGGACAGTGGAAGGAGAAGAGCGGGGTCGCCCTGCCGTACACGATCGGGCACGAGAACGCCGGCTGGGTCGCGGAGGTCGGGGAGGCCGTCAGCAACGTCGAGGTGGGTGACCCGGTCATCCTGCACCCCCTGGTGACCTGCGGTCTGTGCCGCGCCTGCCGGGCCGGCGACGACGTGCACTGCATGAACTCGGCCTTCCCCGGCATCGACGCCGAAGGGGGCTACGCCGAGTACCTGAAGACCAGCGCCCGCTCGGTCGTGCCTCTCGCCCCGTCCCTGGAGCCGGCCTCGGTGGCGGCCCTGGCCGATGCCGGTCTCACGGCGTACCACGCCGCCGCCAAGGCGGCCCGAGCACTGTGGCCCGGTGACAAGGCCGTCGTCATCGGCGCCGGCGGACTCGGGCACATCGGCATCCAGGTGCTGCGGGCCCTGTCGCCGGTCGAGATGATCGTCATCGACCGCAGCCCCGAGGCCCTCGCGCTGGCCAAGGAACTCGGCGCCGACCACACGCTCCTCGCGGACGGCAGCGAAGCCGACCGCGTACGGGACCTCACGGCGGGGCACGGCGCGGAGGCCGTTGTGGACTTCGTCGGTGAGGGTGGCGCCGTCGAGACGGGCGTGGCCTGCCTGCGCCGCAACGGCAACTACTACGTCATCGGCTACGGCGGCCACCTCCACGTTCCGACGATCGACGTCATCTCCACGGAGATCAACTTCATCGGCAATCTCGTGGGGTCCTACAACGACCTGTCCGAACTGATGGTCCTGGCGGCCCGCGGCAAGGTCACCCTGCACACCCAGCACTACCCCCTCGCCTCCTTCCGGCAGGCCCTCGACGACCTGCACGCCGGCGCCGTACGCGGCCGAGCGATCTTGATCCCCTGACACCGCAGGAGAAGCCCCATGCGCAGCAGACCGTACCCGGGCCTGGTCGCCGTAGCGGCCGCAGCGGCCCTGACCGCCACCGCCTGCACCGCCCAGAACGAAGCACAGCAAAAGCCCAAGGAAAAGACCGCCCTCTTCAAGCCCGGCTCGGACATCGGCTACCAGAAGTACGGCAAGAACTACCCGGCGACGAAGGTCAAGGACGTCCCCGGCTCCTGCAGCTACGAGTCGATCAGCCGCAAGGACTACTCCGGGCAGACGCTGAAGATCATCAGCCATGCCGTCCCGGTCATCGGTGAGCCGACGCAACTGCACGCCAAGCAGTTCGAGGAGATCACCGGCGGGAAGGTCGAGGTGGTCAACGTCCCCTTCGGCGAGCTGCACCAGAAGATCCTCACGCCCCTCCAGGCGGGCCAGCCGGCGTACGACGTCATGTTCTACCCGTCCCTGTGGATCGGCGACCTGGCCCCGTACCTGGCACCGGTGCCGGAGAAGTACCTGAACACCACCGGCATGCAGGACGTCACCGCGGCCTACATGGACGTGGCGACCTGGGACGGCAAGGTCGTGCAGTACCCGGTGGACGGCGACCGGCACTACCTCAAGATCCGCGCCGATGTGCTGAAGGACCCCAAGTGGCAGGCACAGTACAAGACGGCCACGGGCAAGGACCTGAAGGTCCCCACCACATGGGCCGAATACCAGGACATAGCCGAGGCCTTCAGCGGCAAGGACTTCGACGGCGACGGCAAGAAGAACTACGGGAGCGCCGAGGTCACCAAGCGCGATGACCTGACGTTCTCCGCGTTCATCAGCCGGGCGGCGCCGTACGTGAAGAATCCGGACGTCAAGGGCGGTGTCTTCTTCGACGAAGAGACCATGAAGCCGCTGATCAACACGCCCGGCTTCGTCCGCGCCCTGCAGGACATGGTCAAGGCCAAGTCCACCTGGGCACCCGGCGGCGCCAACTTCGGCCTGGGAGACGAGATCTTCTCCTTCGGCGGCGGCCAGACACTGATGTCCTACTCCTGGGACGACGCCTTCATCCAGGCCCAGCAGCCGGACAGCAGAATCCGCAACACGGTTGAGGCGGCGCCGCTACCGGGCTCCACGGAGGTCTACAACCGCACCACGAAGTCGTGGGACAAGAAGGCGAACCAGGCGGCCTACTTCACCTGGGGATGGACCTCCGCGGTGGCCAAGGCGTCCAGCCACCAGGAGATGGCCTTCGACTACCTGTGCTTCTTCAGCAACGAGGCCAACACCGCTCTCGACCTGACCATCGGACGCTTCGGCGTCAACCCCTACCGCATCTCCCACTTCGCCCCGGAGTTCTGGGAGAAGCAGGGCTGGGACAAGGACGTCGCCAAGGCGTACGTGGACACGCTCTCCGGCATGGAAGAGAACCCCAACCGCGTCTTCGACCTGCGTGTCCCCGGCGTCAACCAGTACATGTCCGCGCTGGCCAACGGAGTCGCCGCGGCGCTGGCGGGCCAGGAGTCCCCGCAGCGGGCGCTGGACGGCGTGGCCGGGGAATGGGCCAAGATCACCAACCAGATCGGCAAGGACAAGGTCCGAAGCGCCTATCGCAACGTGGTCGCGCTCGAGGACGAGTCCTGATCCGAACGCAGGGCGCCCCGGATGGCCGGACCGCACCGGCCGGTCACCCGGGGGCTCCCGCTTCCTTCCGCAAGGAGACCCATGGACGGCCTGCGCCGGCACAAGAGCATGTTCCTGCTGCCGGGACTGCTCACCCTCTTCCTGATCATTATTTTCCCGCTGCTGTTCACCATCCGCGTCAGCTTCTCCGGCTGGAACGTCAGCAACCCTCAGATGGACTTCATCGGCGGGGCCAACTACACCGCAATGCTGGACGACAGCCGCTTCTGGTCCTCCATCACCCGGCTGACCCTGCTGGCGGGCGGCACGGTCCTGATCCAGTACCTCATCGGCTTCGGCATGGCCCTACTGGTCTGGCGCGAGGCACGCGGCCGCAGATTCTGGCGGGTGCTCTTTCTCGTCCCCATGATGACCACGCCCGTGGTGATGGCCGCCATCTGGCAGACGATCTTCCATGAGTCGCTGGGCCCGGTGAACGACCTCCTGGAGATGCTGGGCCTGACGAAGATTCCCTGGCTCACCGAGTCCGGACCGGCCCTGTTCGCGCTGATGACCGTCGAGGTCTGGCAGTGGACCCCCTTCATGTTCCTGTTGCTGCTGGCCGGCCTGCTCAGCCTTCCCAAGGAACCGTTCATGGCGGCCGCGATCGACGGCGCCGGCACCTGGCGCACCTTCTGGAAGGTGACCTTCCCACTGATGGCACCGGTCTCGGTGGCGGCGGTCATCATCCGGCTGATCGAAGCGTCCAAGCTCTCCGACAGCGTCTACGTCCTGACGTCCGGCGGGCCGGGGTCCTCCACGGAGACCCCGGGTTACTACCTCTACATCCAGGGCCTCCGCGATCAGCAGACCGGCTACAGCGGGGCGATGTCCCTGACCTACCTCGTCCTGATGATCGTCACGCTCACGGTCGTCGCCGCCCTGCTCACCAGGGCCCTCAAGCTGAAGGGGGACTCATGAGGTCGCGCCTTTATCCCGTATTCAAGTACACCGTGATCGCCCTGTGGGCCTGCTTCGTCGCGGGACCGTTCTTCTGGGCGATGACGACCAGCTTCAAGAACGCCAACGCGGTCCAGGGCGGCCCCACCTACGTCCCCTGGGCGCAGTACGAGCCCACCCTCACCGGCTGGCGCAACATCTTCGGCGGAGCCGGCGGCATCGATGTGATCGATCCCTTCATCAACAGTGCCATCGTCACCATCGCCGCGTCCGCCATCAGCCTGGCCCTCGGATCACTGGCCGCCTACGCACTGTCCCGGTACCGGTTCAAGCTGGGCTTCATCAAGAACAGCGACATCGTCTTCTTCTTCGTCTCCCAGCGGATCATGCCGCCCGTCGTCCTGGTGATCCCCTTCTTCTACCTCCTGCAATACGGCGGCCTCCTGGACACCATCGCGGGCCTGGTCATCGTGACGGTCGCGCTCCTACTGCCCATCGCCGTCTGGGTGATGGTGGACTTCTTCAACGGCATCCCCCGGGAGATCGACGAGATGGCGATGCTGGAGGGCTGCCCGCCGTTCCAGACCTTCGTACGAGCGATCCTGCCGAACTCCCTGCCCGGGCTGACCGTCGCGGCCATGTTCTGCGCCGTGTTCGGCTGGAACGACTTCTTCTTCGCCTTCCGGCTGACCTTCACCGAGGTCCAGACGCTGCCCCAGGCGGTCGTCGCCCTCAACTCCTCCATTCCACCGTGGTGGACGCTGTCCGCCGCCGCACTCTTCGGCGTGGCACCACTGATCCTGCTCGCCCTCTGGGTGGAGCGCCTACTGTCCAAGGGGAACCTGTCGGGAGCGGTCCGATGAACCTCAACGCCACTGATCTGTGCCTGACCGTCGACGGCGTCGACCACCTCAAGAACGTGACCGCAACCTTCCAGCCTGGACGGCTCCACACCGTCATCGGCCGGACGATGGCAGGGAAGACGACGCTGCTGCGGGCCCTGGCCGGCCTGCAGAACGTGGACTCCGGCTCCCTGACCCGGGCGGGAGCCGACTTCCAGAAGACGCCGGTGTGGCGGCGCGACACCGCCATGGTCTACCAGCAGTTCATCAACTACCCGCATCTCAACGTGTACGACAACGTGGCCTTCCCGCTGAAGCGGGCCAAGCTGTCACGCGACGAGATCCGGCGCAGGGTGCGCCACAGCCTGGCGAGCGTGGGCCTCACGGACCTTGAGAAGCGCAAGCCCTCCCAGCTCTCCGGCGGCCAGCAGCAGCGCGTCGCGATGGCTCGCGCCCTGGCCCGCGGTACCGGCATCCTCCTGCTCGACGAGCCACTGGCGAACCTGGACTACAAGTTGCGCGAACAGCTGCGCGAGGAGTTCAAGGCCCTCTTCTCGGACCAGGGGGACACGATCGTCATCTACACGACCACCGAACCTGCCGAGGCGATGATGCTCGGGGACGTAGTTCTCGTCATGCACGAGGGGCGGATCCTCCAGACGGGCACTCCTCAGGAGGTCTTCGAACGCCCGGCGACCACCACCGTGGCATCCATCATCAACGACCCGCCCATGAACATCTTCGCCGGCCGGCTCGAGGGCGGCCAGGTCACGGTGGCCGGCTTCCAGGCCACGCACGTCTCCGCGCACCTGGCCAACCTGCCCGACGGTGCCTACCGGTTCGGCCTGCGCGCCACCGACGTCAGCCTGGCTTCCAGCGGTGTCGAGGGCGAAGTCACCTTCGTCGAGATCTCCGGCTCCGAGACCTTCGTCCATGTAGTCGTCGGCGAGACCCCCTTCGTCGTACAGATCGAGGGCATCCACGACGTCGCCCTCGGCGACCTGGTCAGACTCCGGCTCCGTTCCGACCGGCTGTTCGCCTTCGACGAGCAGGGGGCGCTCGTGCAAACACCTTCGTACGATCTCGCTTCAGTGGAAGGCCGTTGATATGGCGCAGTTGGACATCGTCGACGTCGGGCACGCGTACGCGCCGGGTGCCGAGGAGAAGCGGTGGGCTCTCAAGCCGCTGAAACTGACCTTCGAGTCCGGCAAGACCTACGCGCTGGTCGGACCCTCGGGCTGCGGCAAGACGACGCTGCTGAACATCCTGTCCGGCCTGGTCAGACCGTCCCGGGGGCGGGTGCTGTTCGACGGCGTCGATGTCACCGCCCTGCCCACCAAGGCGCGCAACATCGCCCAGGTCTTCCAGTTCCCCGTCATCTACAAATCGATGACGGTCTACGACAACCTCGCCTTCCCGCTGCAGTGCCGGCGCTGGGACAAGGCGAGGACCGACGCCAAGGTCCGGCAGGTCGCCGAGGCCCTGGACCTGCAGGATCGGTTGAAGCAGCCCGCACGCGGGCTCACCGCCGACGACAAGCAGCTGATCTCACTCGGCCGCGGCCTGGTCCGTGACGACGTAGCGGCCGTCCTGATGGACGAGCCGCTCACCGTGATCGACCCGCAGCTGAAGCACTCGCTGCGGCGCAAGATCCGAGAGATCACCGAGCAGTTCCGGCCCACGGTGATCTATGTGACGCACGACCAGTACGAGGCGATGAGCTTCGCGCAGGAACTGCTCGTCATGGAAGACGGCCGCGCCGTGCAGCAAGGCACCCCTGAGCAGCTGTTCGAGGCGCCGTCCTCCACGTACGTCGGCTACTTCATCGGCTCGCCGGCAATGAACTTCCTGACCGTGGACCGCAGCGACGGGCCCTTCGCGCTGGGCGGCCTGCCGCTGTCCGGCGCCTGGGACATCCCCCGGGGCACGGCCGAGGTCCAGGTCGGCGTACGGCCCGAATACGTCAAGATAGTCACGGAGCCCGGCCCCAACACCTTCCCCGGCCGGCTGCGGGGCGTCAGCGACCACGGCGCGCAGCGCGTCCTCGAGGTCGAGGTCGCCGGGCAGCCTGTCAGGGCCAAAACGCCGCGAGAGGACGGAGTTCCGGTCGGCGAGGACGTTCTCGTGCACCTGCCGCGCGCAAAGGTACTTCCGTACGCGGACGGTAAGTTGGTACTCCACGCGTAACGATCCCTCTGCCGGCTCCGCGACGCGTTCGGTGTCGCGAAGTCCGCAAGCATACTTTGGCAAGGGAGCTCATACGAACCTTCCGCCACGAGTCCTGATCCCGCGGCCGGTTCCGAGGACGCCACTGCTGCGTGGCGGGAGTGGCTGACGACGCGTGAGAGGTAGGTCTGCAGCACGGTTCGACGGCCCCATTCCGGGTGACGGTCACTGGCTGTAGCGGATGCTGTGCGTCGGTGGCGGGCGACTCAGAGTTTGCAGCGAGCCCCGTCACCGGGCGTTTTCAGGCGGATGAGGTAGTCGGAGAGGGCGTCGTTGATGCATGAGTTGCGGGCGAGGGCCGCGCCGTGCTGGTTTCCCTCGACCGTCAGCAGACTGCCGCCGAGAGTCTTGGCGAGGCTGACGCCGCCCTCGTACGGTGTCACCGGATCGCCGGTGGTGGAGACCGTCAGCGTGTGCGGCAGGCCTTTGATGCCGGTGGCGTACGGATAGCCGAGCGTGGGTTGCACGGGCCAGTGCTCGCAGCCGTCGCGGGCTTCGGTGATGGGCCGGCCTGTGTCCGCGTACGGTGCGGCCTTGATGAAGTCGCGTTTCAACGCCGTCTCCGCGGCCGGGTTGTTGCGTTCCTCGTCGAGGCAGTTGATCCCGATGGTGGCCTCGAGCGCGTTCGAGTACGTCCCGTCTGATGCCCGCTCGTGAATGATGTCCCGCAGGGCGATCAGAGTGTCTCCGCGACCGTCCCGCAGGCCGGTGATCCCCTTGATGATCATCGGCCATGTCGACTTGGTGTACAGGCCGGTGGTGACACCGCTGACCGCCTTGACGAAGGTCAGTTCGCGCCCCTTGCCGGCCGGGATCGGCTTGTCGACCAGCGGCTGGGCAAGCTTCTGGAAGACCTCGGTGGCCCGCTTCGGATCGGTGCCGAGCGGGCAGTCGGCCTGGGCCGAGCAGAAGGCCGCCATCTGTTCGAACGACCGCTGCAGGCCGCTCGCTTGCTCCAGGCGCCGTTGACGGCTGCCCTTCAAGGGGTCGAACGCGGCGTCGAGCACGAGTGCCCGCACCTTCGCCGGGAACATCTCGGCGTAGACCGCACCCAGCCGGGTGCCGTAACTCGTGCCGGCGAACGTGAGCTTGTCGTCGCCGAGCACCTCGCGCAGAACATCCATGTCCCGTGCGACATCCCGGGTGCCGACGTGCGCAAGCGCGTCCGCCCCGCCGGAGCGCTCGGCACACTGCTCGTAAAGCTGCTTCGTCTCCTGCTCGTTCCAGTCGTCCACGCCGGAGTCGAATGACGCGATCATGGCGTCGTTCTCGCGTTCGGCGTCGGTGTAGCAGTCGAGCGCCGGCGTCGACTTCCCGACCCCGCGCGGATCGAACCCGACGAGATCGAACGACTCCGTGATCGGGCTGGACGCCCAGGCCGCGGCCGCCTGCGGCGCGAAACTGGTCCCCGGGAAGCCCGGCCCGCCCGGATTCAGCAACAGCGAACCGGTCGGCTTCCCGCCCCGGGCGGCGACGCGGAACACGGCTATCGAAGCCGTCTTGCCGTCGGGCTCTTCGTAGTTCAGCGGGACTTTCAGGCGAGCGCACTCGAACTTGGCCCCGGGCCAGGGCTTCTGCGGTTCCGCTGCGCCGGGCGTTGGCGGCGGCTCGCAGGCTTCGAACGCCGGCTTCTGGTCGTAGAACCGGTCGAGCGCACCAGTGGAGGCGGCGCCGGCCTTCGCTTCTGCTCCCGGCTCGCAGGCGGCGAGCAACGTCAGGGGCACGACGGCGGCGACAGCTGCGGCCCGCAGTCGTCGGGGTGTACGCATGGATCTCCTGGTCTTCGATCTCGCACGGGGTCAGCCGGTCACGCTGACTGCCTCCATTGCGAACCATGCCCTCGGGGCATGGTCAAGCGGCGCTCATTCCCCGGCGGCGTCGTCCTGCGAAAGCAGTTCGTGCACGCGTCGCAGGACGTCGAGCTGAGCCTCGTTGTAGAACTCGACCAGCGCCTGCACGACAACCGACTGGGTGATCGCCCCTTTCCGGCGGGATGACGCTTCCAGGTCACCCAGGAACGGGTGGTCCTTCTGCTGGTTGCGGGCTTCCGGCGCGAGGCGCACAGCGAGCTGCCGCCGCACGTCTTCGGGCGCGTCCGCGGGGAGGGACTCGAACTGTGCACCGACGTCGCTGCGAGGCGCCGAAAGCTGCTCCTTGAGAGCGGACATCGCCGCGGGGGTGAGGAAGCTGGAGTACGCCAGCAGGAGAGAACGCTGCGCCTCCGGCAGATCGTCGGCGAGCGCCTTGAAGTCCGCGGGCAAGTCGATCGAGGCCCGGTTGTCCAGGATCGCCGCCAATTCCCGTCGCATCCGCTGCTGGCGTTCGATACTCGCCGCGAGTTCCGCGTCCAGGCCGCGCAGGATCAGCTCCCCCGTCTCATCGGCGGCCTCGACCGAAGGGATGTCCGACAGATGCACGCCGAGGTCGACCAGTCTGCGGATGCGCAGCAGGCGGACCAAGTGGTTTACGCCGTATCGCTTGTAGCCGTTGGCCGCTCGTTCCGGCTCGTCCAGCAGGCCGATCTTGTGATAGTGCCGGACGGTTTTGAGCGTCGTGCCGGCGAGTTCGGCCAGCTGACTGGTACTCCACGCCACCGGCAGGCCCTCTCCTCGAGTGATCCGTTCCTCGCAAGACGCATTTGACCATGCCCCTGGGGCACGGAATGTGATGGGTGGCGAACCACACCGCGGGACGGGAGCGTTGACCACCACCCGACATCGCCCGTCACAGGATCTCCCCTGCGCAGCCGGGCCGAGCTAGCAACGGGAGCGAAAGCATGATCAAAGAGTGGCGGCGGCGTCGAGCCATGCAGCGGGTCAAACCCGGTGACGGACGAGCACTGATCGGTTTCCGCTGGTGGCAGTTGCCTCTGCGTGCATGAGCTTGCGCTTCACAGCGCGGGTGACGTGGCCGAGTTCGGCGTCTCCCAGGTTGCCCATGTCGCGATTGACCAGAGACCAAATGCCCTCCTGCGGGTCGAGGTCCGGGGCGCATGTCGGCATCTGGAACACGGCGAGCCATGAGGCGTTGGCCTCGAAGGATTCCTTCAGCGGCGCGACCAGGTGCAAGCGCAGGTTGTCCTGTCCTACACGAGCACGAACGGGCTGCCGGGCCATGTATGCGCACGGATGACCAGGCCGCGGTAGTCCTTCCAGCCGAAGCGCTTCGGTTCGTTCTTTGCGGCCCCAGTTCTCGGGGCCGACCATGTGCCCCTTGGCTGCGGCGGCACCCCATCGACTGAATTCGCCATGCAGCACGTCCACCCGGGCGCTGCACCACCGGACGCCACGATCGTCAGTGCGAACACTCACGCTTCGCCGATGGCGTAGAGGTCCTCCGCCACGCCGCCCCACTGCCCGAGGCGGGTGAAAACGGGCACAGTGTCCATATCGGCGTCGAACACCACGACGTGGCCGCCGTATCGGTCGAGGACCATCTCCTGCAGCGCCCACGCCGGTGCGGTGGCCAGGACCTCCAGGGCATCGACGGTGAGCAGAGCGGGCACCGCCGGTCGTCGGGCCGCGTGAGAAGCGCGACACGTGCAGCAAATCGCCAGACTGGACCTCGGTGAGCAGCGCGTACACGATCCAGGGATTCTGGTGGTGCAGGACCAGACCACGTGGTCCACAATGTCGTCTTCCCCGTCGAGTTCCTGTGTTCAGAGTCTGTCTTTCGGCGGTGTGTCAGCGCCGCGCGTTCCCCGACCGACCGCGCGCCGTTCCACTTCCTGGGCGGTGCGGCCCGGCGTGTCCCCGCAGGCGTCGGCAGGCAGCGGTACGCCGACCTGTAGAAGGGGCAGGGTCGATCATTCGGAGGCTGGACCATGAGCAGTGGGGTTTGGACGGGCGCCGCGGTGGCCGCTGTCACTGCCGCGTACGCGCTGAGCTCGCGTCGGCTGTCCACGACCCCGATCTCGTCGGGGATGGTGTTCGTCGCTTCCGGCATTCTCATCGGACCAGCGGTGCTGGACATCGTCGACCTGGCGCACGACGCCGCACCGATCGTCGCGCTTCTCGAAATCACCCTGGGGCTGGTGCTGTTCACCGATGCCATGACGGTGCGCAGACGAGACCTTCGGACCGGCGGATTTCTACCTGGTCGGCTGCTGGGTATCGGGCTTCCGCTGAGTATCGGGGCCGGCTGGCTGCTCGCCTGGCCGCTGCTGCCGGGGCTGACGATGTGGGAGCTCGCGCTCGTCGGCGCCATCCTCGCCCCGACCGACGCCGCCCTCGGAAAGACCGCCATCACCCACCCCCGGGTCCCGGCGCTCGTACGTCACGGACTGAATGTCGAAAGCGGCCTGAACGACGGCATGGTGCTGCCCTTCTTCCTCCTGTTCCTGGCAGCCATCCCGGGCACGCACTACGCGGAGGAGGGCGTGGTCGGCGTCTTCTGGCGGGCCCTGGTGCTGAGCACCGCGCTGGGGCTGCTGGTCGGGTGGGTCGGTGGGCGGCTTCTGCAGTGGTCCCGGGCCAAGGGATGGGTCACGCGAGAGTGGCGGCAGGTCTATCTGCCGGCCGTCGCGGCGGGGGCGTACGAACTCGCCGTCGTGACGGACGGCAGTGGCTTCATCGCCGCGTGGGTCGCCGGGTTCGCCTGCGGGTTCGCACTGCGCCGCCACAGGATCGAGAAGGACAGGGGACAGCCGGACCACACAGCCGAGTTCACCGAGAACCTCGGGGAACTCCTCGCTGCGATCAGCCTTCTCGTGTTCGGGGCGGTGCTGCTCGGCCCCGCGCTCGAGCACCTGAGCTGGCGGATCATCTTGTACGCCGTCCTCAGCCTCACCGTGGTCAGGATGCTGCCCGTGGCTCTCTCGCTCGCCGGCAGCGGGCTACGGCTACCCACCGTGGCGTACATCGGCTGGTTCGGGCCGCGCGGTCTCGCCTCCGTGGTCCTGGCGCTGCTCGTGGTGGAGGAACACGTCCCGGGGGTGGAACTGCTCGGGCAGGTGGTCGCGATCACCGTCGGCCTCAGCGTCCTCCTGCACGGCATCTCGGCCGTGTCCCTCGCCGAGCGGTACGGCCGCTGGCACGAGAAGGCCTCGGCCACCTCGCGGGATCTGCGCGAGGGCAGCCCCGTACTCGACACTCCGGTACGCGGCAGGCTCGGCCGGCCGGACCAGACAGAGACGTGAGACGTGAGACGACGTCATCCACCTGTCACCGACGCGCCACGCCTTGCCGGGCCGCTTCTTCGGCTGCTGCCCGCGTGCCGCCGTCGCGGCCTTCTGTGCCGGGGGCTGTCCCACCGCGCGGATCGTAGAGCCGACTCCCGGTGGCCGTCGCGCGCCACGCGCACCGGCCACCGGGAACGGCGGCTCGCGGAGTCGCGCACCAGGGCCCGCGGCGCGATGAGTTGCGCACGATGCACCGCACTCCCTCATCGGATGGTGCGCACCGAGTCGACTCCACTGCGCACCCGATGCGCTCCAAGGTGGCCTCCGCTCCCCGACCGGTGCGCACGGTGGTCATATGCGGACGGGCACAGCGTTCCTACCGGCTCAAAACGATGCGCTCGTACGCGTGTGCCAGCACGTCGTTCGCGCCCGCCGAGCACGTACGTCGTCGTTTAGGCGGCCGGGGTGAGCTCGGCGCGGCCGAACAGCAGGGCGTAGCCGGTGGGGAGCTGGTGGAGGATGCGGGTGATCAGGTTGGGGCCGGCGTAGGCGGAGACGGCGGAGAAGACGGAGCCGGTGTCCCAACGGGTGGTGGCCAGGGAGGCGCCGGTGCGGGCGGCAAGGTCCTTGACGAAGGCCCAGCCGGTCAGGTGCTGGGTATCGGGGATCTGTGCGGTCAGCACGCGTGCGGCTTCCCAGGGCAGGCAGCGCGCCAGCTCGACGCGTTCATCGCCGGTCAGCTGGCGCCCCAGTCCGGCAAGAACCAGGCGGACGGCTTCGTCGGCTCTCTCGCGGGTGGGATATGCGCCCTCGTAGCGGACCTTCTCCAGCATCTGCTCGTATGCCGTCCCGTACGGCTGCTGGTGCGGTGCGTGCCGGTCGGAGATCACTGGGGTGGTTGCCTTTCTTGCTGAGGCCGGTGGTCGGGCACCGGGGTACGTGATGGTCAGGTGGGCTGAGGGCGGCCGAAGAGCAGGTCGTAGCCGGCGGGGAGCTGGAGCAGGATCTGCCCCAGCAGGTCCTCGCCGGCGGCGTCGGCGACGGTGGACAGCACGGCGCTGACGTCCCAGGCCGCGGTCTGCTCGGTGGCGCCCTCGATCCACGCGGCGGTTGCGCGCACGAACCGCTCCGGGGGCAGCGGCTCGGCGCTCTGCAGCGGGTTGAGCAGGATCAGGGCGAACTCCTCCGGCAGGCGCGCCGCGAGCTGGGCGCGGACGTCGCCGACCAGGTGCGCGCCGAGCAGGGCGAGCACCACACGGGCCGCGCGCTCGGCTTCCTCCACAGTGTCGTACCTGCCACGTTCCTTCACGTGGCCCAGGAACGCTTCACGTCGCAGAGTCATCTCGGCCGCCACCCCTTCTTCTTCGGACTGCGAATGGGGGTGCGGAGGACGAGGTTGGGGGGAGATCGGATGCCCGCCCTCCGCACCCGTCCGGCCGGAGTCAGCCGGAGATCTCCTTGCGGCTGGATCCGACGCCGATGGAGATCTTGCGGGGCTTGGCACGCTCGGCGATCGGGATGCGCAGGGTGAGCACGCCCGCGTCGTAGTCGGCCTGGATGCGCTCGGTGTCGAGGGTGTCGGCGAGCACGATCTGGCGGGAGAAGGCACCCAGGGGCCGCTCGGACAGCTCCATCTGCACGTCGTCGGCCTTCGCCACCGGCCGCCGCTCGGCCTTGACGGTCAGCATGTTCCGCTCGACATCGATATCGATCGCGTCCGCGCTGACACCGGGCAGGTCGAAGGCCACAACGTACTCGTCACCCTCGCGGTAGGCGTCCATCGGCATCGCCGACGGCTTCGACCAGGTCCCCGGGCCCATCAGCTGCTGCGCCAGCCGGTCCAGCTCACGGAAGGGGTCAGTGCGCATCAACATCGTGAAAACACCTCCAGCAGGTTCAGGCAGTTGCTGCCAATGCGCCTCACTGACACCGTTGTAGCATGTCATCCAATGGATGACAAACACGAGGTCGTCTACATGACGACAAACCCGAGGAGGTGTCCGTGACCGCAGCCGACCAGCCGTCCACGACCCGTACGAACGCCCAGAGCCCGGCGTCGTTCCTCGCCGCTGCGGCAGCTCTGACCGCCATGGACGACGCCCTACGCGAGGCCCAGCGACAGTCCCCGGACACCTCCGATGCGCCAGCGCCGGAGCAGGCGCTGGCATCCCTGATGCTGCTGCGCCACGTGCGCGAGCAGCTTGCCGGATGGGAGACCGGTCTGATCGAAACCGCCCGCGACGCGGGAGCCAGCTGGGCCGACCTCGCCCACCCCCTCGGCGTCGCCAGCCGCCAAGCCGCCGAACGCCGCTACCTCCGCGGCCGCCCCGGAAACCCAGGCTCCACAGGCGAACAGCGAGTAAGAGCCACCCGCGACCGCCGCGCCGCCGACCGCACCGTCACCGCCTGGGCGCGCGCCAACGCCGCCAACCTGCGCCAGCTCGCGGGCCAGATCACCACCCTCACCGACCTGCCCGCCCCCGCCCGTGCCCCGCTCGCCGAGCTCACGGCCGCCCTCGCCGACAACGACCCGGCCACGCTCGTCGCACCTCTGGCGGACACGCACCCGTATCTGGCATCCGGCCACCCCGACCTCGCCGCGCGCGTCGATGACCTCACGCGTCACACCGACCGACTCCGCCAGCGCAGCGGGAAACAGCGCCGCAACCGAACCTGACATGCCGCCCTGACCAGCGCCAATGCTCAGGCGCCCGTCTTCCACTGTCAGCAGTGCCAGGGCTTTGGGCCGACAGCAGGGACGATCCGGTCGACGCCCCGCTCGACCAGATCGTGGACACCAGCGGCCCCCGCGAGGGCGGTCGAGGTGGCCCAGGGGTACAGCGCCGACCGCACCTACGGGCTCTGCCGGGGATGGAAGTGTCGGCACGGCCTGAGGGGTAGTGGGCGCTTCGCCGGCGAGGGTGAAGTGGACGCTGATGCCGCTGTCATCTGGATATAGCTGGAAGAACAGCCGGGTGTCGGGTGGGTGGGCGCGTGGCCGTGAACGAGGTGGGCTGGCGGGTGACCACCGCCGCCCGGTAGCGGTCTTCGAACACCGGCTCGTACAACCACACGGGGCTCCTGCGGTGCGCGCTACGCCCCCAGAGGGACCTCGCAGCTGAATCGAGATGGCAGAAGGCCATGAACTGACTCACTGCGGGTGGCGGCCGCCGTATGTGCAGCCGCGCCGACGGGCGGATGCGCCGTTCGTATTCCGCCACCGAGGTCGCTGATTGGATCGCCTACCTTCAGTACGAAGCGCGCGCCCTGGGGGCGATCGCGAAGCGTGGGCCGCTCTCCTGGCCGCGCGAGTGGACCGGCGCGTCGACGCGGTCGCGGCTGGCTCAGTCGTGGTCGGCGGGGGGGCGGCGAGACGTCGTGGGGCGGCGGCCGGTGGAGCGTGTGGGGCGCTCCGCCAACCGCCGCTTCCTGCGTCAGTACGTCAGTGCGTCAGGCTTGACCGGCGCCTCCGCCACCGGGGCCGTACGACGCTGTCCCGTCACGCTGCCGAGCCAGCCGAGCAGGAACGCGACGGGCAGCGACACCAGGGCGACGGTCTGGAGCGGGAACCAGTCGATGTGCCACTCGGGCACCAGCGCCATCGGGTTGCCCGAGAAGACGGGGCTGCACACCTGGAGTCCGATCGCGGAGCCCAGGCCGCCGTACAGCGTCCACAGCAGTCCCCGGCGGGTGAAGCCGCTCCAGAACAACGCGTACACCAGCGCCGGGAGCAGGCAGGAGGCCGCCACGGCCAAGGAGAGCGTGGACAGGAAGCCCATGTTCCAGCCCTGGACCCACACCGCACAGCAGATGCTCAGCACCCCGACCAGGGCGGACGCGATACGGGCCGCGGCCACCTCTCGGCCCTCGGTGGTGCGCCCGCGGCGCACGACGTTGGTGACGAGATCGTGGGCGACCGCGCCCGCCGCCGCCAGGGTCACGCTCGCGACGACCGCAAGCGTCGTGAGGAAAACCGCGCAGGCGACCAGCACGACGAGCCATGCCTCGCCCGTCTTCGCCGACGATCCTCCTGCCAGATCGCCGGTGAGCATCAGCAGGCTGCTGGTGGCTCCGGGGTCGGCGGCGAGAATCTTCGGGGCGCCGATCATCGCCGCGGCACCGAAGCCCATCACCGTGGTGACGAGGCAGACGGCGCCGACGATGCCGATGGTGTGGCGGACCGTACGTCGGGCGGCGGCCGGGTCGGGTGCGGTGTTGAGCTGAGTGGCTACATGGGGCAGGCACGCCACGCCCAGCACCACGGTGATCATCAGGCCGACGAAGTCGAGCGTGCTCTCGACCGGGCCGCCGGCGGCGAAGCGCAGGCCCGGACGCAGATAGCCCTCGGGTCGGCCGCTGCCCTGAGCGGCGGCGCCGATGAGGGAGTCGGCGCTCCAGTGAAAGCGGTGGAGCAGCACCGCGGCCACGGCGAGCGCCATGGCAAGCAGGAACACGGTCTTGATCATCTGGAGCGCGATCATGCCTCGCATCCCGCCGAAGGCCGTGGCGCAGACGACGAGTGTGCCGATCATGACGATGACGGTCTGTTCGGCACCCGGCCCGGAAAGGCCGAGCAGCATGGCGGTGGTCCGGCCCGCGCCGGAGAGCTGGACGATCAGATACGGGATACAGGCGCTCAGCGTGACGACGGCGGCCGCGATCCGCACGGCGGGCCCCGGGGCGCGCAGGGCGAAGGTGTCGCCGAGGGTGTAGCTGCCGCGCTCGCGCAGCGGGCCGGACAGCAGGAGCAGGACGCCGAGCGACAGCACGGTGCACAGGGCGACGAACAGGCCGTCGAAGCCGAAGACCGCGACGGTTCCCGTCGTGCCGAGCACGGTCGCGGCCGAGAGATAGACGCCGGAGAGGACGATGGCGCCGTGCACGGGGCGCAGCCTGCGACCCGCGGTGTAGAAGTCGTTGACCCGGTCGCGCTCGGGGCCGTTGAGGACACAGATGAGCAGCATCGGGACGATGAACGTCAGAAAGCCGACGAGGACCCAGGAGCGGGTGTCCGCGTCCAGGTCGAGGGAGCCGGGTGTCCCTGCGGCGAGCAGCATCTGAGGAAGCATCAGCGCTCCCCCTGCGGCTCGTACTCGGCCTCGCCGTAGAGGGCCCCGTCGTGGGCGTCGCCGTAGGGGGCGCGGTCGTAGCGCGCCGCCGTCCACAGCAGGAGCGAGGCCTGGGCGAGGAGTGCGACGACGCCGAGGGTGATCTGTCCGGCGACTCGCGTGGCCAGCAGGTCCTCGGCGGTGCAGGCGAGCAGGAGGTGGACCGCGAAGGTCAGTCCGTTGACGAGCGCGAAGAATCTGCCGGGCGGGTGGGGCCTGGGTCTTTGATGCGGCTGGGGGGTGTGCGGATGGACGTGCTGATGGGCCATGGAGCTCTCCTGGCGGGCAGGGAAGCGCGCATCGCCTGGCTCGGGCGATGCCTTGCGCGGGCATTGCCCCTGACGGCAGTGCCCCTGATGAGGGCTCACCAGAGCACGTACCGACCAGTCAGTCCATGTACTTCGGGCACGCCGTTGTCCGCTCCCAACGGCGGGGGGCGGTGACTGTGCTGATGCCCATTCAGCCACCTGCAGGAAGGCAACCGGCCACGGCGGTGCGGCCGCCGGCAGCCAGCAGCCGAGGGGTATGTGCGGCGGCCCCGCCGGTCACGCATCGCGTGTTCGCAGCGGGCCTACGTCGCTGTCTGCGGCCTCAGCCGTCCACGTCGCGATCCCAGGCGTCCGCGCAGCCGAGAACGGCCGCAGGCCCGAGCAATTGGAGCGCGTCGAACGCGAGTGTGAGCCGTACGAGGTCGCGGGGACGGGACAGTTCGAGCCCTGTGATCTGCTCGAAACGGCGCAGCCGGTTCAGCACCGTGTTGCGGTGGCACAGCATGTGCCGGGACGCCTGGACCGCCGAGCCGCCCTTCTCGATCCACACCCCGAGCGTGTCGATCAGCGTTTCGCGGTCCGCGGGTTCCAGTTCGTACAGCGGCCGGAGCACCCGCAGTGCGAGTTCGGCGGACAGGTCGGGCCGTGAGACGAGCAGGCCGTCGGGCAGACGGGCGTCGAGCCGGGCGACGTCGCCGTCTCCCCGGCAGGTGCGCAGGGCGAGTCCGGCCATGTCCCGCGCCCGGGGCAGGTTCTCCAGGCCCTGGACGACCGGGCTGACGCCGATGCGCATGCCGGGGCCGGCGTCGAGGGCGGAGACAAGCGCGTCGAGCGCGCGGTCGCCTAGATGGGCGACGAGCACATCGCGCCGACCCCCGGTGTGGCGCAGGACGCGCATGCCGCGGATCTCCGGGACTGCGTCGGGCGTACGGCCGACGGGCGGCGTGGCCCGTATCTCCGCGACCGCGAAGCGTCCGTCGGGCGGCAGGTTGAGGATCGATGCCGCGTCCCGGATGAACGCAGGGTCGTTGCGGCTCTCCAGTACGGCGGCGAGGATCAGGCGTACGCGCTCGTTGTGGCGGCTGGCCACACCCTTGGCGACCTGACGGTAGGCGTCGGCCAGCAGGACGCAGTCGCGGTCGTTGCTCTTCCACACCAGCTCGGCCACGTGCACGAGGTGACGCTGGTCGCCTAGGCCGTCCCCCTCCACTGCGCCGATGACCCCGTTCCAGACCTCCGAGCCGGCCACCCGGAAGGCGTGCAGCACCTCGTCGAGGGGGCGGCTCTCTTCGGCCCGGCGGATGCCCAGTTCACGGGTGTAGCGCTCGACGTCCGCCATCCGGCCCGGGTCGAGGGCGGCCTCCAGGGTGATGCGTACGCCCTTGTACACGGACTGCGGCAGGTCGGGGGGTGCGAGCACCGGGTCCGCGTAGTACGGCACCTCGGTG
Source organism: Streptomyces sp. NBC_00299 (assembly GCF_036173045.1). Taxonomy (GTDB): domain Bacteria; phylum Actinomycetota; class Actinomycetes; order Streptomycetales; family Streptomycetaceae; genus Streptomyces; species Streptomyces machairae. The sequence continues at coordinate 340,690 of NZ_CP108039.1, forward strand.
CGAATCTGGTCCACCACGATGTCGCTGAATGCCCGGCCGCGCCCGAGCAGACGCCGACAGGCGTGATCGAAGAGTTGGTGCGGCGAGGGCTCGTCGGCGGGCTCCGGCAGGGGCAGCGGCGAGCCGACGGCGGTGGCGCCGGGGGGTGGACCGACGGCGGCGGCATCAGGCCGCGGACCGGCGGTGGTGACGCGGGGGCGGACCGCGCCACGGGCGGAACTGGTGTGCATGGACCCTCCAGACGGACTGGGCGTGCGAGAACACCACGGCGGGTCGCCATGTCTTGCGCTGTGCGGGTCGCAGGTGGGTGGCTCCACCGGTCGGCGATCGGCGTGTGCCGATGGAACGCACTTCAAGGAATCCACATGCTAAGCAGTCGGTCACCCCCTGGGGCGAAACGTCCGTCAAATCGTGATGATCCACGCACAGCAGGAGGTACGGATTGTGCCCCCTCACAAGCGGATCACCCCGCGGCTGGGAGCTCACAGCGGCTCGCTCCCAGTCCATGGACGCCCTGCTACCGCCGTGTTCTCGTAGCGCTCCAGCCCGGCCGGCATCCGCCCGCTCGACGATGAGCAAGGAGAACGCCCTGATGAGCCCACCAGAGACCGAGGTCGAGACCGAGGCCGGGACCGAGGTCGAGACCGAGGCCGGGACCCTTCGGGTCAGCGATCTGCACGTCAGCTATGGACGGTCCGTGCAGGCGCTCCACGGGGTCTCGCTGACCGTTCCGCAGGGTCGGATCGTGGCCGTACTCGGCTCCAACGGAGCAGGAAAGTCCACGCTGCTCCGTGCGGTCTCCGGAACCCTCGCCCTGCACCGCGGCACGGTCGACCGCGGCACGGTGCACTTCGACGGCGTACGGCTGAGCGGCGACGCCGCGCGGTCCGTGGCCGCCGGTGTGGTACAGGTGCCCGAGGGCCGGCGGATCTTCGGCGCCCTGTCGGTGGAGGACAACCTCCGGGCCGGGTTCCTCGGCTCGGCATCCCGCTCCCGCGCCGAGCTTCGGGCGGCCCGCGAGCGCGTCTTCGCGCAGTTCCCGGTGCTGGCCGAGCGGCGGCGGCAGGCCGCCGGGCTGATGTCCGGCGGTGAGCAACAGATGCTCGCGATGGGCCGCGCGCTGATGGCGGCGCCGCGGCTGCTGCTCCTCGACGAGCCCTCGCTGGGGCTCGCACCGCTGATGGTCCAGCGCATCGCGGAGATCATCCGTGAGATCAACGCCCAGGGGACCTCGATCCTCCTCGTCGAGCAGAACGCCGCGATGGCCCTGGAACTGTCCGACCGCGCGTCGGTGCTGGACGTCGGCCAGGTGCGGCTGGAGGGGGCATCGGCCGACCTCGCCGCGGCGGACGAGGTGCGACGGCTGTACCTGGGCGAGACGTACGAGCCCGCCTGCGGTGCGCCCGACGGGGACGGCGACGCCGCGTACGCGACGGCCGCGAGCGCCCCGTCCGTGACGGGACCGGGACTGACCGAGCTCGGCAGGTGGAACGGATGAGCATAGGCACGACGCCCACGACCTCCGAGACCGTCACGGCCCCCCGACCGGACAGCGGACCTGACCCCGTCCCGGCCCTCGCGGTCGAGAACCTGACCGTGCGATTCTCCGGCCTGGTCGCCCTCGACGAGCTGTCCTTCACGGTCGCGCCCGGCACGATCCACGCACTCATCGGCCCCAACGGCGCGGGCAAGTCGACCTGCTTCAACGTCATCTCGGGCATCTACCGCGCCACCGCCGGAGCCGTCCGGTACGCGGACAAGGACCTCACCCGCCTCGCACCGCACCGCATCGCTCAGCTCGGTGTGGCCCGCACCTTCCAGAACATCGTCCTCACCCACGGGACCGTCGCCGACAACCTCATGCTCGGCCGCCACCGGCTGACCCGGGCAGGCTTCACGGCGAGCGCGCTGCGGCTGCCCCATACGGTGCGCGAGCAACGCCGCCACCGGGAGCGCGCGGCCGAGATCGCCGACTTCCTGGGCCTCGGCCCGGCGTTCGACAAGCCGGTCGGCGGGCTTTCGTACGGCGACCGCAAGCGGGTGGAGATGGCGCGTGCGCTCTGCATGGAGCCCAGGCTGCTGCTGCTCGACGAGCCCGTCGCCGGTATGCACCCCACCGAGCGTTCGGCCATGGCCGAGACGATCGCCCGGGTGCGTGACGCCCTGAACATCTCGATCCTCATCGTCGAGCACGACATGGGGCTGATCATGCGGATCGCCGACTCGGTGACCGTGCTCGACTTCGGCCGCCTCATCGCGGACGGGCCGCCCGAGCACATCCAGAACCACCCGGCGGTCATCAGCGCGTATCTCGGCACCCCGGTCCAGGACACCGAGCCGAAACCGGAAGCCGAGCCGAAACCGGAAACTGCCGCGGACACGGACACGGACACGGACGCGGGCACCGGCACCGGCACCGGCACCGGCACCGGCACGGACACCGCCGAGGCCACTGCCTCGGACACCGCCCCGGACACCGAGCGCGACTCGGAGGAAGCATCATGATCAAGCTCACCGAAACCGTCCTCAACGGCCTGGCGCTCGGCTCCGTCTACGCGCTGATAGCCCTGGGATTCGTCGTGATCTTCAAGGCGTCCGGCGTCATGAACTTCGCACACGGCTCCCTGCTGCTCTTCGGCGGCTACGTCACGGCCCGCCTCCACGACGCCATCGGCTTCGTCCCCGCCGTCCTCGTCGGCGCCGCGCTCGGCGCGGCTCTCGCCGGACTCGTCCAGCTGCTGGCCACCCGCGGCCTGCGCGGTACGGAGATCCACACGCTGACCATCCTCACCATCGGCGTGGACGTCCTGCTCAGCACCGAACTCAACCGGCAGGTCGGCGCCGACTACCTCACCATGGGCGACCCCTGGGGCGCCGATGTGACCCGGCTCGGCAGCATCACCGTCGCCGACGCACGGATCGCGAGCATCGCCGTAGCGGTCATCGTCATCGGCGCGTTCTTCGCCGCCTTCCGCTGGTCCCGCTGGGGCCTGTCCATGCGGTCCGCCGCCGCCGACCCGGAGGCCGCGGCCCTGATGGGGATACGGCTGGACCGCGTACGGCTCATCGCCTGGTGCGTCGCCGGGGCGCTGGCCGCGCTCGCCGCCGTGTTCCTCGCCGCTTTCCCCGCGCCGGGACTCGACCGTACGACCAGTCAGATCGCCCTGAGCGCCTTCCCCGCGGCGATCCTCGGCGGCATGGACTCGGCCGTCGGCGCACTCATCGGAAGTCTGGTGATCGGCCTGACCGCGGCCATGGCCGCCGGCTACCAGAACGAACTGAGCGTCCTCGGCGCCGGCTTCTCCGATGTGGCCCCCTACCTCGTGATGGTGCTCGTGCTCCTGGTCCGCCCCACCGGTCTCTTCGGATCGAAGGAGCTGAGCCGTGTCTGACATCCGCGACACCACTGGCTCCTCTGACACCACTGACACCGTCGACCCCGTGGCGGCTCCCGCCCCCACGCCCGGCGATTCCCCGTCCGTCCAGGCCCGGTGGTCCGGCAGGCTCGCCCCCCGCGGGCGACGCGCGGCCACTCTGACCGCCGGCGTACTGGTCCTGCTCGCCCTCCCCTTCTACGTCACCTCGTTCTGGCTCCAGACGGGCCTGTTCGCGATGGCCGCCGTCATCGGCGCCATCGGGCTGAACCTGCTCTCCGGGACGACGGGACAGCTCTCCCTCGGCCACGCCTTCTTCCTCGCCGTCGGCGCGTACGGCTATGTGTGGCTGGCAGCCGAGCCGTCCGGCACCGGTTCCAGCAGCCTGTACGGCCTCGGTCTCCCGCCGGTCCTCGCCTTCGTGCTTGCGATCGTGCTCGCCGGCGCGGCGGGCGGCCTGTTCAGCCCCATCTCGGGCCGGCTGCGCGGCATGTACCTGGGCATCGCCACCCTCGCCCTGGTCTTCCTCGGCCATCACATGATGCTCAACGCCCCGCACGTGACCGGCGGCTTCAACGGCCGTTCCGTACCGCCGCTGGACATCCTCGGCTTCTCGTTCACCGACACCTCCCCCGACGGGCTCGCCGTCCTCGGCGTCCCCTTCGGCGGACTGGAGCGTCTGTGGTACGTCGGCCTGGCCCTGGTGGCCGTGGCCTGGCTCGCCGCCCGGAACATCCTGCGCGGACGCCCCGGCCGCGCCCTCGGCGCCGTACGCGACAGCGAGGTCGCCGCCGCCGTGATGGGAGTCCATCTCACCCGCTACCGCGCCTCCGCTTTCATCGTCTCCTCGATGTACGCGGGTGCCGCGGGCGCCCTGCTGGCCCTGGTGTTCAAGCGCGTCGTCCCCGACCACTTCGGCCTGCTGCTGTCCATCGACTACCTCGCGATGATCGTCATCGGCGGCCTCGGCTCCGTGGGCGGCGCGGCCTGCGGCGCGGTCTTCGTCGCCCTGATCCCCCACCTGCTCACCAAGTACGCCGACGACCTGCCCCTGCTCACCGCTCCCGGCACCACGGGATCCGGCGTGTCCCCGGGCGACGCGGCCCGCTACCTCTACGGCACCGCGATCGTCCTCGTTCTGATCTTCGCCCCCGGCGGCCTGGCCGGACTGGCTCACAGACGGCCGCGCCGCAAGGGCGACGGCTCCCCCCGCACCCGGCGTTTCCCTCTGCGCACCCGCACCGCCCCGAAGGAGCACACCCTGTGAGAAGCACCCGACTTGCCCCGGCAGCAGCCGTCATCACCGCACTCGCCCTGAGCGCCACGGCCTGCAGCACCAAGAGCGGTGCCGACGCGAACGGCGCCGGCAGCGACGGCGTCAAGACCGGCCCCGGCGTGACGGAGAAGACCATCACCCTGGGCGCGTTGACCGACCTCACCGGCCCGTACGCCTCGCTCGGCAAGAGCATCGTCAACGCCCAGCAGCTGTACACCGACCAGCTCAACGCCTCCGGCGGCATCTGCGGCCGGACCGTCAAGATCACCGTCAAGGACCACGGCTACGACGTCCAGAAGGCGGTGTCCGCATTCACCGAGACCGAGCCGAAGGTGGCCGCCGTGTCCCAGATGGTCGGCTCCCCGGTGGTGTCCTCGCTGTCGCAGGAGCTCGAGTCCAAGCACCTGCTCACGTTCCCGATGGCCTGGGCCTCCACCCTGCTGGGCCGCGAATACGTCCAGGTGGTCGGCTCCACCTACGACATCGACATGATCAACGGCGTCGACCACGTCGTCCGTACGGCCAAGTTGAAAGCGGGCGACAAGATCGGCCACGTCTACTTCGAGGGTGAGTACGGTGAGAACGCGCTTGCCGGTGCCACCTACGCGGCGAAGAAGGCGAAGCTGACCGTCGTCGGGCAGAAGATCAAGCCTACCGACCAGGATCTGACCGCCCAGGTCACCGCGCTCAAGCAGGCCCGCGTCAAGGCGATCCTGATCAGCGCCGGTCCGCGTCAGACGGCCGCCCTGGTCGGCACCGCCGCCGCCGCGGGCTTCGCCGTCCCGGTTCTCACCAGCTCGCCTGGCTTCGCCCCGCAGCTGCTGGCGACCCCGGTCGGACCCGCCCTGGAGAAGATGCTCCAAGTGGTGAGCCCCGCCCCGGCGTTCAGCGCCGACAACCCCGCGATGCAGAAGCTCGCCAAGGACTACAAGGCGAAGTACCCCAAGGACCCGCTCGACCCGGGTGTGGTCAGCGGCTGGAACGCGATCAGCGTCCTCGGCGAGGACCTCAAGGCGGCCTGCAAGGCGAAGGACCTGACGCGCGAGGGCATAGCCGCTGCCCACCGCAAGCAGTCCAAGCTCACCGTGCTCGGCGTGCCGCTGAACTTCTCGGACCGCACCAAGCCGGCGACGTACCAGAGCTTCATCCACAAGCCGGCGAAGACGGCCACCGGCGGCCTCGCGAACGTCGAACCGGCCCACGAGGTGCCCGCGGCGCGGACCTACACCCTGCCCAAGGGCTGAACCGGCCCGCCCCAAGGGCACGCCCACGGAACTGTCCGGGCTGAGCAGGAGGAACTCGTGGGCGCGGACCGGGCGCTTGCCCGGCTGCACCCGGAGGCGGCTGCCGGGCAAGCCCGCGGGCCAGGCAGTGCCGCTAATGCCACACCGCGAGAAAGGCATGGACGAGCAGGCTCTGCCCGGGCAGTATCGGAGGTTTCCGACGTAGTCCGCTCGCCCGACGAGCCGCTCATCCCCAGGGCGTACGCCGACTGCTCGGGAGCAGTACGCAACCGCGATTCCGTGGCCTGGCTCAGCCCAAGGGCGCGGCGAGGCCTCGGATCCGCATCGTCCGGGGCGCCGCCACCCGGCGTCGGCACTGACCGCCGGGGCGAAGGGCGCAACTAATCGCAAAAGTGTACGTTTGCACTTTTCCCGACTCAAAATGAGTTCTACTCTCATGTACAGATGGCGGGCGGACGGCCGGCCAGTCGACCACCGCCGCCTGTAACGAGCGGAGGCGGAGATGAAAGCGTCGATACGGCGGTCCGCGATCTTCGCAAGCGCGGCTGCTCTTGTGATAGCCGTCTGCGGTGCGACGGGCACTGCCCAGGCCGAGCCGGGTGATGGTGAGCTCCAGTTCGGCTACGTCCTGCCGGAGACGGGACAGTTGGCGTACCTCGGTCCACCCCAGATCGAGTCGTTGAAGTTCGCGATACAGAAGATCAATGACGCCGGCGGGGTCCTGGGCAAGTCCGTGCCGACTGTGGTCTCCAGTGACGAGGCGGGCCAGGAGGCCGTTGCCGCGCAGTCGGCGGACCGGGTCCTCGCGGCAGGCGTGGACGCGATCGTCGGCGCCGCGGCTTCCGGAATGTCGCTGGCGTTCATCGACCGGGTGACCGGAGCGGGCGTCGTGCAGTGCTCGGGGTCGAACACCGCTCCCACCTTCACCGACTACGAGGACGACGGCTTCTACTTCCGTACCGTCCCGAGCGACGCACTGCAGGGGCCCATCCTGGCGGATGTCGTCCGCGATGACGGCCACAATCGGGTGGCCCTGGTCGCACGGGCGGACGACTACGGTCGTGGCCTGATGGAGGCCACCCGGAAGACACTGGAGGACCGCGGAGCGACGGTGACGCTCGCCGAGACCTACGACCCGAAGGCGACCAACTTCGACCAGGTCGTTCAGCAGATGGAGAACTCCAGGCCGGACGCCGCCGTGGTGATCGCGTTCGAGGAAGGCACGCAGATCCTGCAGGGCATGATCGAGTCCGGACTCGGGCCCGACCGGATCGGCGTCTACGGCGCCGACGGACTGCGCAGTGAGGAACTGCCCTCGCTGGTCGCCCCGGGCCAGCCCGAGAAGCTCTCCGGGATGAAGGGGACCGCACCTGCATCGGCGTCGAACGAGCAGTATGTGAAGGAGCTCAAGGAATTCGCGCCGGATCTGAAGGAGCTGCAGTTCGCACCGCAGGTGTTCGACTGCGTGACGACGATCGCGCTCGCCGCCGAGAAGGCGGAGTCCGACGACCCGGGCGAGTACGTGAAGGAGATGAACGGGATCACCAAGGACGGCGAGAAGTGCAACTCGTTCGCCGCCTGCAAGGAGCTGCTCGCCGACGGCAGGGACATCGACTACAACGGTGTGAGCGGGCCGCTCGACTTCACCGACAACGGCGAACCCGGCCAGGCGTCGATCGAGGTGTACGGCTACGACGACGAGGGAAAATTGCAGACCCTGCGCACCGAGACCAGCACGGCCGAGGAGTGAGCGGGAGGACGGACAGCGGGAGTCAACGGACACGGGCGAGCGTGCCGAGGTAGAGCTCGATCACCTTCTCGTCGTGCAGCAGGGCCTTACCCGTGCCCGTGTACGCGTTGCGGCCCTGGTCGAGGACGTAGCCGCGGTCGCAGAACTGCAGGCACCTGCGGGCGTTCTGCTCGACCATGAGCACGGCTACGCCCGCGCTGTTGATCATTCTGCAGCGGTCGAAGACGTGGTCCTGATGCAGTGGTGACAGGCCGGCCGACGGCTCGTCGAGCAACAGCAGTTGTGGCTCCATCATCAGGGCGCGGGCCATCGCGAGCATCTGGCGTTCACCGCCGGACATCGCGCCGGCCTTCTGCTTGCGGCGGTCGGCCAGAACGGGGAAGAGCTCCTCGACGGCCGCGACCCGCCGCGCGTGGTCTTTGGGCCGCAGATACATGCCCATCCGCAGGTTCTCCTCGACGGTGAGCGTGGGGAACACGTTCTGCAGCTGCGGTACGTAGCCCACGCCCCGCCGGACCAGCTCGTGCGCGGGCCGGCCGGTCACGTCCTGGCCGCGCAGCCGGACGGTCCCGCCGCGCACCCGCAGCAACCCGAAGACTGCCTTGACCAGCGTCGACTTGCCGGCTCCGTTGGGGCCGATCACGCCGACCACCTCGCCCGGTCGCACCTCGACGCTGCATCCACGCAGCACATCGACACCGGGTACGTAACCGGCGACGATGCCGTCGGCCGCCAGCACCGGTGCCTGCTCCTCGGCGGACATCGCTACTCCTCCTTGCCCTTCTCGTCGGTCGCCTCCGGCTCGTCGTGCCGCTTGCCCAAGTACGCGTCCACGACGGCGGCGTTCCGGCCGATCGTGTGCGGTGGGCCCTCCGCCACAAGACGGCCGTCGGCCATGACGGCCACCCAGTCGCTGATGCCCATGACCACGTCCATGTCGTGCTCGACGAAGCACACCGTCAGCCCCTCGTCGCGCAGCTGCGTGATGTGTCCGAGCAGCGACTGGGTCAGCGCGGGGTTCACCCCGGCCATCGGCTCGTCGAGCAGGAGCATGACCGGCCGGGTCATCAGGGCGCGGGCCAGTTCCAGCAGTTTGCGCTGGCCGCCGGAGAGCGTGCCGGCATGGTCGTCGCGCAGGGGCCCGAGCCGGAACCGGTCCAGCAGTTCGTCGGCCCGGCGCTCGAACTCCCGCTCCTGCCCGCGCCACAGCGGTCGCAGCAGCGCCGGCAACACCTGCTCGCCGCGATGTCCGGGCGCGGCGAGGAGCAGGTTCTCCAGCACCGTGAGCCGGGCGACCGCCCTGGAGAGCTGGAACGTACGAACCATTCCGCGCCGCGCCACCCGGTGCGCCGGGGCGCCGGTGAGCGGCTGTCCGTCGAACGACCAACGGCCGCCGTCGGCCCGGTCGAACCCGCTCACCACGTTGAACAACGTGGTCTTGCCGGCACCGTTGGGCCCGATGAGCGCCGTGATGGCCCCGCGCTGCACCTCCAGGTGTTCGACCCGCACGGCGACGAGGCCGCCGAAGGTGCGGGTCACCTGGTCCAGGACCAGCAGGGGATCGGGCTTGCGCACCCCCGGCTCGGGATCGATCGCGGAGAGCCGGCCCCGTTGGGACACGACAGGGTCAGCGGCCACTGAGCAACATCTCCTTCCGGCTGCCGAGGATGCCCTGGGGCCGGAACGAGACCAGCAGGATCAGGGCGACCCCGACCAGGGCGAAGCGCACCGCGCCAACCTCCGACGTGCTGATGAGGTCCGGCGAGATGTACTCGGCGTCGATGGCCTGGCGCAGCGCGCTGTCGAGGAAGCTGAGGACGAACCAGAACAGGATCGAGCCGACGACCGGCCCGAGGATGCGCCCTGCGCCTCCCAGCACGAGCAACGTGTACAGGAAGAACGTGACGCCAGGATCGTAGTTGTCCGGGTTCACGGACTGCACCTGGATCGCCTGCATCATGCCCGCGACCGCCCCGATGACGCCACCGAGCACGAGGCTCTGCATCTTGTACGCGTAGACATTCTTGCCGAGGCTGCGCGCGGCCACCTCGTCGTCACGAATCGACCGGATGACACGGCCCCAGGGGCTGTGGATCAGCAGGGCCAGCAGACCTCCGACCACGAGCACCAGCGCCCATCCGACGATCATCACCCAGAGATCGCGGGAGCTGAACCTCACGAGCCACACGCCGTAGGTGCCGGGCTCGATGGGGCTGAGTTCGTAGAAGTCATTCGCGAATCTCTGCAGCCCGAACACCCCGCCGGTGACCGGCTCGGCCCAGCTGGAGCGGTAGAACAGCCGTAGCGCCTCCCCCGCCGCGATCGTGGTGATCGCGAGGTAGTCGGCGCGCAGCCGCAGGGTGGGCAGACCGAGGAGCAGGGCCAGCACGATCGCGCAGGCGATTCCGCCCAGGAGGCCGAGCCACATCGGGCCGCCGTACATCGACACCGTGATGGCGAGTCCGTAACCGCCGACCAGCATGAATCCGACCTGGCCGAAGTTCAGCAGCCCCGTGTAACCGAAGTGCAGGTTCAGCCCCATCGCGGCGAGGGCGTAGACGGCGGCGATGGGGCCGATTCCGGAGCGGAGTGCGTCGGAGACGATGGCCGAGAAGTCCATGGCGCGCTCCTCACCCGACGCGTTCGGCCCGGCCGAGGATGCCCTGCGGCCGGACGAGGAGAACGAGGATGAGGACGAGCAGCGCCCAGGCGTATTGCAGGTCGACCGGGAACCACAGGGTGGACATCTGGGCGACGATGCCGACGACGAGGCTGCCGACCATCGCACCGTAGGCGGAGCCGAGGCCGCCGAGGATGACCCCCGCGAACATGAGCAGCAGGAGCTTGAAGCCCATGTCCCAGGTGACGATCTCCACCAGGCCGAAGAAGACGCCACCGAGTGCGGCCAGTCCGCCGGCGAGCATCCACACGAACAGCACAACCCGCTGCACGTCGATGCCCGACGCCTCCGCGAGGTCACGGTTGGCGGAGACGGCCCGGACGGCCGTGCCGATCCGCGTCTTCTGCAGGAGGGCGGCGATGCCGAGCAGCACCAGCACGGCGAGCAGGGTGACCGTGAGGTCCCGTGGGGTGATGCCGGCCGGGCCCAGGTCGATCGTGCTCTGGATGTCGTACTGCGCGTAGGAGGCGGGGCGGGTTCCGTAGAGCACAAGTACGACGTGTCGCAGCAGTAGCGAGAGCCCGATGGTGACGATGAACATGTTGATCAGCCCGGTGCCCCGTGCCCGCAGCGGGCGCCAGATGCCGCGATCGACCGCTCCGCCCAGCAGGGCGCCCAAGACGACCGCGGCGAGGGCGGCGGGAATCAGGTGCCAGCCCGGGCCGGCCGCGGAGGCGTTGAGGAAGAACGCGAAGGTGGCGCCGATCGTGACGAACTCACCGTGCGCGAAGTTGATCAGGTGGATGGTCCCGAAGATCAACGAGAGCCCGACCGATGTGATCGCGATGATCACTCCGAACTGGATACCGTCGATCAGCGCCTGCAGAGCGCGTGCGGCGAACGTGGGGCCGCGCGGGACTTCCTCACCCTGTGCCCGCGCGGAGATCGCGGGCACCATTACGAGGACCAGGGCGAGGGCCGGTACGAGCATCCGCTGATAGCGCACGATGGTTCCGGTACGTCACGAACGTCCCTTATGGGCTCAGTGTAAGCGCAGGTCGGGGCGGTGAGATGGGCAGTGGGCCAGGGTGCTCCGGAACCTCGACTCGGACAGCCTGGCCCTCATCGGCTACTTCACGTCCTGCCCGTCGCAGTGCGCCTGCCTGATCTGCCCGCGCTTGCCTGCTGCCCGCGGATGCGCCGCCAGCGAGGGGCGGGGCCCTACGTCCTAGCCCGACCCGTGTGAGTTCTGCGGCGCCGAAGGACACGTCGAAGCGGTCGCACCAGATTCTGACGCTGGTGTAGCGGGCCGGGTCGATGTCGTCGGGCAGGGTGTAATTCTGGCTTCCCTTGTTGCCCCTGAGTTTGCCGAGGCTGACACGGACGGCCCATTCAGCGCGGGAGAGATGGCGGAAGTCATGGGCCTCGGGCGTGAGCGCCTCAGCGGTGTTCGGGGTTTGCCGCGTCGGCATGGCAGCCGGCGTCCCACTCGGAGCGTTGGTTGCCGTGGGCGGGGATGCCGCCGGAGCGTTTGAGCAGGGCCGCGAGGTGCATCAGGTTCCAGGTCATGAACGTGGTGTTGCGGTTGGTGAAGTCGTTGTCCGGGCCGCCCGATCCGGGGTCGAGGTACGACGGTCCGGGGCCGGCCGCACCGATCCAGCCGGCGTCGGCCTGGGGCGGGATCGTGTAACCGAGGTGCTGGAGGCTGTAGAGGACGTTCATCGCGCAGTGCTTCACACCATCCTCGTTGCCGGTGATCAGACAGCCGCCGACGCGGCCGTAATAGGCGTACTGCCCCTGGGAGTTGAGCAACGAGGAGCAGGCGTAGAGCCGCTCGATGACCTTCTTGGTGACGGAGCTGTTGTCGCCGAGCCAGATCGGTCCGGCGAGCACCAGGATGTCGGCGGCCATCACCTGCTCGTACAGCGCGGGCCACTCGTCGACCGCAAAGCCGTGCTCGGTCATGTCCGGATATACACCGGGGGCGATGTCGTGGTCGATGGCCCGGACCTCGGATGTGGTGACGCCGTGACCCATCATGATCGCCGCGCTCATGTCGATCAGCCCCTGGGTGTGGCTCAGCTGCGGGGACGGTTTGAGCGTGCAGTTGACGAACAGGGCGGTGAGGTCGTCGAAGCGGTCGGAGTCGAGCGCGGACGGGGAAGGCGACGTTGCCATGACGGTCTCCCTGGGCGGCGGTGAGGGGCGCATACGGCAGCGTCTCGCGGAGGTGCCGGTTTGTCCCCTTCCGACGCGCTTTCGAGGTCTTACGGAGTGATGGCGTGTCGGGCGGCTCACGGGATCTGGCACCGCCGCGGATCCAGCGTGGCCCTGTGCCTGTACCGGTCACCGGCGGTGCCGGGTGCACCCGGTCCCATGTCGTCCAGGCGCTCACGGCCCACAGGCACGAGACGTTGGGGTAGGACGCCCGAGAGGTGCCCGGCGCCGACGCCCGGGGCTGGCTGCGGCATCTGCGCACCTGCCGGGCTCGACACCGTCTGTCACCAAGCGGTGCCGACGGGCTCGGCGACGGGGGTCGCCGACGCGGCGGAGTACGTCTCGCGCTGATCGCCGGCGATGATCCCCCGGCGGACCCCCGCCCCGAAGCCGCTCTGCCTGCGGACCTGGGCCTGCGTTGCGGCCTGCCGACCGCCTCGATCAGCACACCGGACCACCCGCGCACGTTCGTGTCCGCTGTGGCCCGCCGGCGCGACGGGCCACTCGGCGCGAGGACGTCAGGACTTCCTCGGCCGTCCCGAATCCCGCTCGCCCTCGGCAGATCGGGGTACCGCCGCCGACAGCAGGGCGAACGCCACGGCGAAGCCGAGCATGGTGAGCACGCCCCTCGGCCAGAAGATGTGGCTGTCGACGAACGACCAGCAGGCGACGAACAGGATCGCGGCGCCCGGCAGTATCCGCACACCACACCGCCGCCACAGCACCGCACAGGTGGCCAACGAGGCCACGGCCAGCCCGTACACCCCGGATCGGCCCAACTCATCTCCGGTGACGAACAGTCGACCGGCCGCCCCGTGCACCCCGTGATCCACCACGACGCCGGCGGATATGCCCGCCACCGCATCGAGACCCGAGTAGTACGCGGCGAAGCAGAGACATCCGGCCCAGGAGAGCACCACCAAAGCTCCCTCCGCGTCGCGGCGTGGCCTGCCCCACAAGGGCACCACCAGTCCGAGCACGAGGAGCGGGAAGACGGGCAGCAGGGCGATGTGCAGTCCGGCCCAGTGGCCTGCCGTCGTCGCCGTCAGATGTCGCGGGTGCATCAAGCCGGCGCCTGCCAACAGCAGTGGAGCGGCGCTCACCAGGACCATCACGCGCAACGTACGGAGGGATCGCATCGGCTCACACTAGGCAGCCGCCCGGTGGCGCTGGGGACCCGTCCGCCATGCGTAAGACATCCGTAAGACGCGCTGGGCAACGTCCACCCACCGTCGCGGCCGGCCGACGCCAGCACGTCATGCCGGAACCGAAACTCGGTTCCTGGGGCAGGTAGTCCCAGGCCTGCCTTCGATCGGCTTCTGCCCCGGCTTGGGCAGCAACGGCTCGATCAACGACCACAGTTCATCCGAGACGACCCACGGACACACCCTCTCCACCGGCTCGGGCGCCACTCTCATGGATGGTCCACGCCGGTCAGTACTCCGAGAAGGCCGCGATGATCTACCTCCTTCCGATGACGGGAGACAGCAGGAAGTTGCTGCCGGTCTCTATGTCACCGTACGTAATGCTTGTCATGGAACGGGTGACAAGAATCGAACTCGTTCTGGGTTTGGGAAACGACGGTGCGTGGGCCGCGGCGTAGTCGTTGACCTCCGCCTATGTGAGGCAGCGGTCACCCCCGCGAGAGCGGGTTGGTCTCCGCTGGTGACCACCGGTAACCGCTGGTGTCCGCTCCTGAGGACACTCCGCTGGCACGGTGCCGTGACGGCTGGGCCGATCGAGGCCGGTTAGGTGCTCAATGAGCAAGAACCTCAGTTGCCGTGCCTGTTCTGCCCGGCGGTCCGGGAGGTAGCTTGGTGGATAAGGCCCCATAAGGAGGGCGATCCGATGCCGTGGTTCGCATGGCTGCTCGCCGCCGCGGCACTGGGTGTCGCTGAGTTCTTCACCCTGACACTCGTCTTCGGTCTGCTCGCGGGCGCCGCATTGGTTGCCGCCGTGGTCGCTGGTGTGGGAATCGGCATTCTCGGCCAGCTGCTGGCCCTGGGGGCAGCAGCGGCAGCGGGCCTCATCCTCGTCCGTCCCGTCGCGCTACGGCAAATGACCCAGCAACCCATCACCCGCGACGGTACGGATGCGCTGATCGGCAAGCGGGCCGAAGTCATGCAGGAGGTCACCGCGACCCGCGGGCTGATCAAACTATCCGGCGAAGAATGGTCCGCCCGCGCCCTCGACGAGAGCCTTGTGATCCCGGTGGGAGCACTGGTGGATGTGATGGAGATCGAAGGCGCCACAGCCATCGTCTACCCCCGCGAACTCCTTCCGTGAACGGCTGAGCACAAAGCAACGGAGGCACTGTGGATCCAGTTGTCATTCCCATTCTTGTGGCGGCCATTGTCGTTGTCTTCGTCGTGGCCTCCGCGGTGCGGATCGTCCCGCAGGCACGCCGCTACAACATCGAGCGGTTCGGCCGATATCGCAGGACACTCCAACCCGGACTGAACCTGGTCCTGCCGGTGGCGGACCGCGTCAACACCAAACTCGACGTGCGTGAGCAGGTCTACTCATCGGACCCCAGGCCAGTGATCACCGAGGACAACCTCGTAGTGAACATCGACACCGTTCTCTACTACCAGATCACGGACCCACGGGCCGCGGCCTACGAGGTCGCTGACTACCTGCATGCGATCGATCAGCTCACCGTGACCACGCTGCGGAACGTCATCGGCAGCATGGACCTGGAGGAGACGCTCACCTCGCGTGAGGAGATCAACTCCCGGCTCCGCGCCGTCCTCGACGATGCCACCGGCAAGTGGGGCATCCGCGTCAACCGCGTCGAGATCAAGGCCATCGATCCACCGCACACTATCAAGGAAGCGATGGAGAAGCAGATGCGGGCCGAGCGTGACAAGCGCGCGGCCATCCTGCACGCCGAAGGGGAACGGCAGGCCAAGATCCTTACCGCGGAAGGCACGAAGCAGAAGGACATCCTGGAGGCACAAGGCACGCAACAAGCCATGATCTTGCGGGCGGACGGCGAGGCAAAGGCGGTGGAGCTCGTCTTCCAGGCCGTTCATCGCAACAACGCCGACCCGAAGATCCTGGCCTACAAGTACCTTGAGACGCTCCCGCACTTGGCCGGCAGCGACAACAACACCTTCTGGGTTATCCCGGGGGAGCTGACCGAGGCGGTCCGGACCGTCACCCGGGCGTTCGGTGACCAGTCGACTGCGGGTCCTCCCCAAACCGCGCAGCCGGAGGAAGCAGCCACCGCCACAGCCGGCGACACGTCGGCCGAAGGCGGGACTCCGGAGCTCGATGCAGGCTGGAAGGTTTCGCTCGACGCGGCGGCGGCTGCTGACGAGGCCGGAAAGCAGGCCGCCGCCGCGGTGAGCGATGCCAAAGCAGAGGCCGAGGCTGCGAAGACGTCCCAGGTACCGCGCCGGGCGCAGACGTCCGGCGATTGAGCCCACCCTCGATTCATAGGGTGACCACGCACAGGCGGGCGAGCGCTTCGTCCGCCGCCTGACCGCCGAACGCCGCATCCGCTACGTCAAGCTCGGCCGCCGGGGCTCGAGAGCGCGGTCGCCGAGTACGTCAAGGCGCGCACCGTCGAGCCGGGCCGCGGCATCCGTGCCCGCTACGGGAAGGCGGCCTGGCGGCGGGACACAAGCCGCAGAGGTGACGCGAGTTCGACACGGGTACGCATGCTCGCGTCCGGCCGGTGGCAGGCCCGCTGCATCGGAGACCGGACGGCCGGCGGCACAAGGCACCGGAGACGTTCGAGACCAAGTCCGAAGCTCAGGACTGGCTCAACCTCGTCCGCGTGGACATTGAGGGCAACGTGAGATGCGATCCGAATGCTGGCGCGGTCAAATTCGAGACGCACGCACTCCGTTGGGAGTGTCAGCCGGCCTCCCGGAAGACGGTCCTCGGCGCATGTGGTCCCCGAACGAACCCCGAGGGCTGTGCTGGATTTGACCCCGATGCTGGTGGGCTGTCGTACGTCGGGATTCGGCAGTCGGTATGGCACTCACTTGGGTGGCAGGCCCGCCGCGAAAGCGTGTCCCTCGTCGACCCAGGCGGCGAGCGCCTCGTCCTCCGCGACCGCGGTGCCGTCCACCACGGCCCAGCCGCGCATCGGGCGACCGGTCATGTCGAAGATCCGCGCCCCTGGCCGTGCCAGCGCCGCGTCCGTCGCATCCGGGCCAACTCTGACCATGAGGTCGCCGCCGGTGACCCCCACGGCCATGTTGCCGCGGTACAAAAAGGCCAGCCCGCCGAACATGCGTTTCTCGCTGATCTCCGGGTCCGCGCCCAGCCGTTCCCGGATCCGCTCGGCGAGTCCTTCGTCATACGCCACGTCACACCCCTGTTCTAGGTTCCATGCTCCACGAGGCGTGCTTCCAGATCCCGAAGATCCTTGCCGAGGTTGCCCCGCACCTGGCGTGCGAGCAGCGGGGCGGCGAGCCGATAGAAGCCACCCTCCCCGCCGCGGACACGGATGCGGGCGAGGATGCCGTCAGGGTGGGGCTCGAAGCTGTACGTGACGTGCATCGGCATCGGGCCCGCCACCGAGACCATGTCGAGCAGTCCCGGCGGGTCGTACACGGCGACCCGCAGCACGTAGTCGATACGGCGGCCCAGGAAGTGCGCCGTCCGCGTGACCTCGGCCCCGGCGCCGAAACCCCTGCCGTCCGCCTCCCGAGTCAGCTCGGCCGTACGGATCCCTTGGGTCCACTCGGCGTCGTGCCGCCAGTCCATGGCATACGCGGCCACCTGCTCGCGCGGCAGCGGGACAACCCGCTCGGCCGTCATGTCGATCGTCATGTCTCCACCTTCCTCGCTCCCGCCCGGCGTCACCATCCGGTGAGCAGCAGATGGTTGAGGAGGAGGGCGAGCACCGCCTGGGCGGTGAGCCAGGCGCGGGGGCGCGTGAGGAACGCGCAGGCCGGCAGCAGCCACACCGCGAACGGGAGCCAGATGCGTTCGGTCTCGGCCTTGCTCATGCCGGACAGGTCGGCCACCAGGAGGGCCAACAGGGCCGCGGACACGAGAACGGCGAGAGCGACATGGCCGGGAGGTTCGGTGCGCCGCCGAACCAGCACGGCACCCGTCCGTCGCAGCCCTGCTGCCGTCGCCAGGCCCGTGATCAGGACCGCGCAGGCGAGGTTCGCCCACACCCAGTAGCCGTAGGGGCGGATGCCGCCCACACCCTGGTAGTAGCGCCTGACCAGGAGGTGGTACGCCTCCCACCAGTCGAATCCGGCGAGGGTGAAGGCCATGGGCACCACGGCCAGACCGGCGACCAGCGCCGCGAGCAGCACGGGCCGTTCCCGGACACCCCGTCGGCCCAGCAGCAATACCGCTGCGCCGATCAGCGCGACGAGTGTGAGGCCGTACGAGAGGTAGCAGGTGAGCCCGAACAACAGTCCAGCTGCTGCTGCCCACCACGATGACCGTCCCCTGATCGCGAGCGCCAGCAGCGCCACGGCCCACGCCGCGACCGCCGCGAAGTACGCGTCGGCAGAGGCTCCCATCCACACCGCGGCCGGGGCCAGGACCAGGAAGGGTGCCGCTCGTCGCGCGAGGCTCTCACCGGCCAGCGCCCGTACCGCGACCAGCACGGCCACACATGCCGTCGCGCCGACGGCGATGCACCACACCCCGGCCCACCCTCCGCCCCGCAGGCCCACCCGGTCGAGGAGGACGAAGGTGAGCGGCGCCGCCGGAGGGTGCCCGGCGACATGGGCGGGCCAGTTGTCCGGTGATTCCACGAGGATGTGGCGGGTGAAGTCCCGAAGGGTGGCCGGGATGTCGTCGAAGCGGTCGATGACCTGGAGGTATTCGTGGCGGGCGGTGAGGCGGCCCGCGATGCCACGCTGCCAGCCGTCGATCAGGGCAAGGGAGGCGATCCAGGCTGTCGCCGTCGCCCAGGCCGTCGCGAGCAGGGCCTTCCAGGGCAGCCGGGCGGCGAGGACGGGGCCGTAGACGACACCGGCTGCCGCCACGACCAGGGCCGCCGGGGTGCCGGGACCGACGTGTGGGTCCCAAGTGGCAAGCACCGGTGGCCACTTGACGAACAGAGTGTGGCGGGAGTGCTGGATGTGCCGTCCGACCAGGACGGCCGCCGTAACGAGGAGAGCGGCGGCCAGGGCGGCGTACAGATCACGGAGGAGGGGGCGGGTCACCTCCGTACGCTAGGCCGCGCGGCACGGAAGATACGGCCGTCCGGGCCGCATGTCAGCGTTTCGGCATGGGTCGCGGGCCCGCTTTGGGGGTGTATCGGACCTACGGTCGAGCCATGACACGGTCTCCTTCCTCGCCGGGCTTCTGGCGCAGTCCCCTGCGCGGTCCGTCGCTGACGTCCGTGCTCGGCGTGGTGCTGCTCGGCGGGATCACGGTGCTGTTCGTGACCGGTCTGGTGTCCTACGCCGCCTACAACCCGAACCTGGCACGGGTCAACGACCAGACCCCGGACAAGGGGATCCTGGGCTTTTACCTCTTCCCCTGGCCCACCGACCCACACTGGCTGTACCGGCTCAACCAGGGCGTCCATGTCACCTTCGGCATCACGCTGATCCCCGTGCTGCTGGCCAAGCTGTGGTCAGTGATCCCGAGGCTGTTCGCGCTGCCGCCGGCCCGCTCACTCGCGCACGCCCTCGAGCGGATCTCCCTGCTGCTCCTGGTCGGCGGCGCGCTGTTCGAGTTCGTGACAGGCGTGCTCAACATCCAGCTGGACTACATCTTTCCGGGGTCCTTCTACACCCTGCACTTCTACGGGGCGTGGGTCTTCATCGCCGCGTTCGTCGCCCACGCCGTCCTGAAGATTCCTGCAGCTCTGCGGAATCTGCGCCAGCTCGGAGAGGAGGGGCCGTCCCATCCGGTCCCATCCGATCTGGTGTCCCCGCGTCCGGATCCGCCGACCGTCTCCCGGCGGGGTGCCCTGTGGTTCGTCGGGGGCGGCTCGCTGCTGCTGTTCGCGACGACCGTCGGGCAGAGCTTCGACGGGCTGCTGCGGCACACCGCCCTGCTGGCCCCGCGCGGCGGAGCCGAACCCGGCAGCGGCCCGAACGGCTTCCAGATCAACAAGACAGCCCGGTACGCCGGGATCGACGCGTCGGAGACGGCCGACGGCGCCTGGCGCCTCGTCGTGACCGGACGCACCGGCACCGTCCGCCTGAGCCGTGCCCAGCTGGCCCGGCTTCCCCTGCACAGCGCGGCGTTGCCCATCGCCTGCGTCGAGGGCTGGTCGACCTCCGACCAGTGGTGGCGCGGAGTGCGGCTGAGCGACCTCGCCGCGCTCGTCGGGTATGACGACGATCCACCGGACGTCCTCGTCGAGTCCCTGCAGCGGCGCGGAGCCTTCCGGCGTGCCGCCCTGCGGGCCAACCAGGTCGCCGACCCGCGCTCCCTGCTCGCCCTGTACGTCAACGGCGAGGACCTGTCCCCCGACCACGGCTTCCCGGCGCGGGTCATCGTGCCCGCGGCGCCCGGCGTGCTGAACACCAAGTGGGTGGCCCGCATGACGTTCGGAGAACTCTGATGCGCCCACCGCGGATCCCTGTCGGCAGCCCCTTCCAAATTCTGCTGCTCGCCGCCTCGTTCGCCCTCGCCGGCTACGCGGGCGTTCGCCTCCTCGCCGACGACTGGTTCGCGGTGGCCGCGTGGTTCGTCGGGGCGGCACTGCTGCACGACCTCGTCCTGCTGCCGCTGTACGCGGTGGCGGACCGCTCCGTCGTACGAGGGCTCGACGCGGCAGGCCACCGGGTGGGGGCACCGCCCACGCCTTCAGGGCAGTGGGGGAGGGCGATGTACGTCCGTGTCCCGGCAGCGCTGTCCGGCCTGCTCCTGCTCGTGTGGTTCCCGCTGATCAGCGGGAAGGTGGAGCGGCGCTACCAGCTGGGCACCGGACTGTCCTCGGAAGGCTTCCTCGCTCGATGGCTGCTGATCACCGCCGTGCTCTTCGCCGGCTCGGCGCTGCTGCTGGCGCTGCGGCTGCGCAGGGCGACGAAGCAGCGGCCGCCGGCCGTCCAGTGACCGACGGCACTCCACCGTCTGCGGCGGGCGTGCCGCAGCAGGGCCGGCGTGCCGAGCCGCGCCCAGGGGAACGCACCACCGGAGGTGGGACTGTCGACGACATCGACGACCTGGACCTCGACGCGCTCGTCGATGTCCACTGCTGCCGTCTCGGCGATCAACAGGCCGCCCGGGGAGAGGAGCCCGGCCACCCGGTCCAGCAGGGCGCGCGGATCGCCGCCGATGCCGATGCTGCCGTCCATGAGCAGGACGGTGTCCCAGCGACCCTCGCCGGGCAGGGGGTCGAAGACGGAGCGCCGCAGTGCCTCGCCCCCCAGCCGCACGGCGCTGTGGACGGCGGCCTCGCTGACGTCGATGCCGAGGACGGGCCGGCCACGGGCGGCGAGTTCCGCGACCAGGCGCCCGGGGCCGCAGCCGACGTCCAGCACTGCGCCCTCGCACCGGTCCAGAACGTCCAGATCGACCGGGTCGGCGTGCGCGCACCAGCGTTCAATGTCGAGGGGCAGCAGCCAGCCGTCGCTGCGACGCAGGAACAGCGGGCCACGGCCCGCGCGAAGGGCGGTGGCGTAGGGATCGGCGGCGGCCCAGGCAGCGGGCGTCGTGGTCATCGGCGCCTCGCAGCCCGGTACCGGGCCGGCCGGGCCGCGAACTTCCCGTGATCCGGATCGGTGGTCACGGCTCTCACCCTACGAAGGGAAGCCGGGCAAATCGGTCTGTGCTGCTCGTGAAACGCGGACGGCGGAGCGCCGGGAACCGATGGAGGCGGCCCGGAAGCACGCCCGGTACGAGGCTGGAGCGGCGGTTCGGTTCCGGGTTCACGCCCCGGCCCGCGTGGCCGTTCCATTCTGAGGCGCGAATTTGCACGCCCCCGCGCCCAGGTGGCCGTGCGGCCGGGTAAACGCGGTCGACCGCCGCCTGGTCCCCGCTGCTGCCGAGTTCTCGTACACCTTCTGTCGCCTGTCACAGGCATGCGTGGCCGGTGTCAGAGTTCCTTGTCCGGCCAGTCCAGCAGCCGGGCACCGATCACCGCGGTCTGAAGTATGTAACGGTGCGCCGGATCGGCGGGGTTGGCTCCGGTGAGCTTGTGGATGCGCTCCAGCCGGTAGGTCAGGGCCCGCACGCTGAGCGAGAGACGGCGGGCGGCCTCGGCGGCCACGCAGCCCGAATCGAAGTAGGCGGTGAGGGTTCCCAGGAGAGGCCCGGCGCCACCACGAGCCGCGGTGAGCGGGCCGAGGCTGTTCAGCACGAGGTCGGCCATGGCTTGCCGGTCGCGGGTCAGGACGGGGTACACGAGCAGGTCGGCGGCGCGCAGGACCGGGTCTTCCAGCTCCAGACGTTCGGCCAGTTCCAAGGCGTTGAGCGCCTCTTCGTACGAGTGGACGACTCCGCCCGGGCCGGGCTGCGCACGGCCGATGGCGACCTGGCCGCCTTCCGTGGCTGCGTGGGCCTGCTTGGCGAAGTATGCGAGGACCTCGTCCTGGTGGCCGGGTGCGATGCACAGCATGCGGCCGTCCTTGGTGGTGAGCAGGATGCTGCGGTCGCCGAAGCGGGAGATGAGGGCGCGTTCCACCCGTTGGGGAACCTTGTCGCCTTCGTCGTAGGCGGTGGGGCCCTGGGCGACGGCCACGGCGTGGGCGTGTGAGAGGCGCAGGCCGAAGCGTTCGGCGCGTTCGGCGAGGCGGCCCAGGTCGCTGCGTCCGTAGAGGAGGTCGTCGATGAACTCCCGGCGGGCGGCCTCCTCTTGGCGCACGGCGTGGCGTTGGGCGCGTTCGTAGCCCTCGGAGAAGGCGTCGATGACCTGGTGCAGGGCGGCCAAGGCGCTGTCGGCCGTGCCGGGAGCGGTCGGCCATGCCGCGCGGGCGGCGGTCAGATGGGCGCTGACGAGGGCGCGCAGTCCGTGGCCGGCGTCCGCGGCCAGCTCACCGAACTCCTGGCGGGAGGTGACTTCCTCCCGAGTGAGGCGCCGCCCCGTGGCCGAGACCTCGGCCAGAATCTGGGCACAGCCCTCCACATAGTGCTCGGGAAGGTCCCGTTCCGTCATGTCGCCCCCGGGTTCTTAACGCGCCGATGACGGTTTCTTAGCGGTTCACCGGCATGCAGACCCTAGTGAACGCTGCCGGAAACCGGCAATGCGCTGGCGCGCGCCTGCCGTGCACCATGACCTGCGGGGAGCACTACGGGGGATTCCGGTGCCGGACACCGGCAGGTGTCCGGCACCGGAGCCCGGAGCGCGCGATGCGCCACCGAGCACAGCGGACCAGCACTGCGGGCGGAGAGGGGGACCATCTGATGCGGACGTTTCTGGCGGTGGCCACCGGCCTGCCCACGATCCTGCTGACCGCCGCCCTCGTCGTGATGGTGTGCTTCTGGTTCCTGGTTGCCGCAGGCTTCACCACCGCTCACAGCTTCGACGCGGACCTTGACCTTCGTCCGTGGGGCATGGGCGGCGTACCGGTGACTATCGCCGTCTCCTCGCTGACAGTTCTCGCCTGGTCCCTGAGTGTCGGCGGGACTCTCGTCCTGGTCGCGTTCACGTCGCCAGGACCCGCCACCGGACTGCTGCGCATGGTCGTGCCGGTCTTGGCGCTGCTCGCCGCGTGGCGGATGACTCGCCTGTTGGTACGGCCCCTGCACCGTCTCTTCCCCGATGAACCCGGTCTGCCCGGCCTGGGCCGGACACGGGACCGTGACCACTGGGACGACTTGGACCGCGCAGCCTGACACACGGCTCCATCGGGTCGCGGGCCCGCCCTCCTTCCTCAAGCGCCACCTTCCTCACGCATCACCTTCCTTATGCCTCAAGGACGTATGCCATGAATGCCATCACTCTGGGCGTCGGCGTGCTCATCGCCGTCACCGCACTCGCCGTCCTCGTCGTCTCCCAGCTGTTCCGCAAGGTGGAGCAGGGCAAGGCGCTGATCGTCTCCAAGCTCCGCAAGGTCGATGTGACCTTCACAGGGCAGGTCGTGCTGCCCGTGCTGCACAAGGCCGAGGTGATGGACATCTCGGTGAAGGCCATCGAGATCACGCGGACCGGCAAGGACGGGCTGATCTGCCGGGACAACATACGTGCCGACATCCGGATCACGTTCTTCGTGAAGGTCAACAAGACGGTCGAGGACGTCATCAAGGTCGCCCAGGCGGTCGGGACCGCGCGGGCGAGTGACCGGGACACGTTGCAAGAGCTGTTCCACGCGAAGTTCTCCGAGGCGCTGAAGACCGTCGGCAAGCAGTTGGACTTCACCGACCTGTACACCAAGCGCGACGAGCTGCGGTACCGGATCATCGAGGTCATCGGCGTCGACCTGAACGGTTACCACCTGGAGGACGCGGCGATCGACTACCTGGAGCAGACGCCGCTGACCCAGCTCGACCCGGCCAACGTCCTCGACGCCCAGGGCATCCGCAAGATCACCGAGCTCACGGCCGTCGAGCACGTGCGCACCAACGAGGCCCAGCGCACCGAGGAGAAGGAGATCACCCGGCAGAACGTCGACGCCCGTGAAGCCATCCTGGAGCTGGAGCGCCGGCAGGTCGACGCGGAGACCAAGCAGAAGCGGGAGATCGCGACCGTACGGGCCCGGGAAGAGGCCGAGACGGCGCGGGTCGTGGAGGAGGAGCGGCTGCGGGCCCAGGGCGCGTTCCTGGCCACCGAGGAGAAGCTCGGCGTCCAGCGCGAGAACCAGGCACGTGAGGTCGCCGTCGCCGCGAAGAACCGCGAGCGGGTCATCGCCGTCGAGAACGAGCGCATCGAGAAGGACCGCCTTCTCGAAGTCATCGCCCGGGAGCGGGAGACGCAGCTGACCCGGATCGCCGCCGAGAAGGAAGTCGAGGCGGAGAAGCGGGAGATCGCCGAGGTCATCCGGGAGCGGGTCGCGGTGGACCGTACGGTCGCCGAGCAGGAGGAGTCCATCAAGAAGCTGCGAGCCGTGGAGGAGGCGGAACGGCAGCGGCAGGCCGTGATCATCGCCGCCGAGGCGGAGGCGCAGGAGAAGCTGGTCAAGAACATCAAGGCCGCCGAGGCAGCCGAGCAGGTGGCAACGCACCACGCGTCCGAGGAACTCACCCTGGCCGAGGCCCGGTTGAAGACGGCCGACCTCGATGCCCGCGCCAAGCTCCGCCTCGCCGAGGGCGTCCAGGCCGAGGCCGCCGCCGAAGGGCTCGCCGCCGTCCAGGTCCGCGACAAGGAAGCCGATGTCATCGAGAAGGTCGGCCGTGCGGAGGCCGTCGCCACCGAGGCCCGGCTGCGGGCCGAAGCGGAGGGCGCGCAGGCCCAGGCACTGGCGGAGGCCGCGGCCATCGGCGAGAAGCTCAAGGCCGAGGCGGAGGGTCTGACCCAGAAGGCCGCCGCGATGGCCGCCCTTGACGACGCCTCGCGCGGCCACGAGGAGTACCGGCTGCGCATCCAGGCGGACAAGGAAATCCGCCTCGCCGGGCTCGACGTACAGCGCCAGGTCGCCGAGGCACAGGCCACGGTGATCGCCACCGGGCTGGAGAACGCCGACATCAACATCGTCGGCGGCGAGTCGGTCTTCTTCGACCGGCTGGTGTCCTCGATCGCGCTCGGTAAGGGCGTCGACGGCTTCATCCAGCACTCCGAGACGGCGCAGGCGCTGGCCGGGCCCTGGCTGGACGGCACCTCCAGCTTCACCGACGACCTGAGCCGCATCCTCGGCTCGGTCTCCACTGCCGACGTGCAGAACCTGACCGTATCGACGTTGCTGATGAAGCTGATGAGGGCCGGCGGAGCCGATTCGGGGCGGCTCCAGCAACTGCTCGACGAGGCAGGCGAGTTGGGTCTGGCGGACAAGCCGCTCACCGCCCTCAACGGCAAGGCCGTCCACGCCTGACCCGCTTCCCTCCCCCGGTCCGGAGCCGCCGCGCAGGGGACGGCGGCTCCGGACCGTGTTCTTCCGACGTCCTGAAAGGGAACCCATGACGACCGGCCTGGACACCGGCACGCACGAGCCACTGGACACCGGTGCGTACGAGGTACTGCGCGACCGCCTCACCACGCAGGCCGCCGAGCTCGCCCACCGTACCGAGGCGCTCAACGCCCGCCGCGGCGAGGAGTTCGGCTCGATGCGGCTGGAACTCGCCGGTACCGAGCGACTGCGTACCGAGCACGCCGTAGTGCCTCGGGACATCGTCGCCGTGGGAGACGTACTGCTCTTCGGCTACAACGCCGTCCCGGGCCGCCAGGCGGACACCAGCGTCGGCGATGTCCTCGCTCTGCACGACCGCACCCTTCGGCGGCTGCCCGACGACGCCGTGCCCGGTCTGCTCGGCGACGCCGCCTTCGTGCGGGAGTTCGCGGCCCTGCACCGCTACTACCGCCAGGCCCGTCTCCTCCGATTCCGCCGCCTCGACGGCAAGGTGCTCGCCGTCTTCCAGACCGGTGAGAAGACGGACGACATCCGCGTCCTGCGCTGGACCCTGTCCGCCGACGGCCGGGCCACGTTCCTGGACGCACGCGGCGACCGCGACCACATCCTGCCGCCCTCCCACGACGTCGACTGGACGGCGACCACCCGCGACGACCACGTCCTCGGCCGTCATCCCCACGTCTCCGTCGGTGGCGAGGTGTTCGTCTCCACTGTCGGCGGCACCCTCACCGTCAAGACCGACGACGACACCGAGACGGGGGAGGGCGTCCACACCGAGCCGGTCGACGAGCCGCTGCAGTCCCTGGCGGACGCGGACATCGCCCACGCGCGCGTGGGTGCCCTGATCCTGCTGCGCGTGCGCCCCTACAAGGAGGACACCGACCGTCACCTGGTGTTCAACACCCTCACCAGGACCGTCGTCCGCCTCGACGACATCGGCCGGGCCTGCCGCCGCCTGCCGGACGACCAGGGCATCGTCTTTCCCGGCGGCTACTGCCTGGCCACCGGTAGCCACAAGACGTACGACCTCGACACGGCAGAGTTGGAGTTCGAGCGGGAGATCCGCTCACCGAACGGCGAGGACGTGCTGTACGCGTTCCACGCGCGCGCTGAGGGCCGCAGCCTGCTCCTGCCGTACAACACGATCCGCAAGGAGATGGCCGCCCCGCTGTCCTGCCATGGCTGGGCGCTCCTCGACGACGGCGCGCTCGTGGTCCTGCGTGCTGACGGTGACGAGGCACAGCGGGTCCATCCCGCGCAGCTGTGGAACTCCCCGTACGTCTCCGACACCCACGCCGCCGCCCAGCCGGTCGGCACCGGCCCGCTGGCCCGCGTCGGCAACGCCGACCTCGTGCGGGGCATCGCCGGCTGCCTGTCCATCACCGGTGCCGTCGCCGAGACGACACCGACCAGCGAGGTGTACGAGGCGCTGGTGGCCGCCTGCGTCCGGGTGGCGGACACTCACCACTGGCTGGCCGACCCCGAACTCGGCGACCTCCACACCCCGCTGGCACAGGTGCGCGCCACGGCGGAACAGGTCCTGGCCGAGTTCGAGACCGTCCAGGCTCTGACCCGGCAGGCCGCCGACGCGCTCGCCGAAGCCGCCGAGCGGATCGCCGCGGTCGTACGGCGGCTGCGCGGTGAGGCACCGCGCGCAGCCGCCGCCTGGGTGACCGGGCTGACCGAGCTCCGCCATGCGCAGGGGCACCTGCTGACGCTCAAGGAGATGCGGTACACGGACACCGCCCGCATCGACGCACTCGCCTCCGACACGGAGGCCGATCTGGCCGCGTTCGGGCAGCGGGCAGTCGCCCACCTGGCGCGTGAGGACGCCTTCGCCGGCCACCACGCGGACGTCGAGCGGCTCGTCGCGGACGCCGAGGCCCTCTCGACCGTCGCCGACAGCGCGCCGATGGTGGCCAGCCTCGATGAACTGGCCCAAGGGATGGGCGTGGTGACCGAGGTGGTCGCCGGGCTCGACATCGGTGACGCCACGGTCCGCACGTCCGTACTGGAGCGCATCGCCGAGGTCCTCGGCGGAGTCAACCGGGCTCGTGCCATCCTCGAAACCCGTCGTCGCTCTCTCCTCGACCAGGAGAGCCGGGCCGGGTTCACCGCCGAGACCGGGCTGCTGGGCCAGGCCGTAGCGGGGGCCCTCGCGGTGGCCGACAGCCCCGACGCGTGCGACGAGCAGCTCGCCCGCCTCCTGGTCCAGGTGGAGAGCCTCGAATCCCGGTTCGCCGAGTTCGACGACTTCCTCGACGTCCTCGCGGACAAGCGCGACGAGGTCCACGAGGTGTTCTCCGCCCGCAAGCAGACCCTCGCCGACACCCGGGCTCGTCACGCCGAACGCCTGGCCGACTCCGCGGCCCGCGTCCTCGGCACCGTGGCCCACCGGGCCGCCGCCCTGACGGACGCGGACGCGGTCACCACCTACTTCACCTCCGATCCGATGCCCGTCAAGGTCCGCCGCATCGCCGACGAACTGCGCGACCTCGGCGACCAGGTGCGGGCCGAGGAACTGGACGGCCGCCTCAAAGCCGCCCGGCACGAGGCACTGCGCGCCCTGCGCGACCGCACCGACCTGTACTCCGACGACGGCCGCGCCCTTCGCCTGGGCCACCACCGATTCGCCGTGAACACCCAGCCCCTCGATCTCACCCTCCTCCCCCACGGCGACGGACTGGCCTTCGCGGTGACCGGCACCGACTACCGCTCCCCCGTCACCGACCCCGACTTCACCACCACCCGCCCGTACTGGGCCCGCCCCCTGCCGTCGGAGTCGCCCGAGGTCTACCGCGCCGAACACCTCGCCGCCCGCCTGCTGGACGAACACGGCCCCGAGGCCCTCGCGGAGGCCGACCTGCCCGCCCTCGTGCGACAGGTGGCGGAGACTGCGTACGACGAGGGCTACGAACGCGGCGTCCACGACCGCGACGCGACCGCGATCCTCACCGCGCTCCTGCGCCTGCACGACGACGCGGGCCTGCTCCGCCACGAGCCCGGCGCCCGGGCCACGGCCCAGCTGTTCTGGGAACACACGACGACGGCCGAGGCCCGCGCACGCTGGACGCGACGTGCGGTGTCGCTGGCCAGGGCAAGAGACACGTTCGGCCTCGCCCCCGCCATCGCCGAGCTGCGGGCGGAACTGGCGGAGGCGATCGGAGGCGAGTGCGCGAGCAGCGCCGCCGCCTACCTGTTCGAGGAGCTGACCACCGGACCCGACGGCTTCGTCGTCAGCGCCGGCACCCGCACGATGCTCGACAAGTTCCGCCGCACCGTGGGCACGTCCGCCTACGACGACGACCTCACCGCACTCGACGACCTGACCACCCGCAAACAGCTCGTCGAGGCATGGCTCTCCTCGTACGCCTCCTCCACCGGCTTGGACATCACGCCCGGTGACCTGGCCGAGGCGGTGGCGGCCGAGCTCTGCCCGCACCTGGTCCGGTACGAGTCCGACGCGGCGTTGACCGCGACCGTCGAGGGCCTGCTAGGCGCGCACCCGCGCATCACCGGCCGCACGCTCACCGTCCGCATCGACGAACTCCTCGCCCGTACCCAGCGCTTCCGACTGCACGAAGTCCCTGCCCACCGTGCCTACCAGCGCCGCCGCACGGCCCTGGTGACCGCCGAGCGCACGCGGATCCGCCTGGCCGAGTACCGGCCACGCGTGATGTCCGCGTTCGTGCGGAGCAAGCTCATCGACGAGGTCTACCTTCCGCTGATCGGCGACAGCCTCGCCAAGCAACTCGGCACCACGGGCGACACCAGGCGCACCGACACCGGCGGTCTGCTCCTGCTCATCTCCCCGCCCGGCTACGGCAAGACGACCCTCATGGAGTACGTCGCCGACCGGCTCGGCCTGATCCTGGTGAAGGTCAACGGCCCGGCGCTCGGCCACGCCGTCACCTCGCTCGACCCGGCAGAGGCGCCGAACGCCACCGCCCGCCACGAGATCGAGAAGATCAACTTCGCGCTGGAGGCGGGCAACAACACCCTCCTGTACCTGGACGACATCCAGCACACCTCCCCGGAGCTGCTGCAGAAGTTCATCCCGCTGTGCGACGCCACACGCCGTGTCGAAGGTGTGCGGGACGGCGAGCCCCGCACCTATGACCTGCGCGGCAAGCGGTTCGCCGTATGCATGGCAGGCAACCCCTACACCGAGTCCGGCAGCCGCTTCCGCGTGCCCGACATGCTCGCCAACCGAGCCGACGTCTGGAACCTCGGCGACGTCGTGACGGGCAAGGACGACGCCTTCGCCCTCAGCTTCATCGAGAACGCCCTGACGTCGAACCCGGTGCTCGCTCCACTGGCCGGCCGCGAAAGCACCGACCTGGACCTCCTCATCCGCCTGGCCGAGGGTGACGGGTCGTCCCGCGCCGACCGCCTCACGCACCCGTACGCCCCCGCCGAGCTGGAGCGGATCCTGGCCGTCCTGCGCCATCTGCTCACCGCCCGGCAGACGGTTCTGGCGGTGAACGCGGCCTACATCGCCTCGGCGGCCCAGTCGGACACGACCCGCACCGAGCCGCCCTTCCAGCTCCAGGGCTCCTACCGCAACATGAACAAGATCGCCCAGCGCATCCAGCCCGTCATGAACGACACCGAACTCGCCGCGCTGATCGACGACCACTACACGGCCGAGGCCCAGACCCTCACCACCGGCGCCGAAGCCAACTTGCTCAAGCTGGCCGAGCTTCGCGGAATGCTGACGGCGCAACAGGCGCCGAGGTGGGCAGAAGTGAAGGCGGCCCACGTCCGCTCCCAAGCCCTCGGCGGTCCCGAGGACGCTCCCCTGGCCCGCGCGATCGCCGCGCTCGACCTGCTCGCCGACCGGATCGCCGCGATCGAGACAGCGATCAACCGGGCCGCCGACCCACGCCACTTGTTGGCGAACTCCCAGGCCCGCCGTGCGGCGGAGCGGCAACCGGGAGTGGAGGACCACTGACACGCGTGCTTTCGGCAGGACGGCCACGACGGGCATCACCCCGTGCCCGACCCTACGGATCGGTCTTGACGCCGCTGATCGGCGCAGGAACTGGTGGTTGACCGGCGCCTCGACGCTCGTCGTCACCAGTGGTCGTCGCAATGCCGACTTCGAGGAGAAGCTTGCGCTCATCCGCAGGCCACTGGTCCGACGCGACTCTTGGTTGACGACCCCGAAGTGGCCCCATACAGCGTGCCGCTCGGCTCAGTCCCTCCGTCCCGTTCGCTCCGGACCCGTGCCGTGCGCCCCGCCCCGTGGCTGTCGGCCTAGGAGCTCGGCCAGGCCCTGCCGGGTGGCGGCGAGGAGCACCCGGTCACGGGGCCGCAGGACATAGCCCGGGTGGATGTCCCATACGAGCCCGGCAGGCCTACCGCAGTCCTCGTGCGCCGGGGTTGCGGCGAGGTCGGGGAGCCGGTCGTCCGGGGCGGCGGTGTCCAGGGCGAGGACGCGCCAGGCGCCTGCCCGGAACGACTCGGCGACGGTGCGCCCCTCCAGGTGGGGGTGCCCGGCGACGTTCAGGGCCGCGAAGAGCAGGACACGGCGTTCCACAGGGATCGCACCCAGGATCTGGCGGCCCATCATGGCGCCTGCGAAGGCGGGCGCGGCGAGCGTGGAGACACTGCGGCTTCGGGTGAGGGCCTGCGGGTGGGCCGCGCGCAACGTGCGGTACACCGCGGTGGCGAAGTCGTCGTCGTACAGGCGCAGCGCGACCCGTAGGTCCGGCTTGACGGAGCGCGCGTACAGGGCGGCTTCGAGGTTCGTGGTGTCGCTGCTCGTGAGGGCGAGCAGGGCATGCGCGCGGTGGACCTTGGCGGATTCCAGGACACCTTCCTGGGTCACGTCGCCCAGGACGGTGGGGACACGGAGGCGGCGGGCGAGAGGCAGACCGCGTGCCTCGGGGTCCTCCTCGACGCACACCACCGGGATGTCGAGTTCCCGCAGCCGGGCCAGGACACGGGTGCCGATCTTGCCGAGACCGAGCAGGACGACATGGCCGGACAGACCGCGCGGCGGGCGCCGCAGCGCCGAGACCGTACGGAAGGTGCCGAGCCCTTCCAGAACGGCCGCGAGCAGGACGGGGAGCAGCAGCAGTCCGGCGAGGCCGGACAGGAGTTGCAGCACCTGGCGGGCGGTGGGTTCGCCGATCGCCGGGTCGCCGATCGCGAACAGGTCCAGCAGGGTGAGGTATGCGGCATGCAGGGGGTGGTCGTCCGTGGCCAGCCAGCTCGCCACGGCAAGGCCCAGAACACTGGCGGCGAGCCCGGCCAGCGACCAGCGGAGCCGACGCGAGAACAGGGAGGCGAGCGGTAGGCCCCGCCCTGCCAGACGGCCCGGCGCGGATGCGGCGCCGGTGTGGGCGACGGCTTCGAGAACC
Organism: Streptomyces sp. NBC_00299; assembly: GCF_036173045.1. Classification (GTDB taxonomy): domain Bacteria; phylum Actinomycetota; class Actinomycetes; order Streptomycetales; family Streptomycetaceae; genus Streptomyces; species Streptomyces machairae. The sequence goes on from NZ_CP108039.1 coordinate 372,423, forward strand.
ACCGTGCCGCGGCCCGTCGCCGCAGCGACCGCATCCATGTCGGGCAGCAACGTCGGTCCCTCCTGCCCGCTCGCGTCCGAACCCTCCGATCCCGCGGGGTCGGTGGTGGTCGACGACAGCAGGGCGAGCGTGCACAGGCCGGGGTCGGCCACCTCGCCGCGACCAGGCGGGGTACGTTCCACTGCCCGTAACAGCAGCCCGTCGGCCTGGACCACCTTGCTGGTGCCGGCGACCGCGGTGGCCGCCAGCGCCGGCGCCGCCGTGTCAGCGTCCGACAGCACGGTGGTGGAGGTGTCCAGGGCGTCGGGGTCCAGGCCGGGTGCGGCGAGGACGGCGGCCTGGTCGAGGAGATCTTCCAGGTGCTGGCCGAGCTTGCGGTTGTAGAGCCTGATCACCAGGCGCAGCCGGGGGTTGAGCCGACGGGCGGCGAGAGCCGCCTGGATGTTGGCCGCGTCGTCGTCGTGAACCAGCGCCAGCGCGGCGGCCTCCCGCACACCCGCTTCGACCAGTACCGCCTCCGTGAGGACGGGCGCTTCGAGTCTCCGGGGAGCCGCCTCGCTGCCGCCGGGTGCGTCAGCCGTACGGTTCATGGCGGCCTGCATCCGGCCGAGCAGAGCGGATGAACGCGTCGGGTTCATGGCGCCCTGAATGTTCGACGTCGGGACGACGAGGGTGACCCGCTCCCGGTACACCGTCGTGAGTTCGGCCGCCAGCCGTTCGGCGAGCGCATCGTCACCGCACACGATCATGTGTCCCGGCGGAGGAACACCGGGCGTCGGCTGAGGGAACAGGGCCATCGTCGCAGACCTCCGGTCGAACGGACGCGCAGCGGGAGCGCGGGAGCGAGGTTGCCGGGAACGGGACCGGGTCAGGCACCTACCTCCTGCGATTGACCGGCCGTACGCGACGCCGGCGCCCGGTCGCCCTCGGGCACCCCGGCGATGTCCTCGACGTTGAAGAGCCGCGCGATCGGCACGTCGGTCGAGCTGTGCGCGACGATCGAGAAGGCGATGCACACGGCGATGAGCGTGAACGCCTCCTCCCCTTGCGGGATCCCCGCCTGGAGCACCAGCAGTCCGTACACCACGGAGGCGAAGCCCTTCGGCCCGAACCAGGCCGCCACCAGCTTCTCCCGGCGGGTGAACCGAGTGCCGAGCAGCGACAGCAACAGGGAAGCCGGACGGATCAGCACGATGGCCAGGACCACCGCGACGTAGCCGCCGAAGGACAGGTCGCCGAACAGCTGCGGCGTCAGCAGCGCGCCGAACACCAGCAGAGCCGCGAACTTCGCCAGCTCCGCCAGCGCCTCCCCCAGTGGCTCGAACGCGTCCTTCGCCTCGAGCGAGCGTGCCGTGAGCACGGCGCCGGCGGAGAAGGCAGCGAGGTAGGGGTTCGCGTGCGTGAGGTGGCACAGGGCGTACAGGGTCACGCCGATGGCGAGAGGCAGCAGCGGCTGAAGCTTGGGCTCGGCGCCCAGCAGCCGGAACCTCACCAGCTCGTTCACGACGAACGGCAGGACCACACCGAAGACCAGTCCGAGGACCAGCTCCAAGCCGATCTTTCCGAGCGACGCCTCGGCGTCGCCGGAGGTCGGCCCGGCCGCCGCGATCAGGATGAGGACGACCGGCAGGGCGAGCCCGTCGTTGATGCCGCTCTCCACGTTCAGCAACTGGCGCAGCTTCGACGGGACTTCCTTGCGCCCGACGATCGCCGACGCGAACACGGGGTCGGTCGGCGCGAGGACGGCACCGACCAGGAACGAGGTCGTCCAGTCCAGGCCGACCACGAAGTGCGTGATCAGAGCCATGCCGACGAAAGCGAGCGGCATGCCGAGCCCGAGGGCACGCGCCGGATTGCGCCAGTTCTCCCGCAGCTTGGGGAGGGAGACGTGCATGCCGTCGGTGAACAGCACCGCGAACAGGGCCAGGTCCGCCGTCACGGACACGATCTCGCTGTCCGGGGTGATGTGGATCAGTCCCAGAAATCCGTCGCTGACCAGTGCGCCGCCGACAAGGAAGAGGAAGGACGTCGAGAGCACGGTCCGGGCCGCGAGCCCGGACAGCAGTACCGCGATGAGCAGCGCCACACCGAACACCACAACGAGCACCATGACCTGGACCCCCGATCGACGAAGAGACTTCTATCCACACCGCCGACCAGACTTCCCGGCACACCAGTGGGGAGCTTACGCATGCTTTACGCGTTCCTGACAGGTCCTTGACGCGCACTCTGGGACAGGGATCCTTGCCGGATTCCGGCAAGTCGAGGGCGGCCTGCGGGAGTCAGCGTTGCGAGCGTCGACCCATGACCTGGGCGACCAGGAGACCGGCGAGCAGGGCCCACGCCACTACGCCGTAGCCGCCATACACCCAGCCCGCGACGCCCACCGCAAGAGCTGTCAGCGAACCGCCGGCCAACGCGACTTTGTCCGTGACGAAAGCCCACTCCCGTCGTGCGCTGCCGGGGTCTCGCAGCTCCAGCACGGCGGTCTTGACGACCAGGACCGCGGTGATGACCAGCGCTGTGGCCAGTGAAGGTTCCACGCCACTCCCCTCTCCGGGTCAGCGTTCGGTGGTGGCGTCGACTTGGTAGATGTCCGGGATGCCGTCGTGGTCGTCGTCGCGGTTCTCCTCCTCGTAGAGGCGCCGGTACACGCCGTTGCGACGCTTGACCAGCATCGCCGCCATCACGGCTGCGATCAGGGAGCCGATGAGGACCGCGGCCTTCACAGGTCCGGCGGCCGCTGGGTCGGGGAAGGCGAGTTCGCCGATCAGCAGGGCGACGGTGAAGCCGATCCCGGCCAGTGCTGAGAGGGCGAAGACATCGGCCCAGGCCAGTTCGGGGTTGAGCCGGGCGCGCGTGAAGCGCGCGGCCAGGTAGGTCCCGGCGAAGATCCCGACCGTTTTGCCGAGGACAAGTCCGAGCACCACGCCGAGCGGTTCGGGCCTGGTGAACACGTCGCTCAGTGACGCGGCCGAGACGCTGACGCCGGCGGCGAAGAGTGCGAAGAGCGGGACCGCGACGCCGGCGGAGACGGGGTGGAGGAGGTGGGAGGTGCGTTCGCCGGGGGAACGGTCCTCGTCCTTGTCGCGGGTGGTGCGCAGGATGAGGCCCATCGCCACGCCGGCGACCGTGGCGTGGACGCCGCCGTTGTACATCAGCGCCCAGATAGCGATGCCGAGCGGGGCGTACCACCACCATCCGCGGACGCGGAATCGCTGCAGCAGGTAGAAGACGACGAGGCCCGCGAACGCTCCGCCGAGAGCTGCGAAGTTCAGGTTGCTGGTGAAGAAGACGGCGATGACGAGGATGCCGCCGAGGTCGTCGACAACGGCGAGGGTGAGCAGGAAGGCACGCAGCGAGGCCGGCAGATGAGTGCTGAGTACCGCGAGCACGGCCAGCGCGAAGGCGATGTCGGTGGCCATGGGCACCGCCCAGCCGTCCAGACTGCCGCCCCCCGTCGAGGCGGTGACCGTGTAGAACGCGGCGGGGACGATCATGCCCGAGATGGCGGCGATGACCGGTAGGGCGGCGGTGGCGGGGGTGCGCAGCTCACCGACGACCAGTTCGCGCTTGAGTTCAATGCCTGCAACGAGGAAGAAGAGCGTGAGGAGTCCGTCGGCGGTCCAATGCCCGATGGAGAGGTCCAGGCCGAGCGCCGATATGCCGAAGTGGAAATCGCGTATTCGCTCGTAGGCGTCGGCCCAGGGCGTGTTCGCCCACACCAGGGCCACAACGGCCGCCCCCAGCAGGACCAGCCCGCCGACGGTTTCCGTCCTCAGGGCCTGGGCGATGGCCGTGCGCTCGGGCAGCGGCAGGAGGCCGAGAAAGGGGGAACGTTCGCGCGGCGCGTCAGCCATGAAGGAGTCCTCCGGGGATCGTCTTGCGGGCATACGAGCCCCTGACGCCGACCAGACTTCCCGGCACACCGCGCGTCGGTCACAGGCCCATGGGGGCTGCATGTTGACGCGTTCTTAACACCCTAACCGGTGCCCTTCGGTTCTGCTAGGTGCCCTTTCACCTGCGGAAATCCAGTGCCGGGGCATGACGAGCGGGCCCGTCCACACCAAGGCGCAGGGTGTGCACGGGCCCGCTCAGGAGCCGGGCCGCGGGGGCGGTCAGACGGTGGTCTTCACCGACTCCTGGTCTTCGTCGCCGTCGGTGATCTCGCCGGCCTTGCGGGCCCGGACGAACTCCAGGAAGGAGTTGAGTTCGCGCTTGACGACCGGGGCGAGGAGGTACAGGCCGATGATGTTGAAGACCGACAGCAGGAAGAGCGCGGAGTCGGCGAGGCTGATCAGCGAGTCGAGGGACATCAGGGAGCCCACGACCACGAACAGGCTCCAGACGGCCTTGAAGACGGTCTCGCTGGTCTTGCTCTTGCCGAACAGGTACGACCAGGCCTTGAGGCCGTAGTAGCCCCAGGTCAGGATCGTGGAGAAGGCGAACAGCAGCACCGCGATGGTGAGCACGGCCGGGAACCAGGGCAGTACGGTCTCGAAGGCGTCGGAGGTGATGGTGACGCCGCCGATGCTCTCGCCCGCGCGGGCCTCGGCCCAGCTGTCCGGGTCGGCGATGGCGATGGTCAGCGCGGTCATGGTGCAGATGACGACCGTGTCGATGAACGGCTCCAGCAGGGCGACCAGACCCTCGCTCGCGGGGTGCTTGGTCTTGACCGCGGAGTGGGCGATCGGGGCGGAGCCGAGACCGGCCTCGTTGGAGAACGCGGCGCGCTGGAAGCCGACGATCAGGGCACCGATCACACCGCCCGCGACGCCGTCGGCGTCGAAGGCGCGCTGCAGGATGTTCTGGACGGCGTCCGGCACGGCGGTGATGTTGCCCAGGATGACGACCAGGCAGGCCACGATGTAGATGCCGGCCATCGCGGGCACCAGCCGGCTGGTGACCGAGGCGATGGAGCGGATGCCGCCGAGCAGCACGAGGCCGACCAGCGCGGAGACGACCAGGCCGAAGAGGACGGCACCAGCGGAGGAGGCCAGGAAGCCGTCCTCGCCACCGAAGGTCGAGGAGATCTGCGCGTAGCTCTGGTTGGTCTGGAACAGGTTGCCGCCGAACAGACCGAAGAAGAGGATCATGATCGAGGCGAGGACAGCGAGCACCTTGCCGAACTTGGCGCCACCGTTGCCGAAGCGCTCCTTGAGGCCCTTGGGCAGGTAGTGCATCGGGCCGCCGGAGACGGTGCCGTCCGCGTGCACCTCGCGGTACTTCACGCCGAGGGTGACCTCGACGAACTTGGTGGCCATGCCGAGCAGGCCGCACAGGATCATCCAGAACGTGGCACCCGCGCCGCCGATGGACACGGCGACGGCGACACCGGCGATGTTGCCGAGGCCGACGGTGCCGGAGACGGCCGCGGTGAGGGCCTGGAAGTGGTTGACCTCGCCGGGCGACCCCTTCTCGTCGTACTTCCCGCGCACCACGTCGACGGCGAGTCTGAACTTGCGGAACTGGACGAACCCGAACCAGCCGGTGAAGACGAGACCCGCGACCACGAGCCAGGCGACGATGAGGGGTAGTTCGGTCCCTCCTACGGGGACCGTGTAGAAGACGACTTCCCCGAGCCACTTGGCTATGGGCTCGAAGAATCCGCTGACTGCTTCGTCGACGGACGTGGTGACGGAGTCGAGTGACACTATGGCTACCTCGGTGGTGCGGGGACCGGCGCAGAAGCCTGCGCCGGAGGAAGTGCGGTCCTTGAGCGAACGCCGTTGTCCGATCGGCGACCTGGGATGACATGTCCGCGGACTCGGAACGTCACGGCCCTGGCCTGTAGTCGGCTCGCAGACCGACGCTCGGTTCGGCGGCGAGGGTCATGCCGCCTGCGGAGTTGCGACGTTCTACCACGGCCTTTACCAGATCTTTAGTGATGCAGGTCACGTATCCGCTTGTCATCGCAAAAGCGCCAGGTGGCGAAATCAGACCGTTATACGGAGACGGAAGTCCGTTCAGCGGGCACATATCTCTGGGCGACGGGATGGTTACGACAAGCCCCGACTATCAGTCGTCCCTGGTCTCGGCCGACAGAGCACGGGAGAGGCCGATCTGATGCATGACGGATCGCGCCCGTTCGTCCGCATGCGTGATGGTCAGCCGTGTGCCGTGCACTCTCGCGGCACGGAACGCCATGAACAGCGCCGCGCATCCGTCCGGGCTGAGGTACTTCACGTCAGCGAGATCGACTTCCAGAACCTTCGGCCCAGCATCGGCCTGCCGGACCAGGCGCCGTCCTGTCGCTTCGGCGTTACGGGCGTCCAAAGTGCCGTGCAGCCGGACCACGCGGTGAGCGGGCGAGCCCTGGGCGCCAGATTGTCCGCGACGGCGCGAGCGGAAGATGTGCATCGAGAACTCCATGGTGGCAGGGCCAATTGATCGCCGACCAGGCTTCCCGGCACACCTGGCCGCAGCGTACTGGGCCCTCCGGCAGGGCGCCTTTCCTGCGTCCGGCGGTCGGGTGGCAGGGGGTCGCGCATGAGTTGCGCACGCACTGACCATGACGTCTTGGCTGCTCGCCTCCTCGTGCCCGCGCTACCTATGCTCGGTGGCCGACCGGCACGGCGTACCGCTCGAGGTCCGCATCTGCGGGGCTGCGGTCAGACGACGCGCCCCGGTGACGCCCTCATCGTCGTGTACGACCAGAAGGGGCGGGTGTCACCGCCGGGAGCCCGTCGTCGCCCCGGACCTGCGCGCCCCGCTCGCGGCCGCGCTGGTGGACTACGCCCAGGACACCCAGGAGATTCCCAACGGCGTCAACGGCGAGTACACCCATGGTGAGGACGAAGTGCCGCGGCGTGACGGCGCGACCATCCGGATGCCGGCTCGCATCGACGATCTCGTCAAGGTGCTGCGCGCGGTGTCCCAGGATCCCGCCGCGTACGGCGATCTGCGAGCCGCACATGTCCGTCAGTGCGCCGCACGCCTCGCCGAGGTCCCCGCCCGGGCCACCGGCGCCCGCTATAGCTGGCCGGCCCGCAGCTGTGCCGCCGGCCTCGGCTACTTCGCACGGGGTGCGGGCACCGACTCCAAGAAGGTGAACGACCTGCAGGCGGACGTTGCGAACGATGCCAGCCGAAGCGTAGGGGAGACGCAGAAAGCACTGAAGTGCACCAGGCACCCCACACAGTGCGGGCAGGCCGCAGTTGGCTCGAGAAGAGCGACCTTCGTCCGCCTTTCCGCGAAGGGCGTGGTGATGGTCCACGCCCGCCACGAGGTGAATCAAGCTGCCGATTGGTAAGCACAAGAGCCCCGAGGGGCCGGCAGTCCCGATCCGCGGGCTCCCGACTCGTCCCGGGCGACAGCCCCTGGACGCTGACACTGACCACCGCTACGAGCGGACGGTCAAGCCAGCTGGGCAGGCGCTCCCGCATCGCCCGGGCACCTGGCCGGGCGGCGCGACGACTTGGCGCCCACGGCGGAAACGGATGAGCGGGCCGAGCAACAGCGGACAGCTGGCCAACGGAGGCGATGCGCAGTCCTCGCCTTCCGGGTCGCCGGCGTCTCACGGCGGGAAGCCCCCATGGGTTCGCGGCCGCGGCATCCAGCACATCCCAGAGAGTCTGCTCAGCGTGCTCGGGCAGCGCGGCGAGCACCGTCGCCCCCGGCGGCGCGGCAACAGGATCGCGTACGGCTGTTGTCCGGTCACCGGCGGCGGCCCCGGATCTCCTCCAGGTCCACGAACCCGGACTCGCCCCGACCGGAAGCGAAAAGCGCGTCGACCACCGGCGCGGACGTTACGCGGGCCTGCCCGACCTGAACGACCTCGTACAGCACGGCCAGCGAGAACGTCCGGCGACTCCTGTTCGAAGGCCGGCACCCACCGCTGTGCGCGGCGGTCAGCGCGCAGCCGCGCGAGCAGCTCGGCAGGAGCTCCCGGCTCGGGGCGTACGGCGTGATGGGTGCGTGGTCGGGCTGAGCGCTCATCGGTGCCTCCAGGTCGTCGAGGGTCTCGCCGACGGCCTCGTGCAGCCCGCTGGGTGATCTCGTCAGCGACCTCGGGGCTGTACCCGATCCGGCAGTCGTCGGCGGCTCGACGGTTCGCGGCGCTGGTTTTGTTCACGGATCACGACGGCGATTGTTCATCACTCTGGGAGGCGCCCGCCGGGGCCGAGTCGATGTTCACAAAAAGGAACAGCACCCGTCGACTGACTCCCCGCCCCGGGCAGTGGGCGTCCTTCCTGGGCCTCGGTACCCGCGACTGCTGCAGTTCCCGGCGGACAGGCAAGGCAGACCGCCCGGTCCTCGGTCCCTGGGTATCGGTGGACCTTTCGCCTCGCTCGCGGCGCACGCCCGTGGTGCGATGAAACAGGGGGTCGGGAAGGAGAGAGCGATGATCCCACCGGCAGGGGAGCGCAAGAATGGCACGGGCCCTGTATCGGTCCGCCCGCTCGGTGAGGCGGACCTGGATCGGGCCGACGAGGTCTTCAGGGTCGCCTTCGGGACGTTCCTCGGGGCACCCGAGCCGAAGACATTCTTCGGGACCGCCGACTACGTCCGCACTCGCTGGGCCGCCGATCCACAAGCGGCCTTCGCAGCAACGGTCGAGGGCGAAGTCGTTGCATCGAACTTCGCCGTCAACTGGGGCAGCGTCGGGTACTTCGGCCCGCTGACCGTACGTCCGGACCTGTGGGACCAGGGCGTCGGCAGGCGCCTCATGGAGCCGGTCATGGACTGCTTCGAGACCTGGGAGAATCGACACCTGGGCCTGTTCACCTTCTCGCACAGTCCCAAGCACCTTGAGCTCTACCGCCGGTACGGTTTCTGGCCCCGATTCCTCACAGCCATCATGAAGAAGCAGGTCGCAGGCAGTGCCGCGGTCCCCGGCCGAGTGCTGTACGGCGAGCTTCCCGCCACCGAGCGGCTCGACGCCCTGAGCCTCTGTCGCACACTGACCGGGGCCGTGTTCGAGGGCCTGAGCGTGGAACGCGAGATCGTGGCCACGCACGCGCAGGGACTCGGTGACACCATCCTGCTCCAGGGGGCCGGCTCAGAGCTCGATGGCCTGGCCGTCTGCCACTGCGGAGCCGGGTCGGAGGCCGGAGAGGACGTGTGTTTCGTCAAATTCGGCGCCGTGCGTCCTGGCCCGGAGGCGGCCGACCGGTTCGAACGACTGCTCACCGCGTGCGAGCGGCTCGCCGCCGAGCGCGGCCTGGGGCAACTGGACGCCGGAATGAACCTGGCCCGCCAGGATGCCTACCGGCGAATGGTCGACCGCGGTTTCCGCACCTGGTTGCAGGGCGTGGCCATGCACAAGCCCAACGAACCCGGCTACAGCCACCCTGACGCCTACGTGATCGACGACTGGCGCTGAGACCCGCCGCACTCGGCCCGCGAGGAACGCCCGGTGCTGCCCGAACCCGTGAACATTCCGCGTCGGCGCCGACGGCCAGACACCCCCCGGACCACTGTCGAAGTGCTGTTCCGTTCTCATGGACAGAGCCACCGCGCATTCGGCAAGTACGGGGCTCTGCCACACCAGCCCCGGTTCGGTACGCCACACGGGTGCCTTGATCGGCGTTCACCCGGGCCCCGGGCAGCTTGGAATCTGTCTCGAAACGGCTGTTGGCCGTGCACCAAGTAGTGCGGCAGCCGAACGTCCGTGACCCACCTGGCAGTTCAGACCTTGCGAGTCGGGTCACGGACGGACCCGACTCTAGAGATCTTTAAGGGTCAGGGTTCTGGGCTTGGTGACGGCTGACGCCGTGTTCGCCATCCAAGGGTCCGGGCGGCGCCCGGTGTCGGTTGAGCCCTGACCAACTGCGGGTCTTGGAAGCGGAGCTGGACGCCGGCGCGGATCGCCGAGGTGATCCGCCGCCGGTTCCGGGTGGACTACACGCTGGCCGGGGTCGATCTGCTGTTGCACCGGATCGGCTGCAGCGTGCAGGTGCCCACCCGCCGGGCGGCCGAGCGCGACGAGGCGGCCATCGCCGACTGGAAGGACGCGCAGTGGCCGGCCATAAAAGGACGGCTGCACACCTGGGTGCCGGGCTCTGCTTCCAGGACGAGTCCGGCCAGGGACTGACGCCCCCCCAAGGGCCGCACCTGGGCCGGCGCGGGCACACCCCGCTCGTCCTCGTGACCGCCGCCGGCACCAAGCGCATCTCGCTGGCCGCGCTGATCTGCACCAAGCCCGGCCGCGCCCGCGGCTGATCTACCGCACGCACGTCGATCGCGGCCCACGGCACAACCGGCGCCAGGGCTTCACCGAGACCGACTAGGCGCGCCTGCTGGACGCCGCCCACCGGCAGCTCGGCGGCCCGATCGTCCTGGTCTGGGACAACTTGAACACCCACCTCAGCCGCGCGATGCGACAGCTGATCGCAAGCCGGGACTGGCTGACGGTCTAACAACTCCCGCCCTACGCACCCGAACTCAACCCGTCGAGGCCGTCTGGGCGCACCTCAAGCGGTCCCTGGCGAACCTCGCCGAACACGGCATCGACCAGCTGACCATCCTGGTCAAGACCCGCCTCAAACGGATGCGACACCGAACCGGTCTCGTCGAGGGCTTCGTCGCCAAGACCAGACTCGACTTCGCGCCGCCGTAGCCTCAGCCATTGACGATCTCTAGCGGCGTACCTTGAACCTGAGGTGCAGCACCCGGTCGCCCTGGATGACCACATGGGGATCCTCCAACAGCTGCTGGCCGTCGATGCTGCCGAAGTATCGTTTGCCCGAACCGAACACCACCGGCACCACGTCCATGGCCACCTCGTCCACGAGGCCGGCCGCGAGGATCTGACCGCCTACCTCGCCGGCGCTCACAGCAACGACTCGCTCACCGGCGAGCTCCTGGGCCTTGTCGATCGCAGCCGTCACGCCGTCGACGAAGTGGAACGACGCTTCGGGGTGCCAGCCCTCGGGCTTGGGCCGATGGGACACCACCACCACGTGGTCGCCTGCGGGCTGGTTGCCTTCCCAGCCGTTCACCAGGCCGAAGAAGTGGCGGCCCATCACGATCGTGCCGATCGACTCCCACATCGGCCGGACGTACTCCGCCGACGCACGTGAGACCTTGAAGCCGCTTCCGACGCTGGAATGGTCGTACTGCTGGTCGCCGCCTTCGGTGATCGGGGTGTCCCCGGTGAAATACCACTCGTGGAGTGGCCCGACGTCGTCGTTGGCGTCGGCGATGAAGCCGTCCACCGACACCACGTTGTGCATGATCACTGTGCCCACGGACCCTCCTCGACTCTCCCTGCGTGTGCACCCCGATCTTGCCGCCCCGAGAGGCGAGCAGGCACGTAAGAAATCAATCAGCGGGCATCGAACCTGCTTCCGGCGGGAACCCCTGCTCGGCGGGGAATCGGCGTCGCGGGGCCATGTACTCCCTCGGGGTGTGGCCGGTGAGGTCGTTGAACTCTCTGCTGAAATGGGCCCGGTTGAAGTGGCCTGCCGCGTGTGCGAGCTCCGGCCAGTCGACCGGACGCAGGGTGTCCACGGACAGGATCAGTGGCGCAAAGCGATAGATCCGCGCCACCCGCTTCGGGGTGATCCCGACATGAGCCTTGAACTGCGTGGCCAGATGGTTGCCACTCACCCCGGCGCCCGCGGTCAGCGCACCATCGGGACCGCGCCGTGGGACGCGGCCAACCGCCCGCCTGCGTGCAGGACCAGGTCGAGACCGCGCGACGGCGCCTCGGCAAGCCGCGACAGCGGCTCCGCTTCCAGCACCCGAAGGCTCTCGGTTGCCGATGCGATGTCGCCGACCTGGTTGCGAACCCGGTGCGTAGTGGAGCCGACGTGGTGGGCGACGCACCCCGGGGTGTTGCCGCTGCTGTCCGAGATCACCCGAACGCGTGCCGGCTCGCGCCGTGTGTGGCAGCTGTCGGCGGCTAGCGTGGCCGTTTGTCAACAGATTGGGTGTGCCATGTCGGACGAGCCGTCGCCGAGCCCCCTGGGTACGACCATGCGCGAGGTCACGTTCCCTGACCAGTCGCGCGGCATCATTCTCGTGAAAGCTGGTACGCCGCAGGTCGAAGCGGACGAGATGGCCGCCCGGATGTGGGCGGAGCGCTGCCCGACGCACGGTAGGCGGGCACAGTAGAAGCCCCGCCCGGGCACTGTCGTGTTTGACGGTGGGGCGCTTCGTTCGTCACTCGCAACAGGCAGCGTCCTGGTCGATGACCATGGGGCGCTCTCTTGTCTCGACAGTGTGGGCGGCCGTTATTTGTGTGGCGGGGGATCTCGGCTGTCGTTCCGAGTCTGTCGCAGCGCTAGCGTCCCGTCCGATTGACAGCGTGGGGCGGGTGCGGCCGGCGGGTTGGTGCAGATGGGTCAAGTTTGGGCGTCTTTAGCTCCTGAGGCTGTTGCGCTCCCAGTGATGCTCTCGAGTCGCCGGGGCATTTTTCCGACTACGATCACCCTCTGTACTTCAGCGGCCGTGAGTGCCCGCCCGTCCGCCGGCGTGATCCGAGCGTTCCGGGGGCATCCGCTGCTTATGTCCCGCTCCGGCGGAAGAAGAGATCACGCAGGCAGTGGATCACCCCCTCCCGCTCTCCGGGTAACGTCAAGGTATGAGTCACCCACATCCCGACCTCAAAGCCGCCCCACCGCTTCCCGAAGGAGGGCTGCGGGTCATCGCCCTGGGCGGCCTGGGTGAGATCGGCCGCAACATGACCGTCTTCGAGCATGCGGGCAAGCTGCTCATCGTCGACTGCGGCGTGCTGTTCCCCGAGGAGACCCAGCCCGGCGTGGACGTGATCCTGCCGGACTTCACCTCGATCCGGGACCGGCTGGACGACATCGTGGCCGTGGTACTCACCCACGGCCACGAGGACCACATCGGCGGCGTGCCGTACCTGCTGCGCGAGCGGTCCGACATTCCTGTCGTCGGCTCCAAGCTGACGCTGGCGTTTCTGGAGGCCAAGCTCAAGGAACACGGCATCCGGCCGCGCACAGTGCGTGTGCGGGAGGGCGACCGGCGCGGCTTCGGGCCGTTCGACTGCGAGTTCGTGGCGGTCAACCACTCCATCCCGGACGGCCTCGCGGTCGCGATCCGCACCGGCGCCGGGATGGTGCTGCACACCGGCGACTTCAAGATGGACCAGTTCCCTCTCGACGACCGCATCACCGATCTGCGCGCCTTCGCCCGCCTCGGCGAGGAGGGCGTGGACCTGTTCCTCACCGACTCCACCAACGCCGAAGTGCCCGGCTTCACCACCTCCGAGCGTGAGCTGAACCCCGCGATCGAGCAGGTGATGCGCACTGCGCCGCGCCGGGTCATCGTCTCCAGCTTCGCCAGCCATGTGCACCGCATCCAGCAGGTTTTGGACGCCGCCCACCAGCACGGCCGTAAGGTGGCCTTCGTGGGCCGGTCGATGGTCCGCAACATGGGCATCGCCCGCGACCTGGGATATCTGAAGGTCCCGTCTGGTCTGGTCGTGAGCACGAAGGAGCTGGAGAAGCTCCCGGACCACAAGATCACTCTGGTGTGCACCGGCTCCCAGGGCGAACCGATGGCCGCGCTGTCACGTATGGCCAACCGCGACCACGTGATCCGCATCGGCAAGGGCGACACCGTCCTGCTCGCCAGCTCTCTCATCCCCGGCAACGAGAACGCCATCTACCGGGTGATCAACGGACTTACCCGGTGGGGCGCCCACGTGGTCCACAAGGGCAACGCCAAGGTGCACGTCTCCGGACACGCCAGCGCCGGCGAACTCGTCTACTGCTACAACATCGTCAAACCCCGCAACGTCATGCCCGTGCACGGCGAATGGCGCCACCTGCGGGCCAACGGCGACCTCGCCATCCGTACCGGCGTCGACCCCGACCGGGTTGTCATCGCCGAGGACGGCGTCGTCGTCGACCTCGTCGACGGGCGCGCATCCATCACCGGCAAGGTCCCCGCCGGCAACGTCTACGTGGACGGCATGGAAGTCGGCGGCGCCACCGAAGCGTCCCTCAAGGATCGCCTCACCCTCGCCGCCGAAGGCGTAGTCACGGTGGTGGCGATCGTCGACGCCGACACCGGCGCCCTCGCCGAGGCCCCAGACTTCCTGGCCCGGGGCTTCGTCCACGACGACACCACCTTCGAGCCGGTCATCCCCGTCATCGAGAAGACGCTGGCCACCGCGGCCGAGGAAGGTGTCGGGGACGCGCACCAGCTCGAACAACTCGTCGCCCGCGCCGTGGCGAGCTGGGCGTTCCGCACCCACCGCCGCAAGCCCCTCATCATCCCCGTCATCATCGATGCCTGAGCCACCGCCCGGGAGCACGCCCTAGGTGTATTGACCCGGAGCGTTGTTGACGCGGGTGATGGGTGGCTGGCCGCCGAGTGCGGTGTGGCAGCGGTGGTGGTTGTAGGTGTGCAGGAAGTCTGCCAGGGCGTCGGTGCGTTCGGTGTTGCTGGTGTAGGGCCGCCGGTAGGCCCATTCGTCGAGCAGGGTGCGGTTGAAGCGTTCGACTTTGCCGTTGGTCTGCGGCCGGTAGATGCGGGTGAGTTTGCCGGTCGCGCCGAGGTCGGCCAGGGCTTGGCGCCAGGCGAAGCTTTTGCGGTAGGGCCAGGCGTTGTCGGTCAGGACCCGTTCGATGTGGTCGATGCCGCGGGTCGTGAAGAAGGCTGCGGCCCGGCGGAGGAAGTCTGCGCAGGTGGCGGCTTTCTCGTCGCCGTGGATTTCGCTGTAGGCGAGGCGGGTGTGGTCGTCGACGGCGGAGTGGATGTAGTCGAAGCCCATGCTGCTGCGGCGGGCGCGGCCGGCCTGGCGGCCCAGGACCTTGTGGCCGCCGCCGTCGGGGATACGGCCGAGTTTCTTGACGTCGACGTGGATCAGCTCGCCGGGCCGGTCGCGTTCGTAGCGGCGGATGACCTGCCCGGTGGGGCGGTCCAGGTGCGCCAGCCGGTTCAGACCGTGGCGGACCAGGATGCGATGCGTGGTGGAGGCAGGCAGACCGAGGACAGGGCCGATGCGTGCCGGGCCGAGTTTGCGGGCCTGCCGCAGTTGGCAGACACGGGCCTCCAGGGCCGCTGTAGTGCGGTGTGGCGTCGTGCGCGGCCTGCTGAAGCGGTCGACAAGGCCCGGCTCGCCTTCGGATCGCCAGCGGCGGATCCATTTGTGGGCAGTGGCGCGGGAGATGCCCATCTCGGCGGCTACGTGAGCGACAGGGCGCCCGGCGCCGACACGTTCGATCAGCAGCCGCCTGCCGTGAACGGTCAGCCGGGCATTACGGTGGGACACGAAGACCTCCGTTCGGTGCAGTCCTAGACAGCTCCACCACACCGGAGGTCTTCGCCATGATCAAGCCCGGCGAGTGTCAACAACGCTCGTGATCAATACACCTAGGTCCGGTGGCGGTCTCGCCGGCATCGAGGCCGGACACGGAGTCAGCACCCCGGGGCCGGGGTGCTGACTGCTAGGACAGCTTCCTCCTGCACCGCCAGGGTGTGCTCGATCAGTCGCAGCAGGGCAGACGAGCCTTCGATGCATGCCGGAATCCGGTTGGGGTACTCGACGCGATTCGGGCTTGACACTGAGGAGGGACATGGACGACGTCGCCGCTCCCGGCAGGGAAGGTGTTCCCCTGTCCGGGCACCAGGCGCGTTCTGGCGCCCTGCTCGACAGAACGCTGGAAAACCTGCGGGCTTCCGCCATCGCGGTCGATGACGATGGCCTCATCGTCGCGGTCAACAGCGCAGCCCAAAGCATGCTGGGCAGGGAAGCCTCAGAACTCGTCGGTCAGGACTTCCACGACCTGCTGCACCGGGACAGATACGGGCACTCGGTGCCGCGCACGCGCTGCCGGATGAGGAAGGCGCTCCTCACGGGGGACACCAGGCATGGCGACGCCGAGTGGTTCGCCCGCGGGGACGGCGATCTCGTCCAGTTGTCCTGGCTCGTCACGCCCTACGCACCCGGTCCGGGCGTGACAGGTGCGCTGGCAATGCTGTACGAGCCGCCAGGCGGCGTGGGCCACAGCGACGGCGGCCACTCCGCGCCGCTGACCGAACTGGACCGCCTTGCCCTGCTGGCGGAGACGACCACGCAGCTCACCTCCACCCTGGACGCGGACGAGGCGCTGCATCGGCTGGCGGCCCTGACCGTGCCCCGGCTCGCGGACTGGGCCGTGTTCGATCTGCTCACCGAACGTGACGAAGTACGACGCGTTCTCGTGATGGAGCACAAGGATGGCATTCTCGTCGAGCGGGACGACCTGCAGGGCCCGATGCCTCCCGTGCCGGCCGAGTCACCGATGCCGCTGTCACGGGCCCTGCGCGGCGCCGCCTCCTCCCTCGCCGGCCCCGCCACCTACCAAGGTCCGCCCGACTCCGGCATAGCGGTCGAGCAGCAGCGCCTGTTCACCACGACAGGTATGCACTCCGCCGTCATCGCACCCATTCGCGGACTGCGCGACGTACTCGGCGCCCTGACCCTGGGCCGCGCCCAGCGTCATGACGCCTTCACCCCTGCCGACCTGCCGCTGCTGGAGGACCTCACCCGCCGGGCGGGCCTGGCGCTGGACAACGCGCGCCTGTACCAGCGCCAGCGCAAAGTCGCCGAGACCATGCAACGCCACCTGCTGCCGCAACTGCCCGTCCTGCCCGGGCTGGAGATGACCGCGCGCTACGTTCCCGCTCCGGACGCCTCATCCGTGGGCGGTGACTGGTACGACGCCTTCGCTCTGGCTGACCATGCCCACGCACTGGCCATCGGCGACGTCGTCGGACACGATCTCGACGCCGCAGCCGGCATGGCGCAGGTCCGCAACATGCTTCGGGCCTTCGCCTGGTCCCACCCCGAGGCCGCACCCAGCGCCGTTGTCACACAGCTCGACGAGGCAGTGATGCACATAGCCGAGGTACCCATGGTCACCATGATCCTCGCCAGGCTCACACTCGGCGACGACGCACTGTGGCGCCTGCGCTGGACGAACGCCGGCCACCCGCCGCCCCTGCTCATCACCCACGACGGTCAGACCCGCTACCTCGACGAGGCTCACGGCATACTCCTAGGCACCGGAGTCACCAGACCTCGCCCCGACGCCGTCACCGTCCTGCCACACCAGGCCACGCTCCTGCTCTACACCGACGGACTGGTCGAATCCCCGCACCACTCCATCGATGACGGGCTTGACCGGCTGCGCCGACACGCGGCCTCCCTCGCCCACCGGCCCCTCGACTCCTTCTGCGACTTGCTGCTGGACCTGGTCCGCCCCAGCGACAACGATGACGACGTCGCCATGATCGCGCTGCGCACACCCCCTCCCGTAGGACCCGCCTGACCCACGCGTGACACCGCTGATGGGACAGCCTCCTGGCCGGCAACGAGGGCCCGGCAGGAAGACCGTCCCCCTCCGTGATCACCCTCCCTGGGCTCTCGTCCTGCGGGACCACGGGGAGCGGGAAGGGCGGTGGGTGTGGAGGACGAGGAGCGCCAGGGCGCCGGTCGCTGCGGACCAGGTGAGGGAGAGCAGGCCGTGGGACCAGGGGGTGTGGGGAGTAAGGGCCGAGCTCAGCGCCAGCTGGTTCACGCCGTACAGGGGAAGCGCGGACACGCCCGCCACGTCCATGAGCGTGTTGAAGACGGGATTCTGGAGGCCGGTGTCGACCAGGCTGAGCATGATGATGAGGAAGAAGCCCTCCAGCTCGCCGCGGACCAGAGAGCCGAGCAGAAGGCCGATGCCGCCGTAGACGAGGCCGGCACCCGTAAGGGCCAATGCCAGAGGACCTGTGTGGTGTACGGGCAGGGAGATCCACAGCAGGATCGTGGTGTAGAGGGCCAGCGCGGCGGTGGAGAGGGCGACGGCGGCAAGTTTGGCCAGCAGCATCGGCAACCGGGGGTAGCCGGCCAGCAGCAGACGGCGGTCCATCTCCCGCGACCGGAAGGTCTCGATGAAGGTGATGAAGCCGGCGACCATGGTGATGGCACCCAGCGCGCTGGCCACCTGGCCGGCCTGGCTGGCCGGGGCGGAGACGGGGGCGCTGATGGCGTCCAGCCGGATGCGCACCACTTGATCGGAGGTGCACAGGCGTGCCACGGCGATCCAGATGGGGATGAACGCGATCGCCAGGACCAGGGCCAGCCGGTTGCGCAGGTGGCCCCGAAGAGTGCAGCCCAGCACTTCGGTGAATGCCGTCCAGGAGAGCCTCAACGGTTGGTCTCCTCGAAGTGCAGACGGCCCTGGCGCAGGTGAGCGATCGCGTCGAAGTGGTGCAGGTCGTGCAGCAGGTGAGAGACCACAATGATCGACCGGCCCTGATCACGCAGGTCGGCGGCCAGGGTCCAGAACCGCTGATGGGTGTCCCAGTCGAAGCCCTGGTAGGGCTCGTCCAGGACCAGCAACTGCGGATCGTGCATGAGAGCGATCAGCAGGTTCAGCTTCTGTCGCGTTCCGCCGCTGAGTTCGCCGACCTGCTGTCGCCGGCAGCCGGCCAGCGCCAGCAGCTCCATCAGCTCGCCGGCGCGCTCCAGTGTCGGCAGCTGGTAGGCCACCTGGAACAACCGCAGATGCTGTCCGATAGTGAACGCATCGTTCAGTACCGCCCGTTGCGGGCAGTACCCCACCGCCCCGGTCCGTGCCACCGTTCCGCGGTCGGGTGCGAGGTGTCCCACGGCGATCTGCAACAGAGTGCTCTTTCCCGCCCCGTTCTCGCCGACGACTCCCACCAGCGTCCCGGCAGACACATCAAGATCCACATCGCGCAGGACCTGCCTGCCTCCGAACGCCTTGCAGACTCCGCTGATCCGCAACCGTGGCCGGTGGCGCGTCGTCACTGACTGCACATGAGCCCCTCGAAGTGATCGGACAGACGTAACGAGCCGACCCGGACGGTCCGGCCCCGGGCGGACCGATCCCCCACGCAACGTCTGCTGCCCGGTGTCCAACGAGTCCGTACCGCCGGTGTAACGACGGTCACCCGCTCTTCTGTACCTGCCAGTTGGGCGTGACGTGCGCCGCGGTCTGCCGTTGTAGGAGGCGATGCCCCCGACACCACAACGAGACCTCAGCGCTCCAACGATCGTGATCGGAGCCGGCCCCCACGGCCTGGCGGCCGCCGCGCTACTGAACCGCTCCGGAGAGCCGACCGTGATCCTGGAACGGTCGGACCGCGTGGGAGCGAGCTGGGCGCAGCGCTATGACCACCTGCGACTGCATACCACTCCCGGCACGTCGAAGCTCCCCGGCCTGTCGGTGCCGCGCCAGGCGGGCCCGTGGGTGAGCCGGGACGACTATGTGCGATATCTGGAGCGCTACGTAGCCCATCACCGACTGGACGTCCGGGTGACCACCCCGGTGGACCGCATCGAACGGGCCGAGCCCGGTTCGGGAGCACAGTGGCTGGTCCACACCTCCGATGGCCCGGTGCCCGCGGGTGCGGTCGTGGTGGCCACCGGCCGCTGCCACACCCCGAACCTCCCCCGCTGGCCCGGGCGTTCGACCTATCCCGGCACCCTGCTGCACTCGGCCGACTACCGCTCTCCGGCCCCCTACCGCGGGCGGGACGTCCTGGTCGTCGGCGCCGGTAACAGCGGCACCGAGATCGCGAGCGTCCTGGCCGGGGCCGGAGCCGGGCGGGTACGGATCGCAGTCCGTACCCCACCCAACATCCTGCCCCGCTCCAGCGCACGATGGCATGCGGCCGGCCGACTGACGAAGGCCCTCCCGCTTGCGTGGCGCGACCGCACCTCCCTGCTCACGCAACGTCTCGCGGTGCCCGACCTGACCTCACGGGGACTGCCCCGGCCCCGCACAGGCCTGTACACCCGCAATGCCCGTGAAGGGGTCAACCCCGTTCTCGACCACGGCTTCGTGAACGCCGTCCGGTCCGGTCGAGTCGAGCCGGTCGCGGCCGTCCAGGCGTTCGACGGCCCCGACGTGGTACTGGCCGACGGGACCCGACTGCGACCCGACACGGTCATCGCGGCCACCGGGTACCGGACCAACCTGCACGACATGGTCGGGCCCCTGGGCGTACTCGACGAGGACGGGCAACCCCTCGCCGCAGGGGCACAGACCCACCCCGAAGCAGCACGCCTGTACTTTGCCGGATACACCAATCCCCTCACGGGTGTCCTTCGTCAGGCGGGCATCGAGGCGCGCGCCATCGCCCTCGCGTTACGACGCGAGACGGTGCGGTCATTCCTGCCCGCCCCCAGGACCGCCGATTCAGTCCGCAGAGGACGCGCTCCGAGGTGACGGGGCCCGGCGCCGAGTGCGGCCAGGCGCCACTCGACGGCGGCCGCGGGCAGGTCGAGGCGGGCCGACGCCATACCGGCGATCACGAGCACAGGACTCAGCAATCAGCGGACGTTTCGCGACGCGGCCCGCGAGGTCATGGGGTAGCCACCTCCGCCCTCGGTTCCCTGGTTGGGCGTGATCGCTGCGTATCCCATGGGCGTCCCGTTCGAGGCGGGGTGAGTGCGGCCGCGCACAACGGGCCGCACGTCGAGGGCGACGGCCATCGCTATGGGGTGATGATGTGGCCGGTGCGCGGCGAGGTCCGGCCCGACTGGACCTCGTGCCAGACCCGTTCGAGACTCTGCGGGCCGTTGCTGTGCACGATGTCGACCCACCCCTCAGCCACGGGCAGGAACTCCTTCCACACCTCGGCGAAACGGCGGTCCAGCCCCTCCCGCCCCCAGTCGCCGATCCGCTTGCGCATCTGGTCGGGGGCGAAGAACATGGCCGGCCCGGTCTCCGCCAGGGTGCCGGCGGGCGCGGGTTCCTGGTTGGTGATGCCGACGACCACCTGGTGCACCAGCGCGTCACCCAGGTGGGCGCACAGCCGGGCGGACAACTGCTGGTCGCCCGCGAAGTCGGCGTACAGCGTCTGTGTGCGTGGGAGCCGGGAGACGTCCTCGTAGGTCAGCACCCGGTCGTAGCAGCCGAGGCCCTCGGTGAAGGCGAGGTTGCGCGGGGAGGTCAGACCGACCACCTCGCAACCCTGCCCCTGGAGCAGGTGGGCGGCACCGTAGGCCGTCTTGCTCGACGCAGACGACAGGACGACGCTCTTCGCGCCCAGCCAGGCGTTGTCGACGAGCCAGTCGGCCAGCATGAACGAGGTCCAGAACAGCGGGCGGTACAGGACGTGAAGGTCCTCGCGGCCGGCCTCGTATGCGATGTCGCCTGTGGTGAGGGCGTAGGCGTTGTAGGGCCGGGGCAGCGGCACGCGATGGGGGCTGGCCTCGCGGAAGCCGCGTGCGTCGACTCGGTCGGGGCGGACCAGTAGGTGGCTTGCGGACGGGAAATAGCCGTAGTAGCGGCTGCCGGTCTCAATGCCGTCGACCCGGGAGGCGACGACGTCGGCGAAGCCCCAGAGGGGGACGATGCCCCAGCCGGCGCGGGGCGCGGGGAAGAACTCCCAGTAGCGGAACGAGTCGCCGAGCGCGGCGTAGGTGACGTTGTTGGCGGTCAGGCCGACCCGGTCGACGCGCAGCAGTGCCTCGCCGTCCTGCACCTGCGGGACGGGGGCGTCTTCCAGTTCCGCGGTCGACAGGTCGTCGCGGCGGACAAGCAGGTTCCAGGCGGTGGCAGCAGAGGTGTTGTCCATGGGCCGGAACGTACTTGAATCCGGATTCGGATTCAATACTGGGCTACGATGTGCACATGCTCCCCCCTGATCCTGGAACCGATCACCCCGCGCAGCCACAGCCGGCCGGGACACGTACCCGGCGCGGCATGCGCACTCGTGACGCCCTGGTGGGCGCGGCCCGGCGGATCTTCGAGCGGGACGGCTATCTGGATGCCCGTATTGTCGACATCGCGGCCGAAGCCGGCGTGGCCACCGGGAGCTTCTACACGCACTTCACGTCCAAGGAGGACGTGTTCGCCGCCGTCCTGGCGCGGCTGCAGGACGAGATGCTGCACGCGGGAGTAAGCGACGGCAGTGACGACGGCGGACGCAAGGACCTGTGGCGAGGGGTCGAGGACGCCAATCGCGCCTACCTGGAGTCCTATCGCCGCAACGCCGGACTGATGGCCGCCATGGAACAGGCGGCCGCCGTCGACCCGCAGTTCGTACGAGTGCGGCTCGAACGGTCGCGCGTGTTCATCGACCGCAGCGCCGCCACCATCACCCGCCTCCAGCAGTCGGGCCTCGCGGATCCGGAACTCGACCCGGACATCACCGCCCGGGCGCTGAGCGCGATGGTCAGCCGGCTTGCGTACGTGACCTTCGTTCTGGGCGAATCCGTGCCCCTCGACACGCTGGTCGAGACCGTCACCCGGCTGTGGACGAACGCGCTGCGCATGCCGCGGGACTGAGCCCGGCGCCGACGCCCGGAGCCGTGCAGAGTGGCCATGATCCGCGCCAGAACAGCGCGGCGATGAACCATGGCCCGCTGTATCACCCCGGCAATGTACTTGGCCCAGCGCTGCCGCGCCTGTTCCTGACGGGCGGCGAAGACCGCATCGCAGCGAGCCTCCACGGTCGGCGGTCCGGTCGCTATCGACTTCCGCAGAGCTGGCATCGTCGGGCTATCAGCGAGGCCCGCGGCGGTTCTAAGCGGAGCCTGCTCGGCGTGCTCATGGGCCAGGAGGTCTTTCTTTCGGATCAGTGATGAGAGTGGGGCCGGGGCCGCCGGGCGAGCCCATACCCCGGGTGTTCTGGGGTGAGGGTGGCTGGTGGCCACACGTGTTCGAGGGAGCCGTACGATGCCTGCCGTGGATACCTCAAGGGACGACTTGCGATGCGGGCTCTGTGGACGGGTTATGGATGCCCGGCACGAGCAGCACCACGAGGAATCGGTGGTCAGCGCGGGGAAGCGTGTGGAGTACGTAGTGATCGAACTGCGCGGCGCCCATGCCCTCTATCAAGCTGCCGATGAGCCCTCTCGGACCCGCAAGACCCATGCCGCCGACCTGGCGGAGGCACTGAGGGTTGACCTGCCCGATCTTCCTGGCCGCCATTACACGTGCTGGGAGACGCCTGGGGAGTACGGCGGCGTATTCCGGAGCGGCTTCGAGCTGGCCTGACATGCTGCAGCGCAGGGCCTTCTCCAGAGGATCATCTGATCGTTGGTTTGATGTGTGTCGCTGACAACAGTGCGCCGCTACAGCTACGCCCTGAAGGGGAAGCCTGCCGCTCACCCAGGCTGATAATTGCGGTTTCCCTTGCTGCTCGTTCTTCTGTTTTGCTCTGGTGCTTTCGTTGCGGGCTTCACAATTCTCTTCCTGTGCGTGCCGAGTTTTGTGGCCCGTCCTACGGCCGACGGCGGGTCCCGGGCAGCTGGTATCGCTGTAGAGGGACCGGCCGGCCCCGAGACCTAGCAGGTATTGGCGGGCAGGGTGTCTGCGTGCTGTGGCGGGAACCGCGCCTCGATTACCGCCGACACATGGGATTGCCCAAATTTCTGCTGTGTACGCGCCGGGTGATGAGTACGGTCGACAGCAGTGGGCACTCGACGCATGAGCAATTCAAGGAATCCGGGCCGTGATGATTTATTTCGGCCGTGAACTCGTTGAAGATGGAGATGGATTCGTGAGTGCGGACATGTGGGGCTACCAGCCGACGGCTGGGTATGCGCCGGGCAGCAGCCTGATCGGCTACAAGGTCGAAGCGACTGACGGGGGCATCGGCAAGGTCGACAAGCACTCCGACGACGTCGGCGCCTCCCACCTCGTGGTCGACACGGGGGTGTGGATCTTCGGCAAGCATGTCCTTATCCCGGCCGGCCTCGTCAGCGGCATCGACACGGCCGCCGAGACGATCTACGTGGACCGGACCAAGGAGCAGATCAAGAACGCTCCCGAGTTCGACAAGGACAAGCACGCTGAGGATACGGGCTATCACGAGCAGCTCGGCGGTTACTACGGCAGCCACCGGGCCTGAGACCTGAGTGGGTGCGGGCGTGAGGACGGCGCCCGCACCCTGGCCGGCCGACAACCAAACCGGTCCAGGCGGCAGGACACGGGGCGCGAGCCCGGACGAGCCATCGGCGTGCTGACCACGCTGGGCCGAGTAACGCCGTATGGCGGCTTCCCGGTGCGACGAGAGGTCTCACAGCACACCAACAGCAAACTCAGCCAGGTCGCCGACGTCGTCCTCAAGGACGCCCAAGGCGCCGCACCGCCCGAGGTGCTGGTCGGCGAGGATGCATGCGGCCCCCGCCCGCCACGCCGTTGCGAGCGGCAGGATCCCTGACCGGTTGCGCTGTCCTACTGGGGCCGGTGTCCGGCACGGGCCCACTCGGCTCCTCTGCAAGGGCGATGCGGGCAGTGACGCGTTTGCCAACCGGCTCTCGCTGGGCACCGAAACCCTCAGCGACGGCCATCACGATCTCCAGACCGTGCTGGCCGACCCGGCCGGCGTCAGCTGCCCGTGCCAGCGGCAGCACCGGGTCGGAATCCCACACCACGACTTCCACCACGTCACCGTCAATCCGCAGATCCATCAGGACCGGGCCGGGCGCGTACTTACGGGCGTTGGTGACCAGCTCACTGACAACCAGTTGCGTGAGCTCCATACACCGCTGCGAGACTGCCACGCCGTATTCGCTCTGGATACCCCGCAGGAAGTCGACGGCCAGATGGCGGGCCTGAGCAATGGTCGTGCCGTCTCCCTCCAGCGCCACTGTGCTCTGCAAGGAAAAACGCCCGGCGCCGGCCCCGCCGTCCTCGCCCAGCGGCCCCGCTTGGCTCATCAATACCGTCGCTCCCCGTTCATACGCGGCGCCTACCCGCCCCCGCACAGTTGACTCCCCCGCGTACGGTGACACCGAATGCGCCCTCCAGGCTCCACTATCCAAAGGGTTCACCCGAGCGATGCGGGCACCACTTGGGGCGAAACCCCAGGCGTGCCAGTATCACCGACATGGCCAAGAAAGAAACGAAGGGTACAGATCAAGCTGTCCAAGCGGGCCTGCTGTCGGTCGTTACCACCGTCGACGCCGGTATCCGCGTGGTGTCCCCCACCGGCGAGATCGATCAGCAGACCAGCGAACCACTACGGCAAGCCCTTGACGCCACCGCACCTCCCGGCCCCCGCGTCGTCGCCGACATGAGCGGCGTCAGCTTCATGGACTCCACCGGCATCAACATCCTCATCGCCGCCCACCGCGACCTCGCGGAAGCCGGCGGCTGGCTCCGTCTGGCCGCACCCACCGGGCCCGTCCTGCACACCATCCGACTCGTCGGCATCGACACCGTCATCGACTGCCACGACACCCTGCGCCAAGCCCTCAACACCTGACATCCCGCGCAGCGACGTTCACTGCGCCCGAAGCAGTTGATGCCGAAGCGAACGGTCCTGGTGGGCGAACTCCGCCCAGGAGCCGGCTAAATCAGGAGTTCCAGGTCCAGTCGGCGACCTCGGGCAGGTCGGTGCCGTGTTCGCGGATCCAGGCGTGGTGGCGGGTACGGGCGTCGGCCATCGACTGGCGTACGGCGGCGGCACGGACGGCGAGGCCGGGGACGCGGTCGATGACGTCCATGACCAGGCGGTATCGGTCGAGGTCGTTGCGGACCACCATGTCGAACGGCGTGGTCGTGGTGCCGGACTCCTTGTAACCACGTACGTGCAGGTTCGGGTGGCCGGTGCGGCGGTAGGCGAGGCGGTGGATCAGCCACGGGTAGCCGTGGTAGGCGAAGATCACCGGCTTGTCGGTGGTGAACAGGCCGTCGTACTCGAACTCGGTCATGCCGTGCGGGTGCTCCTCGCGCGGCAGCAGCCGGGTCATGTCGACGACGTTGACCACGCGCACGGCGAGTTGGGGCAGGTGACGCCGGAGCAGTTGGGCGGCGGCCAGGACCTCCTGGGTGGGCACGTCGCCGGCGCAGGCGAGGACGACGTCCGGTTCGGCGCCGTTCTCCGTGCCGGCCCAGTCCCAGATGCCGGCGCCGCGGGCGCAGTGGGCGCGGGCGGCGTCCATGGACAGCCAGTCGAAGCAGGGCTGCTTGCCGGCCACGATCACGTTGACGTAGTCGCGGCTGCGCAGCGCGTGGTCGGCGACGGACAGGAGGGTGTTGGCGTCCGGCGGCAGATACACCCGCACGACCCCGGGGCTCTTGTTGAGGACGTGGTCGACGAACCCGGGATCCTGGTGGGAGAAGCCGTTGTGGTCCTGCCGCCACACGTGCGAGGTGAGCAGGTAGTTGAGGGAGGCGATGGGGGCGCGCCACGGAAGCTCCCTCGAGGTCTTCAGCCACTTGATGTGCTGGTTGACCATCGAGTCGACGATGTGCACGAAGGCTTCGTAGCAGGAGAACAGTCCGTGCCGGCCGGTGAGGAGGTAGCCCTCCAGCCAGCCCTGGCAGAGGTGTTCGGAGAGGATCTCCATCACCCGGCCGTGCCGGTCCAGGTGCTCGTCGACCGGAAGGGTCTGCGCCTGCCAGGCCTTGCCGCTGGCGTCGAAGACGGCCTGGAGCCGGTTGGAGGCGGTCTCGTCCGGGCCGACGACGCGGAAGTCGCGTCGGTGTGCGGTGTCCTTCATGACCTGCTCGAGGAGGTCGCCGAGGACCCGGGTCGGTTCGTGGAGGGTCGTTCCGGGCTTGTCGACGGGCACGGCGAAGGCGTCCAGCGGCCGGATGGGCAGGTCTCGTAGGAGGAGGCCGCCGTTGGCGTACGCGGTGGCGCCCAGGCGCCTGGAACCGTCGGGAACGCAGGCAAGGACGTCGGCGGCGGGTCGGCCGTCCGGGTGGAACAGTTCCTCAGGCCGGTACGAGCGCAGCCATGCCTCCAACTGCCGTAGATGCTCCGGGTTTTCCCGTACGCCCGCGAGCGGGACCTGGTGGGCCCGCCAGGTTCCTTCCACCGGCAGGCCGTCGACCTCGGCAGGGCCGGTCCAGCCCTTCGGCGTGCGCAGCACGATCACCGGCCAGTGCACGCGCTCGGCGACGCCGCCCTCGCGGGCGGAGCGCTGCATCAGGGTGATGCAGTTCAGCGCTTCGTCGAAGGCTTGGGCCATCGCCCGGTGGACGGCGGCGGGATCGTCGCCGGTGACATGGATTGGCTCGTGGCCGTATCCCCGAAGCAGCGCGTCGAGTTCGGGCTCCGGCAGGCGGGACAGCACGGTCGGGTTGGCGATCTTGTAACCGTTGAGGTGCAGGATGGGCAGGACCGCGCCGTCGTGGACCGGGTCGAGGAACTTGTTCGAGTGCCAGGAAGCGGCCAGCGGTCCGGTCTCCGCCTCGCCGTCGCCGATGACGCATGCGACGAGCAGGTCCGGGTTGTCGAAGGCGGCGCCGTAGGCGTGGGCGAGCGAGTAGCCGAGCTCGCCGCCTTCATGGATGGACCCTGGCACCTCCGGCGCCACATGGCTCGGCACACCCCCCGGGAAGGAGAACTGCCGGAACAGCAGCTCCATCCCCTCCGCGTCGCGCGACACGTCCGGGTAGATCTCGCTGTAGCTGCCGTCCAGCCACGAGCCGGCGAGTACGGACGGACCGCCGTGCCCGGGGCCCCACACGCACAGCGCGTCCAGCCCGCGCGCCTTGATGACCCGGTTGAGGTGGGTGTACACGAGGTTCAGCCCGGGCGAGGTGCCCCAGTGGCCCAGCAGCCGGGGCTTGATGTGCTCCGGCTTCAGGGGCTCGGTCAGCAGCGGGTTCGACATCAAATAGATCTGTCCCGCGGCAAGGTAGTTGGCGGCCCGCCAGTGGGCATCGAGCGTACGCAGTTCGCCGTCGGAAAGTGCCGTGGCGTTCTGGTGTTCCACCTTGGACATACGGAGACTCCGGAATTCGTCGATTCAGGTCACAGGGCCGTGAAACTGGAAGGGTCAGCCGCAGGACGGCGACCCTGTCGAGCAGGGCGTCCTGCCCGAATGCTCACCCCCGCTCGGGCACGATGGCGACCGGACAGGCCGAGTGGTACAGCACTCCGTAGGCCACCCGGCCCAACTGAAGCCTGAAGTGTCGGTGGTGACGCTCGGCGCCCACGATCAGGAGGCTGGGGCACCGTGCGAGGCGTCCGCGAAGTTCCAGGTGATGCCCTGGACCGCAGGCCGGTCAGTTTCGACATCGGCGGAGAACGTCGCGCGGCGCCTTTTCCAGTACCTCCACCGCTTCCAGTACCTCCACCGCCTGCTCTCATGCATGCGGGCAGGTTCCCCGGCGATCACAGGGTCGTCGGTGGTCTCGTGTGAGAGGCACCGCCAGGCCCGTACCGCGTCCAGGACCGCCCCCCGCCGCCGCGCCTCGGTTGCGGCGAAACACACCGCCGACGCCGCTGGGCTCCCGCCGACGCCGACCACGATGCGGCTGTGCGTTCCCAGTCGGACCTAGCCGGACCCGGTTGTCGTCGCTGTCGCCGACGACGGCCATCGGGCAATGCGCGTGCCCGGCGACGGTCAGGCTCACCGACCCCAGCAGCGCCTCGGTGATGCCGCCGCGACCGCAGGTGCCGTCGCCAGCCAGGAGACGCTGCGGCCCTCCCGCACCCGGGCGCATTCGAGCTCCTCGGGCAGCGTGAGCGTGGAGACCGAGCTGTTCAGCCTCCGAGGCGGTGTGCGAGGCGGAGCAGATCTGCCAGGTGCAGCACCCGCCCGTCGGACCCTGGGAGGGGGACATGGAGCGGCTGGGTCCAGCGGGCGGGGATCGCATCCAGCCCGTAGTACGCCCCTGCGAGGCCGCCGGTCACCGCGGCGACGGTGTCCGTGTCACCGCCGAGGTCGATCGCCGCGCGTATCGCGCCCTCGAAGCTGGTGGTGGTGCGCAGGGCCCAGACGGCTGAGCCCAGGCAGGGCCAGACGGCACCGTTGAACTCGGTCGCCTGATCGGGGTGCCAGTCGGGCGCGAGGACCCTGGCGTAGCGGGCGTGGTGGTCAGGGTGGACGAGAGCCAGGATGTCCGGGAGCGCGGTGAGGGGGTGGGTGTCCTCGAACGTGACGCGGATGAGTTCGTGGAATATCGCGGTGCCTTCCCAGGCCGCGCGGTCACCGTGGGTGAGGGCAGCGATGCGGTGGGCCGCGTCCATGGTGCCTTCTTGGCCGGCGGGCGCGAAGTGGACCGCGGAGGTCGATGCCCGCATCAAGGAGCCGTTTCCCGCTGCTCGCTGGTTGACCTGGAAATGGATCGCGGCGGCGAGGTCCCAGGGCATGCCGTTGGTGAGGACGTCTTCGGTCTGCAAACCGATGTCCTTGGGTTCTGATGCCGCCCACAGCTGGAAGCGGGCGAAGATGTCCGGCAGATCCAGTCCGCCCCGCTCCAGCAGGGACTCCGCGACGAGGACGGCCATCTGCGTGTCGTCAGTGGCCTCGCCGGGGTCCCAGCCACCACCTCCGCACATCTCGCCACCGGCACCAGGCGCGGGAAACCGCGCAGAGAACGCTCCCTGGGGACCGAACTCGAAAGGGCCGCCCAGGGCGTCACCCACCGCTGAGCCGACGACCACGCCGGCGGCCCGCTGAATCCGCTTCATTCGCGCACGTTATCTGCGCCGCAGCGACGGCCGCGCGGGGCTATTCCTTTCGGCTTCCCGAACCAGCGGAGTGTCCACGTCGAGGTTTGTGTCCCCGTACGGACGTCCGTCTGATGCGCCCTGGTCGACGAGGCACAGGCGCCCGTGCCCGCCCTGCCTCAGGACCCCGACCGCGATCCCGCATTCATGTGACCGGCATCACAGTATGCAGGAAGTCCATCCTCAGGTCATCATATGACCCGATCGCCGCACGACCGGGGCGAGCAAGCAACGCCGCGCGCGGTACGAGACCGGCCGCGCCCGGTGAGAGAGCCGCACAGCAGGACGAGGATGGGCATGAACGACCAGCAGAGGCCAGACAGGTCGGCACGGCCGCGCGTGGGCGTGGTGGGGCTCGGGGCCATGGGTCTCGGTATGGCACGCAGCCTGCGCGGCGCGGGCCACGAGGTGGGGGTCCACGACCTCCGACCGCAGGTGGCCGCGGACTTCGCCCGGGGCGGCGGCACCGCGTACGCCTCCCCCGCCGCCCTCGCCGCCGAGACGGACGTCCTCGTCGGCGTCGTGGTCAACGCCGCGCAGGTCGAGGCCGTGCTGTTCGGCCCCGAAGGCGCCGCCGACCGACTCCGCCCGGGTGCCGTCTACGTGATGTGCTCAACGGTCGACCCCGGCTGGTCCGCGGAGCTGGAGGGGCGGCTGGCCGAGAAGGGCGTGCTGTACCTGGACGCCCCCATCTCCGGCGGCGCCGTCCGCGCGGCCGCCGGTGAGCTCACGATGATGACCTCCGGCTCCCCCGCCGCGTACGCACTCGCCGACCCGGTCCTGGAGGCCATGAGCAGCACGGTCTACCGGCTCGGCGAGCGGGCCGGGCTCGGCTCCAAGGTCAAGATCGTGAATCAGCTCCTCGCGGGCGTGCACATCGCGGCGGCGGCCGAGGCGATGGCCCTCGGCATCAAGGCCGGGGTCCCGGCCGAAGCCCTGTACGAGGTCATCACGCACAGCGCGGGCAACTCCTGGATGTTCGAGAACCGCATGGCGCATGTGCTCGCCGGGGATTACACACCGCTGTCCGCAGTCGACATCTTCGTCAAGGACCTCGGGCTGGTGCTCGACGCCGCGCGACCCGACAGGTTCCCGCTCCCCCTCGCCTCCACCGCGCACCAGATGTTCCTGCAGGCCTCGGCTTCCGGGCTCGGCGGCGAGGACGACAGCGCGGTGATCAAGATCTTCCCGGGCGTGGACCTGCCGAAGCCGGCCTGCCTCCCGGATCCGACGGACCTGCCCAAGGCGGAGGGCTGACATGGGAATCCGACTCGGCTGCCTCGCCGACGACTTCACCGGCGCCACCGACCTCGCGAACAACCTCGTGCGTGCGGGCATGCGCGTCGTCCAGCTGATCGACGTACCGGAGGACCGGATCGACGGCCAGGCCATCGACGCCGACGCCGTCGTCATCGCCCTCAAGTCGCGGACGACCCCCGCGTCCGACGCCGTCGACGCCTCACTCCGGGCCCTCGCCTGGCTGCGGTCCGCCGGCGCCGAGCAGATCTACTTCAAGTACTGCTCCACCTTCGACTCCACCCCCGCGGGCAACATCGGCCCGGTCACCGAGGCGCTGATGGACGCCCTGGGCGCGGACTTCACGATCGCCACTCCGGCGTTCCCCGACAACGGCCGCACTGTCTTCAAGGGCCATCTCTTCGTCGGTGACGTGCTGCTCAGCGACAGCGGGATGCGGCACCATCCGCTCACGCCGATGACCGATTCCAACCTCGTGTCCGTACTGCGGGCGCAGACCGGGCGGCCCGTCGGTCTCGTCGACCACACTGTCGTCGCGGGCGGCGGCGATGCCGTCCGGACCCGGTTCGACGAGTTGCGCAAGGAGGGTGTCGGGGTCGCGATCGTCGACGCCGTGTCCAACGACGACCTCGTGCGGCTGGGCGAGGCCGTACGGGACCTGCCGCTGGTGACAGCCGGTTCCGGACTCGCGATCGGGCTGCCCGCGAACTGGGGCTTCGAGCCGTCCGCCGCGGCCGCGCAACTGCCGTCGGCCGACGGGCATGCCGCCGTCGTCTCCGGCTCGGTGTCCGACGCCACGAACGGGCAGGTGCTGGAGTTCCTGCGCACCGGACGGCCCGCCTACAGCGTGGGCCCCCTGCGGATCGCGGCCGGTGAGGACGTGGCCGGGCAGGCGCTCGCCTTCGCCGATGCGCACCTCGCGGACGGGCCGGTCCTCGTCTACTCCACCGAGGCACCCGATGCGGTACGGGCCGTCCAGGGCCGGCTCGGTGCCGCCGAGGCCGGTGAGCTGGTGGAGCGGACACTGGCCCGCGTGGCGCGGGGCCTCGTGGACCGCGGGGTCCGCCGGCTCGTCGTCGCGGGCGGCGAGACCTCGGGCGCCGTCGTCCAGGCGCTCGGCATCACCCGGCTCCGTATCGGACCGCAGATCGCACCCGGGGTGCCGTGGTGCGCGGCGACGCTGCCCGGCGGCGACACCCTCCACATCACCCTCAAGTCCGGCAACTTCGGCGGCCCCGACTTCTTCACAGACGCGCTGGCCCTCCTGGACGGGGAGGCGTCGTGACCGCCGACTTGACCACGGACACCACACCGGACACCACCGTGGACGCCGCGCGCCGCGAGATCGTCCGGGTCGGCACCAGCCTGTTCGCCCGGGGATACGTGCACGCCAGCGCCGGAAACATCAGCGCGCGGGTCGGCGACAGCCACCTGATCACGCCCACCGACGCCGCCCTCGGCTTCCTCGACCCCGACCGGCTCGCGCTGGTCGACGCCTCCGGTGAGCAGGTGGCGGGCGACCGCGCCAGCAAGACCCTCGCGCTGCACCGGCGCATCTACGAGGCCGACCCCACGGCCCGGTTCGTCATCCACACCCACTCCACGCACCTGGTCGGGCTCACCCTGGCCGGTGTGTGGCACCAGGACGACGTGCTCCCGCCCATCACGCCGTACTACGTGATGAAGGTGGGGCACGTTCCGCTCGTCCCCTACCACCGGCCCGGCGATCCGCGCGTGGCCGACCTGGTGACCGCCCGGATCGCCGACCGGGCGGCGGACGGCACCCCGATCAGGGCCGTGCTGCTGGAACGTCTGGGCCCCGTCGTCTGGGGTCCCGACCCGGCCACCGCCCTCACCGTCCTCGAGGAACTCGAGGAGACGGCCCGTCTCTGGCTGATGACCGATCGTCGCCCTGAGCCACTGCCCCGTCACGCGATCGACGAACTGAGGTCCACGTTCCGAGCAGCGTGGTGACCAGCCCCCACCCCGTCAGAGAATCCCCTGAGCCGCTTACGAAGGATTGCTCCATGTCCCTGTCTGCGACGACGGACGAGGCCACCCCCGACCTCGCCCGTGAGAACGCCGTCTTCCGCAAGGTCGTACGACGCATCGTCCCCTTCCTGATCCTCTGCTACGTCTTCTCGTACCTGGACCGCGTCAACGTCGGCTTCGCCAAGCTGCAGATGTCGGACGACCTCGGGTTCAGCGAGGCCGCGTACGGCCTGGGCGCCGGTCTGTTCTTCATCGGCTACTTCCTCTTCGAGGTGCCGTCGAACCTGATGCTGCAGCGCATCGGCGCCCGTACCTGGATCGCCCGGATCATGATCACCTGGGGCCTGGTCTCGGCGTCGTTCATGTTCGTCAACAGCGAGACCACGTTCTACGTGCTCCGGTTCCTCCTCGGTGCCGCGGAAGCCGGCTTCTACCCGGGCGTGATCCTCTACTGCACCTACTGGTTCCCCTCGCACCGGCGGGCCCGGGTGATCGCGCTGTTCATGTCCGCGATCCCGGTCGCCGGCATCTTCGGCAACCCTCTCTCCGGCTGGATCATGGACCGTTTCCAGGGCGTGAACGGCTGGCAGGGCTGGCAGTGGATGTTCCTGCTGGAGGCCATCCCGGCGCTGATCATCGGTGTGGCGACGCTGTTCTACCTCGACAACGGAGTGCGCGACGCGAAGTGGCTCAGCGACGAGGAGAAAGGCATCGTCTCGCGGGCGATCGCCGAGGACGCCGCGCACCAGACCGTGCACGGCAAGGTGTGGGACGCCTTCCGCGAGCCCAAGGTGTGGCTGATGTGCCTCATCTACTTCTGCTTCGTGATGGGCCAGTACGCCCTGACCTTCTGGATGCCCACCTTCGTCCAGTCCACCGGCATCGAGGGCAGCCTCGCGATCGGTGTGCTGAGCGCCGTGCCGTTCCTTGCCGCGCTCGTCGCGATGAACGTGTTCGGGCGGTCCGCGGACAAGCTCCGTGAGCGCCGCTGGCACCTGGTGATCCCGTCGCTGATGGGCGCCGTCGGCTTCTCGCTCGCGGCGAGCTGGTCCGGGTCGACCGCACTGTCCCTGGCCGCCCTGTCCTTCGCCGCGGCCGGTGTGCTGACCTGTGCCCCGCTGTTCTGGTCGTTGCCGACCGCGTTCCTGGGCGGCACCGCCGCGGCGGCCGGTCTCGCCGTCATCAACTCGGTGGGCAACCTGGCCGGCTTCGTCAGCCCGTACATGATCGGCGCCCTCAAGGACGCGACCGGTTCGACCGAGCTCCCGATGTACGTGCTGGCGCTCAGCCTCGTCGTCGGCGCGGGCGCTGTCCTCACCACGAAGAAGCAGATCGTCAACCGCTAGCCGGGCCGGATCGTCAACCGCCGGCCCGACCGAGGAGCCACACCATGCCGAGGTTCGCCGCGAACCTGTCGATGATGTACACCGAGCACGAGTTCCCCGACCGTTTCGCCGCGGCCTCGGCGGACGGCTTCGAGGCCGTCGAGTACCTCTTCCCGTACGCCTACGAGGCCGCCGAACTGCGCCGCCTGCTCGACGAGAACGGCCTGCGCCAGGTCCTCTTCAACGCACCGCCCGGCGCCTGGGACGCCGGCGAGCGCGGCACCGCGGCGCTGCCCGGGCGCGAGGCCGAGACCCGCTCCGGGATCGAACGGGCCCTGGAGTACGCGGCGGCCCTCGGCAGCCCCCGGGTGCACGTGATGGCCGGACTGGTCGGGCCCGACGCCGTGCCCGCGGCCCGGGACACGTACCTGGCCAATCTCACCTGGGCCGCCGAGAAGGCCGCCGCGGTCGGCGTCGACATCCTGATCGAGCCGATCAACGGCCGTGACATGCCCGGCTACTTCCTGAGCCGGCAGGCCGAGGCGCACGCCGTGGTCCAGTCGGTGGGCGCGCCGAATCTCAAGGTGCAGCTCGACCTCTATCACTGCCAGATCGTCGAGGGTGACCTCACCACGACCCTGCGCCGGGACCTGCCGACCGGCCGGGTCGGCCATCTGCAGATCGCGGGCGTGCCCGACCGCCATGAGCCCGACCAGGGCGAACTCGCCATCGACCATCTGTTCGCCGTCATCGACGAGCTGGGCTTCGACGGCTGGATCGGCTGCGAGTACCGCCCCCGGGCCGGTACGAGCGAAGGGCTCGGCTGGTTGAAGAACAACCTGCACGTCCGAGGATTCCGAGGAGAAGAAACCGCATGAGGATCGTCATCACAGGTGGCTTCGGCTTCCTGGGCCGCCGGGTCGCCGCCGCGCTGCTGGAGCGCCGGGCGTTCCGCGGGGCGCCCGTCGACCGGCTCGTCCTCGCCGACCGGTTCGTCCCGCTGGAGGCGCCCGAAGCGGCCGACCCATTGGTCGACATCGTGCAGGGCGATCTGGCCGACCGGATCGGCGAGGTGTTCGCGGAGCCGGTGGACGTGCTGATCCATCTCGCCTCCGCGGTCTCGGCCGAGTGCGAGGCCGACTTCGACCTCGGGATGGGCGCCAACCTGGACACGACCAGGGCGCTGCTCGACGCCGCGCGGGCGCAGTCGGCCACCGGTGGGCCGACGGTACGCGTCGTGTTCTCCAGCAGCGTCGCGGTGTACGGCTCCGACCCGACGCTGCCGCTGCCGCGGGTGGTCAGCGAGGCGACGCTGCCGACCCCACGGTCGAGCTACGGGACGCAGAAGCTGCTCTGCGAGCAACTCGTCGCCGAGTACACGCGGCGCGGTTTCCTCGACGGGCGGGTGGCCCGGCTGATGACCGTGTCGGTGCGGCCGGGGAAGCCGAACGCGGCCGCCTCCGGCTTCCTGTCCGGGATCGTCCGCGAACCACTCGCGGGCCTGCCGGCGACCTGCCCGGTCGATCCCGCCCTGCGGGTGGCCCTGGCCTCGCCGCGGCGCACCGTCGAGGGCATCCTGCGCATCGCCGAGGCCGAGCGGGGCTCCGGTCCGGGCCGGATCGACGGCGGGCTGCCGGTGAACCTGCCTGCGCTCACGGTGTCCGTCGCCGACATACTGGCCACACTGCGGCGGGTCGCCGGGGACTCGGTCGCCGACCTGGTGACGATCTCACCCGACCCGGCGGTCGAGGCCATCGTGGGCTCATGGCCCGCCGAGTTCGACAACGCCCGCGCCGCCGCCCTCGGCCTGGAGCCCGACCCGAGCTTCGAGTCGGTGGTACGCGACTACATCGAGGCGCACCCGGAGGCGGTCGTCGAGCCGCTCGCGGCGAGTTCGACGGGGCCTGCGCCGATAGACTGAACACCATGTTTTCCAAGGTGAGCGGTCCCGTCCGGCTCGCGGATCAGGTCGCCGCGATCCTCGCGGAGGAAATCGAGTCCGGACGGCTGGCCGAGGGCGACAAGCTGCCGACGGAAGTCGAGCTGGTCAAGCAGCTCGGCGTCAGCCGTACGGTGGTGCGCGAGGCCGTGTCCCGGCTCCGCAACGCGGGCCTGGTCGAGCCGCGCCAGGGCCGCGGCGTGTTCATCCTGCCGCGCCGCACCAGGCCGCTCGACCTGGAGGCCGAGGCCGCCGACACCAAGTCCAAGGTCCTGCAGATCGTGGAAGTGCGGCGCGCGATGGAAGGCGAGGCCGCGTCCCTCGCGGCCACCCGCGCCACGGCCGACGACCTCTCCCGTATGCGGGCGGCCCTGGACGCGATCGACGCTGCGGTCGCGGCCGGCGGTGACGGTGTGGAGGAGGACCTGGCCTTCCACCGATCCATCGCCGAATCGACCGGCAACGCGGTCATGGTCTCGACCATGCGGTACCTGGGCGAGGTCATGCGCAGCGGCATCCGCGTCACTCGCGCCAACGAGGCCCGCCGCGGCGACTTCATCGAAGAGGTGCGCAAGGAACACCACGCCATCTTCGCGGCAATCGGCACCGGCGACCCGGACGCGGCCCGCGCCGCCGCGCTGACCCACATGAAGCACGCGGCCTCCCGGCTCCAGGACGCGGACGAACGGTTCTGGACGGAGACCGAGGACCTGGCCGTGGACCTGGACGCCGCTCGCTGAACGGGTCAATGGCCGCTTGCCCGTGGTCGCCCACGAGTCGCCTGCACGCCCCGGTCCTGCCCATGCGGGGCTACTCTCAGGGGCTCGCTCTCGCCGAGCGTGCCGAGCCCGTCGGCGTTCAGCTTCGCCCGGGCCGTTGGGCTGAACCTCGAAGCTGAGATTCGCGGACCGGATGTAGCTCCAGTCCAGCGGACCGGATCTAGCTCCAGTCCAAAGGCGGCTCCCGCCCCACAGTCTTCAGTCCCGTCGACGACGAGACCGCCGAGAGATGGGAGCGTTTGCATGCCTCTCGGCCTGACCCTCGCCGAACGATCGCGATCACGCCGTGAGGAACGGCTCCGTCAAATGCGGCGTCGCCAGGTGGAGCGTGGTGGCGGTTTCGCGGCCGAGCATGCGCTCCCTTGAGTGCCTGGCCGCCTCAGGGTCCGCCTCGTGCGCGTAGGCGAGCTCGGGGTGGAGCAGCTGCAGCGCGTGCACCAGGAGGTCGCCGGTGACGAGCGCCAGCTCGCGCCACTCGGCGACCAGCACGCTCTGGTGTCCGGGCGTGTGACCGGGCGTGGCGACCGCGCGCCCGGCGCGCAACGGTGTGTCCCCGTCGAGGAGCCGGAGCCGGCCGGCGGCCGCGAGCGGATCGGTGAGGGTCTCACGAAGCTGCGGGTTGAGCGCGTCGAGGGCGTCGAACTCGGCCCGCTGGAGCAGGTATTCGGCGTTCGGAAAATAAGGGCGGCGGCCGCTGGTCGCACCGCCGGCCGAAGCGTTGCCGTCCACCGCGCCGCCCGCTGATGGGACGGCCGCCTCGGTCACGACCGCCCACCCGACGTGGTCGGTGTGCAGATGTGTGAGCACCACGGTGTCGACCTCGGCCGGGTCGATGCCCGCGGCGGCGAGGGACTCGGGAGCGCACCGGGCACGGGCGCCCACGAGCCGGCCGGGCTGTCCGCCGGACCGATCCCGGCGTCCACGACGGTGAGGCCTTTGTCACCGCGTATCGCGTACGCGCGGAACTGGAGCCGCCAGCGGCCCTCGGCGTCGACCGCGCCTGGATCGTAGCGGTCGGCCTCGGCCCACTGAGCGGCCGTGGCCTCGGGGAAGGCCTCGGCGCGCGGGGAGAAGAACGGGCCCTCGCCGTCGGCGAGGGCGATGATCTCGGTCGAGCCGATCCGGAGGCGGGGAACGCGGAGGGACATGGCCGTGATCCTGCCATGCCTTCCACGCCTTCCACCCGGCTTTCCCAGCTCCCGTGTCAGCACCCGTGGTTGTACATGACGTGCTTGGTCCGCGAGTAGTCGTCCAGGGCGTAGACCGACAGGTCGCGGCCGTAGCCGGAGCCCTTGAAGCCGTCCCAGGGGACCTCTCCGACCAGTACCAGACGGGAGTTGACCCAGACGGTCCCGAGGTCGAGCCTCGCCGGGATGTCGTGACTGAGGCGGGCTTTCTCCGTCCACACCGACGCCGACAGAGCGAGCGGGACGTCGTTGGCCCGTCGTACCGCCTCCTCTCGTCGGCGAAGGTCTCGACCGTGATCACCGGGCCGAAGATCTCCTCGCGGGCGACCTCGGTGCCTTCGGACACGTCAGTCGAGACGGTCGGGGCGATGAAGTAGCCGGGGCCGTCGAGAGACTGCCCGCCGGTCGCCACTCGGACGCCGTCCTTCTTCGCGCGCTCCAAGTACCCGCACACGCAGTCGAAATGGCCTTGGAGACCACGGGACCGACTTCCACGTCCTCGCCG
The DNA here is from genome assembly GCF_036173045.1 of Streptomyces sp. NBC_00299. Classification (GTDB taxonomy): domain Bacteria; phylum Actinomycetota; class Actinomycetes; order Streptomycetales; family Streptomycetaceae; genus Streptomyces; species Streptomyces machairae. The sequence continues at coordinate 410,756 of NZ_CP108039.1, forward strand.
CAGGTCGGCTTGCCGACGACCAACGCCTCCACCTCGTCGACGAGTTGCTCGACGAACCGCTCGGCGACCGACTCGTGGACCAGTGCGCGACAGGCGACGCCGCACTCCTGGCCCGAGTTCCAGAAGCCCGCGACGCGCAATCCCGAAGCCGCAGCGGCCAGATCGGCGTCCGGGAACATCACCACCGGTGCCTTGCCGCCGAGTTCGAGGTGGACGCGCTTGAGGCTCTCGGCGGCGGCCCGGGCCACGGCGCGGCCGCTGGCGACCGAGCCGGTCAGGGCGATCATGTCGACGTCCGGATGCTCGGCGAGCCGGGCGCGGGCGGTCGCGCCGTAGCCGCAGCCGGCTAGCGAGTCGGGCACGGGTACCGAGTCGACGCGAGCATCCGGTGCGCACCCTCGCTCGATCCGTCCGGCGCCCCTCGTCGATCCGGGACAGTGGCGTGGTACCGCCACGGGAGGGCACCGCGCGGGATCCGTCCGGGTGCGCGAGGGCATCAATCGTAATGACATCCATTTTCATGTATCGTCTGCCTCGCTCGCCGATCGCACCCGGAGGTCCTCATGGCCGTACCCAAACGCAAGATGTCGCGCAGCAACACCCGGCACCGTCGCGCGCAATGGAAGGCCACGACGCCGCAGCTGGTGACGCTCACGGTGGACGGCGTGCCGTACCGCATCCCCCAGCGGCTGGCCAAGGCGTACGAGCGTGGCCTGCTCCGCCCCGAAGGCTGACCCCGGCATGACCTACGCCCCCTCGCGGCGCCTTCCCGTCACCGTGCTGTCGGGATTCCTCGGTGCCGGAAAGACCACTCTGCTCAACCACGTCCTCGGTAATCGCGAGGGTCTGCGCGTCGCCGTCATCGTCAATGACATGAGCGAGGTCAACATCGACGCCGCCCTCGTGCGCGGCGGCGAGGCCGCTCTGTCCCGCACCGAGGAACGTCTGGTCGAGATGACCAACGGGTGCATCTGCTGCACCCTGCGCGACGACCTGCTGGAGGAAGTGGACCGACTGGCGCGCGAGGGGCGTTTCGACTACCTCCTCATCGAATCCTCCGGTATCTCCGAACCCATGCCGGTGGCGGCCACCTTCGCCTTCGCCCGCGACGACGGCGCCACCCTCGGCGAACTGGCCCGGCTGGACACGATGGTCACGGTCGTGGACGCCGCCAACTTCCTGCCCGAGCTGGCCGGAGGTGACGAACTGGTCGAACGGGGCCTGGACCAGTACGAGGACGACGAACGCACTGTCAGCGACCTGCTGATGGACCAGATCGAGTTCGCCGACGTCATGGTCCTCAACAAGCTCGATCTCGTCGACGCCGCGTCCGCCGACCGGCTGCGGGCCACCTTGGCACGGCTCAACCCCGCCGCCCGCGTGGTGCCGGCCGTACGGGGCCGTGTACCGGTCGGCGAGGTCCTGGGTACCGGCCGCTTCGACCTGGAGCGAGCGCAACAGGCCCCGGGGTGGGTCAGGGAACTCAACGGTGACCACGTTCCCGAGACGGAGGAGTACGGCATCTCCTCGACCGTCTTCCGCTCCGGAACACCCTTCCACCCCGGGCGGTTGTGGACGTTCGTGACGGAGGCATTGGACAGCGGCGCCTACGGGCAGGTTCTCAGGTCCAAAGGCTTCTTCACCCTCGCCAGCCGACCCCGTGTGACGGGACTGTGGTCGCAGGCCGGTTCGGTGGCGCGCTTCGAGCCTTCCTCCGCTCGTGACACCGACAGCCCTTACGCCCAGGAACTCGTCTTCATCGGAACCCAGCTGGACGCGGAGCCGCTGCGGGCGAGCCTGACCGGTTGCCTCATGCAGGAAGGCGAAGCCCTGCCCGCTTCCGACCCCTTCCCCGCCTGGGACACCTACGGTTTCGACGAGAGCTGCGCGCACGAGCAAGACCCCCTCACCACCGTGACGGGGCACTGAAACTCCAGGCCATCTCGACCGTCCAATTCGAGTTGGTGCGCTCATCTCCGGTAGACGGCCGCAGCAGTGCGTGGCCCTGCGCCCGGGCCCGGTATGTTGATCCGCACTTGTGAACGACATGTGATGTGCCGGAGTGGGGATGCAGGAGACTCAAGTTCGAGCTCAAGAGGCTTCGGCGCCTACCGGGCAGGCAAGTCCCGGCTGGCCGCGGCACTGGCCGCTCCTGCTACTGGGTGCCGCCGTGCTGCCCGGTACGGCGCTCTACCTCGTCGGGGGGTCGGCGGAGACGCCGGTGATGCAGGCCTGGCGGACGGTCGCGCTGGCCGTGATCGTGCAGGCGGTTCCATTCCTGCTGCTGGGCACGGCGCTGTCCGGGGCGATCAACGCGTTCGTGCCGGCATCAGTGTTCACCCGACTGCTGCCGAAGCGGCCGGCACTGGCGGTCCCGGTCGCCGGGGCCGCAGGGGTGGTTCTGCCGGGTTGTGAGTGCGCGTCGGTGCCGGTCGCGAACAGCCTGATCGGACGCGGGGTCACGCCCGCCGCCGCGTTCGCGTTCCTGCTGTCGGCGCCGGCCGTCAACCCGATCGTCCTGACCGCCACGGCCGTCGCCTTCCCCGGCCGACCCGAGATGGTGCTGGCGCGGCTGCTCGCCTCGCTCCTTGCGGCCACCGCGATGGGCTGGCTGTGGCTGTGGCTGGGCAAGGAGGAGTGGCTGCGGCCGACCGTACGGCACACCGGGCACCAACACGGACACAGCCGCTGGACGGAGTTCCGCAGCGGCTTCCAGCACGACTTCCTCCACGCCGGCGGCTTCCTGGTGCTGGGCGCGCTGGCCGCAGCCACCTTCAACGTCGCCGTGCCTCCTTCGGCCCTCGACACGTTCGCCGACTCGGCCTGGCTGTCGGTGCTCTTCCTGGCGGCACTGGCCATCCTGCTCGCGGTCTGCTCGGAGGCGGACGCGTTCGTGGCGGCCTCGCTGTCCGGTTTCTCGCCGGTCGCGCGGCTGACGTTCATGGTGGTCGGCCCGATGGTCGACGTAAAGCTGATCGCCCTGCAGGCTGGCACGTTCGGGCGGGCGTTCGCGGTCCGCTTCTCCGCCGCGACGACGGTGGTGGCCATCGTGTGCAGCGCGCTGATCGGAGGAATGCTGCTGTGAAACGGCCCGTACAGGTGCTCCTGCTCGTCCTCAGCGGTCTCGGACTGCTGCAGGCATCCCTCTTCACCGACGTGTTCCTGCGGTATGTAAAGCCGGGCATGCGCCCGCTGCTGATCGCCTCCGGGGTCGTCCTGCTGGCGCTGGGGCTGGCGGAGGCCAGGGCGGCGTACCGCAGCGCACGAACCCACGAAGCGCACCCGACGCCCCACGTCGCCTGGCTGCTCTTCCTTCCCGCACTCAGCCTCCTCTTCCACGCCCCGCCGGCGCTCGGCGCCTACACGGCGGCCCGGGAATCGCCCAGTGTCGTCGAACCGCAGGACGCACGGGACGAGGACTTCAACCCGCTGCCCGCGACCTCGCCCCTCCCCATCACCCTTCGCGACTTCACAAACCGTGTGCAGCAGGACCGCACCCGGGCGATCAAGGGCAGGACCGTACTGATGACGGGCTTCCTGACGCCGGCCGGGGAGGGCGACCGCTGGTATCTGACCCGATTGTTGATCAGCTGCTGTGCCGCAGACGTCCAGTCGGTGAAGGTGCGCGTGTACGGGGTCACGGCGCCGAAAGCGGACACCTGGGTGTCGGTGACGGGCGCCTGGCACCCCCGCGGCACCCTGGGCACGAGGTCCGCCGAGGTCGCCCTGGATGTCCGTACCGTGAAGAAGGTGGAGCGCCCATCGAACAGCTACATGGACGCGCTTCCGCTTGCCTGATCGTGCGTGGCGGACCGCGCCATATGCCGCAGCTGGCAGGGATTGCCCGATGAGGAACAGGCTGCCGCGCTGGAAGAGCATGCCCGCTTCGCACATTCCGGGCTGCCACGAGCGGTCGTCCTCGGCCTGACGCCGCTGGTCGGGGTCCGGGCTCGACATGCGGGCGGTCGGTGTGCCCTTCGATCGGGCTCTGTCAGCGGTTGTGAGAGCTACAGACGCTGGCGCTGTACGGCACACGCCGCCAGGGAACGGCGTTGAGGGCACGGGCGAGGCCACGGGCCAGGTTTGAGTACGCGCGGTTGGCGGGGGGCAGGCCGATGGCGGCGAGGGCTTCGAGAGGCAGCAGGGCTACGGTCATCCTGGTCAGGTGGGGGAACAGCACCCGTCCGAAGGCCCGGAAGCACGCGGCAGCGAGCGGCAGGCCGGAGACCGGCCGGGGTGGGGTCAACGGGGCCGGGCCGAGGAGGTGCTGCACGGGTTCGGTGTGTTCGAGGGAAGTCAGCGTGGCGGTGAAGTAGGCGGTGAAAGCGTCGAGGTCGGGCGGGAGTTCCTCATCGCGCAGACCCAGGCACCGGCCGACACGGAGCCACTGGCGGTACAACTGCCTTCGGTCCTCGGCGTCCAGTGGCCTGCCGCGCAGATCCCACAGGGTGAGGATGCTGTCGAGATAGGTGGCGTGCACCCACAGGAACAGCTCGGGCCGCAGGGCGTGGTAGGGCCGTCCGTGGCTGTCGACGCCGTGGATGTCGCGATGCCATCGCCTCAGTTGCCGGCCGAGCCGTTCACCGTCGGCCGGATCCGCGTGGGCCAGGCGCTGGAGGTGGGCCAGCGTCCGGTAGCCGCGCTGCCAGAGGTCGGTGCGGTAGACGGAATGCTGGGCCACACCGGCCCCCACCGCCGGGTGCGCCACCTGCAGCAGGATGGCGCGAGGAAAGACCAGCAAGAAGGACCACTGTCCGATGGAGCGTCCCAGCAGGGACTCCGTCCCCGTTTCGGCAAGCGGTTTGGTCGGTCGGCTCGTCATCGCCCGGTGAACTCCCCCAGGGCCGGGACGTCACGGGCCCGGAGGTGACGTTCAACGGATAGTGTGATGGCCGACACTCCTGGTAGCAGGGCTCGTTGGGCCGCTCGTGATCTTTTCCGATGACCCCGAACCGTCTCATTGCCGCGAGAAGCCGCAGCGGCCCGGCCGGGCAGGCAATCGTCCGCGAACGGGACGTACGAGCAGGGTGCGCTTCGTCGTCGCATTGACGCCCATGTTGGTCAGCGCCTCCGTGCTGCTGGCCGGGAACGCTGCGGGGATGGTGTCCATGGCCTTCGCCGGACAGGTTCCGCTCACCGTGCACGCGGAGCGCGTGTCCGGCTCGAACGTGACTGCCTCTCCTGGCGTCTCGGGCCGGGGCGGTGTGCTGCCGGCCCTGGTCACCCGGCTGGAGAAGGGCGAGGTCAAGAACGCCTGCACCACGTCCACCGCACAACTGCCCGTCGTCGGTCCGGTCACGGTCACAGTGCGCATCGGGCGAGCGTCGGCCGCGGGCCTGTCGGTGGAGACGCACATGGCCACGGCCGAGTCCGTGACGCTGACGGGCGCCCGGCTGAACACACCGCAGCTGTCGCCGCAGAAACCGACCGGGCTGTTCTCCGTGGGCGCACAGAACGTCGACGGGCGCCGGGTGACGACACAGCCGCATGCCTTCACGGCCGGCACGATCACCGCCCACGAGATCGACATCGCCGTCAACCGCGGGACTGGCGGCTGCCACAGCGGGAAGGCCAAGGGAACGTCGTGACAGCCATCGTCAGCGACAGTGATGTGAGCCGGTGGCGGCTCTGGTGCGGCCACCGCCCCTTCCTGGCCGGCCTGCTGCTCGGGCTCGGCGGGCTGGAACTCATCTCCGTCTCCTGGGCCGGACTGGGTTTCCTGCAGTTCACCGGCCTCGCCGGCGCGTCCTCCTGGGCCGTGGGCGCTCTGCTGCTCGCGTCGGGAGCGACCACCTGGTGGAACCCGGCGCTGCGCCACTTCGCCGGTGTGCTGGCCGGCGTCCTGTCGCTTGTCAGCCTGATCGCCGCCAACCTCGGCGGCCTGCTGGTCGGCTTCCTGCTTGCCGCCCTTGGCAGTGCCCTGGCCCTCGCCTGGGTACCGCCCACAGCAGCCCACGCCACCGATGACGAAGGTGGGGCGAACTGATGCCTGCCGGTCCCCGCACGATCGTCGGCGACGTCTACCGGCGCGGCGGCATCCACGACCCCTTGCTGCGCCGCGGCTTCGAGGTATGCCGTCGCGCCACACGCGACACAGGCGAGATCGAGTACGCCACGTCCCTGCTGCTGCCTCCGCCACTGCGTCTGGCCACATGGGCCTTGTACGGGGCAGTGCGTGCCGTGGACGACCTGGCCGACGCCACCGACGGCAGCGCTGAGGACCGCGCCCGGCGGTTGGAGGCGTGGATCTCGGCGTTCGACGCGGACCTGCGCGACGGCCGCAGTACCGACCCCGTACGGCACGCACTCATCCACACGACGCAGACCTGGAACCTGTCGACCGCGTTCCTGCACACCCTCTTCGAGGAGCTGCGCCAGGACGTCCACGGGCGCGAGTTCGCCACCTGGCAGGAATGGCGGCGCTACTCCAGCCTGATCAACACCCCCCTCGTGCTGCGCACGGCCTCTCTGCTGATCAGAGCGGCCGGTCTGCCCCTCGAACCGGAGACGATGGCCGCCGGCGCGCCCGAAGCGGCCGTGGCCTGGCAGTCGGTGGTGGACGCCATCTACCTCACCGACGCCCTCGTGGACCTGGCCCCCGACCTCACCCGTGGCCACGTTCCACTCCCAGCCGAGGCGCTGGAGGAAGCCGGGGTACGCCGCGAAGACCTGCTCGCCCGGCGCCCCACCCCGGCCTTCGAGCAGATGGTTCACCAACTCACCGACAGGGCGCGCCAGTGGTTCGACCGGGCGGTGCTGCCGCCGGTCCTGCATCCGGCGGTAGGCATCGCCCTGGGCACCTACCGCGACCTGTACCGGCTGCGGCTCGCCACGGCGGCCGACATCCCCGGAGCACTGCTGCACCGTCGGCCCGCCCTGCCCTGGCAGCAGCGTCAAAGGCTGCTCGCCCCCGCCCGGGCAAAGGCAGCACTCGCCTGGAGCCTGTTCCCCTTCCCCCTGCGCCCGTCACCGGCGTCGGAGACCGGCGAACCACCCCCTACGGACGCCAGGCAGAGTCTGGCCCAGGCAGTGCGCTCGATCGGCGAGCAGCAACGGCCGCTCGCCGAACCGGACCCCCACCCGTCCGGCGCCCGCCCACCCCAACTCCCCGCCGACGCGACGCCCCGCCACGTCGCAATCATCATGGACGGCAACGGCCGCTGGGCCACCGCCCGGGGCCTGCCCCGCACCGAAGGTCACCGGGCAGGTGCCGAGGCGCTGATCGATGTCGTCCACGGCGCACTCGAAATCGGCCTCAGCCACCTGACCGTCTACATGTTCTCCACCGAGAACTGGAAGCGCCCTGCCGACGAACTGCAGGCGCTCATGCGCGAGATCCCAGCCGGCCTGCGCCGCCTGTACGACGGCACCAGGCCGCTGGACGTACGCGTGCGGTGGGCCGGAGTGCCCACGGGCCTGCCCCCCGACGTCATCGAAACCCTCACCGAAGCCGAGCGGACGACCCACACCCGCTCCGGCCTGACCCTGACGGCATGCGTCAACTACGGAGGGCGCGCCGAGATCACCGCGGCCGCAGCCAAACTCCTCCAAGAGGCATCCACCGGCGACATCCACCCCGGCGCCCTGTCCGAGCACGCCTTCAGCCGCTACCTACATGTACCTGAACTGCCCGATGTCGACCTGCTGCTGCGCACCGGCGGCGACATGCGCACCTCCAACTTCCTGCCCTGGCAGGCCGTCTACGCCGAACTCATGGTCCTCGACACCCGCTGGCCCGACTTCGACCGGCGCGACCTGTGGAAAGCGATCGAACAGTACACAGCCAGAAACCGCCGCTACGGCTCCGTCCCACGCCTCCCCCACCCCCGCCCCGCGCCCGTCCCGGACCATCGCCACAACGCGGCAGCGGCAAGCGGGACATTGAGGGAGGGGTAGAGAGTAAGGAACACCAGCACCGTGCACGCCGACCCGCCCAGACGTTCCCCCAGCGAGGCAGCCCTGTTCGGCGGCTGACCGATCAGTCCCGGGCCCTTTCGCTGCCGTGGCATTCGCAGCATTCAGCGGGGCGATCAGACCTCCTCGTCCCCATACCGATGGCCCGTCGCAGATCTCAGTGGCCTCGCCTGTCGTGCCCTAGCGCTCCTCCAGGAGCACCGCAGCGATGGCATGGAGCTACCCCTGAATCGCATGCTCGGCCCTTGGCTCGGGGGTCTTCAGCGAAGCCGGCAGCCATGGGATCGACGGCAACCGTCGGATCTGAGCCGTCTCGGAGCTGTCTTCCCACGCTGATCGACCGGTGGGGCGGGCCGTGCGGCCATACTCGCCGTACTCGCGCTGCCGCGCTTGAGCGGAGTAGTGCCGGGGGAGCGAGGACTCTCCCAGCTCGTCCTGGAGCACGCGGATGTCTTCCTCACCTTGAATGTTCCGTGGTCCCGGCAGGCCCGGTCCAGATCCTTCAACGTCTGCTGAAGCACGTGAGAAGGCGCCGCTTTCAACCATGCGTGGTCCCGTTTGGCTTCGGCCAGCTCGGCGGCCTGGGGCACGTAGTTCATCCACACCCCGCGCCGCCGGTACTGGCGGCGCTGGTCGAGTCCGGTGTTCCACACCGCGCGGCAGATGTTCCCAAACTCCTCACACATTGCAGCCTGCCCGGCAGTGAGCTTGAGCCGGTACCTGCGGCCGGAAAGCACGAGAACACCCCCTCTCGAAGCAACGTGATCACCATAGTGGAGGCCACTGACAACGCAGTGAACTCCGCCGCTGCGCGGCTCCGTTGCGAGGAAGAGCCAACCCGGCCCTGAAGGACGGAGTCTGCGCTCAAGAGAACCGAACAGGCAGGCGGACACCCCCGCGTACGAGCACCTGCTGGGTGGCATGTCCCTTCCGGTACGCCTCCTCTGGGGTCGCGAGGATCGCATCCTCCCCCCGAAGTACGCCGAATGGCTGCACCAGCGCATCCCACACGCTGAGCTGCACTGGATCGAGGGCGCGGGCCACCGTCTCCAGGAGGACGCACCGGGGCAGCTGTTGGCTCATCTCACCGCCGGGTTCCCCACAGACAGGTGAGGTGGGCCGGCGGAGCGGATCCCCGGACGGGAATCACTGCGGTCCGGGTCGTCGAGTCGTGCGGCTTCCTTCACACGCGCCAGAGCCGCTGGACCGGACAGGTCGAGGGGCGGCTGCCGCAGTGGATACGCACGTACGGGGGCAGGTCTTGGACACCCGGATGTCGACGGCCGGGCCCTCCGCGGCCTCGGTGATCCTCCGCTTGCGTCCCGGCCCACCAGATGCTCCGGCCATGCAACCCCGAGCAGTTGAAAGGCTGTAGCCAGCGCAGCGCCATGACCAGCACCCGCCTCCGTAAGGCGGCGCCACAACGATGACACCCACCTACGTGACGAGACGTATCGTCTTGCCAAAGTCTCCACCATGTCGTACCGTCCTCCGCATGGGTTCCCTGTGAGAAAGCCGGCGCCGACGGCGTAGAGCACCGCTCCGCCATCGCCGCGCCCCACCGTGCCCTCTCATCCACCCGATCCGGCCCGGGGCGAAGCCCGCGGCCAGGAGGACCCATTCATGCACTGCTCACAACTCACCCTTCACCACGTCACCAAGCGCTATCCCGGCCGCACCGTCCTCGACCAGGTCTCTTTCACCCTGAAGCCGGGTGAGAAGGTTGGGCTCATCGGTGACAACGGCTCCGGCAAGTCCACCCTTCTGCGGCTGATCGCAGGCCAGGAACGCCCGGACAACGGCGAGTTGATCGTGACCGCCGCCGACGGCATCGGCTACCTGCCGCAGACCATCCCCCTGCCCCCGACCCACACCGTCCAGGACGCCGTCGACCTGGCCCTCGCGGATCTGCGCGCACTGGAGGCCGAGCTGCGGCAAGCCGAGCAGGCGCTCGGCGACGGCGCGGACCCGACGGCGCTCGCCACGTACGCCGCTCTCCTCGAACGCTTCGAGGCGCGCGAGGGCTACGACGCCGACCACCGCGTGGACCTCGCCCTGCACCATCTCGGCCTGCCCGCGCTCCCCCGCGACCGGCGACTCGGCACCCTCTCCGGCGGCGAACGCTCCCGACTGGCCCTGGCCGCCGTTCTCGCCGGCCGTCCGGAGCTGCTGCTCCTGGACGAGCCGACGAACGACCTGGACGACCATGCCGTTCAATGGCTGGAGGCGCAGCTGCGGGCACACCGCGGCACTGTGCTCGCGGTCACCCACGACCGCGTCTTCCTGGAGCGCCTGACCTCAACGGTCCTGGAGGCCGAGGCGGGAAAGGTCACGCGGTACGGAGACGGCTACGCCGGCTACCGCACCGCCAAGGCCGCGGAACGCCGCAACCGGCTCCAGGAGCACCAGGAGTGGCGGGCCGAACTGGCCCGCAACGAGCGGCTGGCGGCCGGCCATGGGGTCCGCCTCGACGGCATCCCGCGCAAGACCCCGCTGGCCAACTTCGGCCACGGCGGCTTCCGGGCCCGCGGCCGGGCGCACGGCGCGATGGCCCGTATCCGCAACGCGCGCGAGCGGGTCGGCCGGCTGACGGCGAACCCGGTGGCGCCGCCACCGCAGCCGCTGACCTTCACCGCGCGCATCGGGACGGCGGGGGACGGCACAGATACGTCAGCGGCGGAGCTCCCCTCCGTACAGCTGTCGGACGTACGCGTAGGACACCGCCTTCACCTGGACTCCCTCACCCTCGGCCCTTCCGGCCGGTTACTGGTCACCGGCCCCAACGGCGCGGGCAAGACCACGCTGCTGAAGCTGCTCGCAGGTGAGTTGCGGCCCGACGAGGGCTCGGTGCGGGTGCCGGGTCGGGTGGGCCATCTGCGCCAGGACGAGACGCCCTGGCCGTCGGACCTGACGGTGGCGGAGGCGTTCGCGCTGGGCCGTGTGGGCTCCGCCGACGAGCACGCGGACGCCCTGCTGGCCCTCGGCCTCTTCCGCCCGGCGGAACTCCGCCTCCGCATCGGCGAGTTGTCGTACGGCCAGCGCCGCCGCGTGGAACTGGCACGGCTGGTCACCGAGCCCGCCGACCTCCTGCTGCTCGACGAGCCGACGAACCATCTCTCCCCCACGCTGGTCGAAGAACTGCAGGCCGCGCTGGCCCATTACACGGGCGCAATCGTCCTGGTCACACATGACCGCGCACTGCGGGCACAGTTCCGGGGCGAGCGCCTGCACCTGCCGGACAGGGCCAAGGTCGGCCAGGTATGCCCCGCCGTTGATCCGTACTCAGGAGCGATGTGATCCCTCGATAGTGAGTTCTTCTGCTGTCGCGCCCGGTCTGACCGATGCTCGGAAGCACGGCGCGTGACCGGCGCCACTGGGACGTTCTGTGGGGTGGGGGAGAGCATGACGCGACAAGCGGGACGGCGTGACGGCTTGGACGAGCAGGCGGTGCTGCTCGTGGCCGGGCTGACCGATTTGGCGGTGAGCACGCTGGGCTCGGCCGTGGGGACGCTGCGAGGGCTGCTGCGCCGCTCGGATTCCGCAGAGCTGGCAGCGCAGGCCGAGAACGAGCTGATGGCGCGCGGGCGCCTGGCCCTGGATCGGTACGCTGCCGTGCCCCCGGCCCACCTGGAGATCCTCGCCCGGCACGCGCAGTCCCGGAAGGCCGCCGATGGCATCTGACCGGTGGGAGCCGGCCGTATTCAAGACCCGAATCGACGAGGTACTGCACCAGTTCGTCGCCCAGGAGGCCGACCAGTTCGCCGCGATCGACCCGCTCCTGACCCCGGTGGCCGAGCAATTGGAGGCGGCGGTCGCGGAGGGCAAGCGGCTGCGGGCGGCCTTCTGCTACTGGGGCTGGCGTGCGGTGGGGCAGCCGGACAGCGACGCACTGGTGCGTGCGGCGGCCTCCATGGAGCTGGTGCACGCCGCCGCAGTCGTGCACGACGATCTCATCGACGACAGTCCGCTGCGGCACGGGCGCCCCACAGCGCACATCGCGCTGCGTGGTGCCGTGCGGCGCCGTCCGCGCAGCGACGCCAATGCGAGGTCGCTGGCGATGCTGGTCGGGGACCTGCTGATGGCGCTGGCCGGGCAGTTGTTCGCCACCAGCGGGCTGCCCGCCGCATACCTCGCCCGGGCTCGCCCCCTGTGGTCGGTGATGGCTCGCGAGCTGATCGCGGGCGAGTGCCTGGAGATCCTGCGCACCGGAGCCGGTCCGGACACCACCGCGTCGCTGAAGGTGATCCGCTACAAGACCGCCAAGTACACCGTCGAGCAGCCCCTGTTGATCGGCGGCGCCCTGGCCGGGGCAGGGACGAGGCTGCGTGAGGGCTACTGCGCATACGGGCTGCCGCTGGGCGAGGCGTTCCAGCTGCGGGACGACCTGCTCGGCCTGTTCGGAGACCCGGAACGCACCGGTAAGGCCAACGCCGACGACGTGCGCGGCCACCGGCCCACGGCCCTGCTGGCAGAGACCTGGCGCCTTGCCGGTGACGCAGACCGCGAACGGCTGCGCGCCCTGCTCGGCCGGCGCCGTCCGGACGCGGATGCGCTGGACGCGGTGCGCGAGGTGATGCGCCGGCTCGGGGCACCCGACCGCATCGAGGACATGATCAGCGCACGCGTCCAGGAGGCACTCGGAGCTCTCCACGAGCTGGCCGTACCGGCACATGCCACGAGTGCTCTGGCCACGCTGGCGCAGTCCGCGGCGGACCGCCAGTCCTGAACTTTTACATCCCGGTTGGCACAACCACGCCATGCCCGGCCGAGGACCCTCCGACCGGCCGCCGCCCCCCATCGGTCGTCGACCCCCGTCGGTCGTCGACGGTCCCGAAGAAGCAAGGAGCCCCGCCATGACCTACACCGAGGCATCCATGGACGCCCTACGGCACGGCGGCGACGAACTCGCCGACGCCACCGTCGCCGCACTCTTCGAAAGCGGCCAGGTAGGCACGTTCAACACCCTGATGCGCTACGTCTCCACCGCCGGGGCTCCCCTGCCGGACGGGCTGCCCGATGTCGCCCGGGAGTACCTTGAGGCCACCCGAGTCCCGCCGTCCTGGGTGGACTGGGCGGAGATGGAGAAGGCCCGGCTCTTCTTCATCGACAACAACGTGCACATCTCCACCGCGCTCTCCTTCGCCTCCATGCCCGCCTGCTACGTCGTCCCGCACGTCGCAAGACTGCTCTCGGCCACCCACGGACTGAAGCACCCCTCCAAACGCATGGCGGAGACGGGTCAGTTCACCGTCTACCTGATGCAGCCGGACGCCTTCGAGAGCGGCAGCCGCTTCATCCCCGCCGCCCAGAAGGTGCGCCTCCTGCACGCCTCCATCCGCCACCACCTCAAGCGCGAGAACCGGTGGGACACCATCGCGCTGGGGACGCCGATCTGCCAGGAGGACATGATCGGCGGTCAGATGTTCTTCTCCCTGCTCGTCCTGGACAGCCTGCACCGCCTCGGCATCCACTTGTCACAGGAAGGCGCCGAAGCCTACTTCTACGCGTGGCGCGTCGTCGGGGCCATGCTCGGCGTCGACCAGGACGCGGTCCCCGAAACCCTGGAGGAGGCGCGCGCGTTCCTCGATCTGTACATGATCCGGCACATGGGGCCCTCCGAGGAGGGCACGCACCTGACCCGGCAACTCATCGACCTCTACGAGGAGGTCGTGCCCGGCACCTTCTTCGATCCGATCGTCTCCGCCCTCATCCGCCACCTCATCGGCGACACCTGCGCCGACTGGCTCCACGTGCCGCTGACGCCATGGGACGGCGTCGTCAAGGCCCTGCCCCACCTCCTCGGCATCCTCGAAACCATCGAGGACCGCTCCCCGCTCGGCGCCTGGGCCCTGGACCGTCTCGGCCACCTGACCACCGTCCTCGAGCTGTCCTCCCTCACCCGCGGGCGGGTCATGCACTACGCCATCCCCGAACAGCTCAAGCAGGACTATGGCGTCTCCCGAGACGTGCCGCGCACCCATCGATGGAACCCACCGGCGGCCACGGTCTCTTGACCCACTCGCTCAACCTCCGTGGCATCGGTCGTGCCTCGCAGCGGTAGCCACCGGAGGCTCGATTGACGGATGAGTGCAGCGACGGTGCAGGGATGTCAGATCACGGGCTGGCCCTGAGGGCCTCCTTGGCTGCCCCGGTCAACTGGCGCACCGTCCTGAGCAGGGCTGCGAACACCTGCCGTTCGTCGGTCCTCGGGGCGGCCGGCCCGGTACACGGGGTTCTCCGCCATGTCCACGGCGTGCTCCGGGTCGAGCAGCAGCGGGCGCCCTGCGACGATCCGACAGATGGCGTTGTCCGATGCCGTGAGCTCGACGGCTGAGGTGAGCCCGTCGCGCTTGCTCCTGCTGGTCATCTCCGTCCTGGAGCGCCGGCAGGAGACCGTCCTGCGGCGCTCACTGGGCGCGACCCGGAAGGTCCGGAGAAGTGGAGGGCATCGGCCTCGGACGAGAGTGTCTTCGAAGGGCGGGATCGCGCCGCGGGCGAGGTCAAGTGGCCCACCTGAATCTCGATCTGTTCGACCTCCCCTGAGCCGATGTCCCGGTCGGGGTGGGCGCGGCGAGCCTCCGTACGGGACAACGTGGAGTGACGTCAGACCTCGTGCGGGGCGAAGAGTTCGAGATGGCCGCAGGAAGAACACCGGTAGGCATCTATCCGGTACCGCGGACGCCCCCAGCGCTTGGCTCCACCGAAGATGCCCCGCTCCAGTGGCCCGGGTATCCAACGGGAATACCCACTCGCGTGGTCGCCGCCGTCTTCAACGAACCCGGGCTGCAGATCAGCGGCCTGGCACTGGGTGCACTTGATTTCCACGGACGTACTGTAGGGGAGGCCGGGATGGGATGCCGCGCAGGTGCCCCGGGACAGCGCGGCCCGCTTCGTCAGGATCGCGTACCGGAAGCCACGTCGCCGCAGATACTCGCGGATGCGGCGGGCCGACCGGCACGGATCGAGCCGGAGTTGCCTGTCATCCGTCGCCGGGGCCTTCTGGAGGCTGGCTCCCTCGACGTCGAGATCGGGAAAGATCCGGTTCAGCCGGCGCGGCAGCCACCAGGCGCTCCGGCCGGCGAGAGCGAGCACCGCCGGTACGAGCGTCACGCGGACGGCGACGGCGTCGATCGCCACACCGCTGGCCAGGGCGAGCACGGCGGGTTTTGATCAGGGAGTGCGTCTGTGCAAGGGACACGTTGGACGCGGCGGTCAAGCCACCAGCGGGCGGGCGGATGGGTCACGGCGGGCCGGGGCACGGATGAAGGAACCGGGCCCGTTGATCTCGGGGGAGCGGCGAGTCCACGACGTGACTCCCCGGGCGCGGCGCCGGGGCGAGAGGAGTTGTAACTGGATGGGGCCACGAAAGACAAGCCGACCTGACGGGCTGTTCGTCGGCCTGTGCACACTGGATGTCATCCAGCTCGTCGATCACGTCCCAGCGCCCGACGAGAAACTCACCGCCCGCGAACAGACCGTGGCAGCCGGCGGCCCGGCTGCGAACGCGGCCGTGACCTTCGCTTACCTGGGGGGCTCAGCCAGGCTGCTCACGGCGATCGGCTCCCACCCGCTGGGGCTCGCGATCAAGGCCGACCTGGAGCGGGCAGGAGTGACCGTGTCGGACCTGGCCGTTCAGTCGACCGACCCGCCCGCTGTGTCCTCCATCATGGTCACCGCCTCCAGCGGACAACGCGCCGTCGCCTCGACCAATGCCTCCGGACACCGGCTCGCCCCACCCGACGATCTGGACCCGCTGGTGGCAGCCTGCGACATCGTCCAACTCGACGGCCATCACATGGAACTGGCCACGGCCACCGCCCGAGCCGCGCGAGACGCCGGCCGCCGCATAGTCCTCGACGCAGGCAGCTGGAAGCCGGGGACACAGGACCTCCTGCCGTGGATCGACGTGGCCGTCTGCTCCGCCGATTTCCACCCGCCTGGCGCCCACACCCCCACCGACACTCTGCAATTTCTCGGACGCCACGGGGTCGCCTGGACGGCGGTCACGCAGGGAGGCGGGCCCATCGTGTGGGCAGGCCCCGACGACAGCGGGACCATCGCGGTGCCCACCGTGCCGGTGGCGGACACTCTCGGCGCGGGAGACATCCTGCACGGAGCCCTCACCCATCACCTCGCCGACAAGCGGCACCTGACCGCTCAGAGCTTCGTCCAAGGCCTGCACGCCGCCGCCCTCATCGCCTCACAGGCCTGCGCCTCGTTCGGCACCCGAGCCTGGATGCACTGATCAACAACTGGTCAACATTGGGTCCGATTTTCGCTGTTGCAAGATGCCAGCCACCCGCCGCCCAGCGGAACCGTTACGCCACATCGTTCGGCATCTGACCATCGGGATCTACCATCGGCATCTGGCCAACCGCGGCGTGCGGGGCACGGTCCCACACCGGCCCTGACGTGCCTGCCCACCTCAACCTGCCCACGTTCCGGACAACGTCAGCACCACGCTCACCCCTGCGACGAGCACCATGCACAGGCGCAGCCACCTCGCGAAGTTGTCGCCGTCCTCCCCCACCTCTGCTTCGGGCGAGGCACCGTCATCCGGGTGTGCGGCCAGGAGACAGGCGCAGTACGGGCATCCCGCGGGGTCGGTCGGGGTCGGGGTCGCGCCGTCCAGCGCTGCGAACCAATCGTCCATGCGACGTTCAACCCACGGTCGGCCGGGCGGGCAACGTCCTCAGCGGTGTTCGAGGCCGGACCGCAACCTCGGATAGCCGTACGGCACATACCGCCGACCACTGCCGCACAGGCGGCGCTCCGTCGCCGTGTTCGCCGGAGCGTCAAGCGCTTCAACACGGAACCCGCAGCCGGAAGAGCGCCCCTCCCCCGGACGCGTGCTCGGCCGTCAGCTCGGCGTCGTGTGCGTGGGCGATCTGGCGGGCCATGGCCAGTCCGAGGCCGGAACCGGGCAGGGCACGGGCGGTGCGGGCCCGGTAGAAGCGGTCGAACACGTAGGGGAGGTCTTCGTCGGAGATGCCGGGTCCGTGATCGCGGATGGTCAGTTCCAGCGTGCCGGGGGCGGTGGTGAGGGTGACCTCGACGGGCCGGCCGGGCGGGCTGAACTTGGCGGCGTTGTCCAGCAGGCTCGACAGCAGCCGGGAGAGGCGGGCAGGCACACCGGCGACCGTGGCGGTGGGCACGTCGGGGTCGGCCGAGAGCGCGAAGGGCACGGCCGGCCAGTGATCGCGGGCTGCGTCGACGGCATGAGCCACGACGTCAGCCAGACGTACGTCCTCAATCAGCGGGTCCGGTTCCTCGTCCCGGGCAAGTTCGATCAAGTCGTTGACCAGGAGGGTCACTTCTCGCAGCTGGCGGGCGAGCGCGTTCGCCGCGCGGTCGCGCTGGGCGTCGTTGAGGCGGGAGGCCCTGGTCAGCAGTTCGGCGTTGGTGCGCAGCGCGGTCAGCGGGGTGCGCAGTTCGTGGGAGGCGTCGGCAACCAGGCGGCGTTGAGCGGTGACGGACTTCTCCAACTCGTCCAGCATGGTGTTGAAAGAGGCCGCGAGGCGGGTGATCTCGTCGTCCCTGCCAGAGCCTTTTGGCGGCAGCTCGATGCGGTGCCGGGCGTCGCGCGTGGAGGCGATGCGCTCCGCGGTGGCCGTGAGCCGACTGACCGGTGCCAGACCCGTGCGGGAAACCCAGGATCCGAGCACACCCGCCAGCACCACGCCGGCCCCGCCCATGACGGTGAGCAGTACCGCGGCCTGCCGGACCCCTCGGTCGACGGTGTCGGCACGTACGGCGACCTGGATGGCTCGGCCTTCGTCCAGTGGCGTGGTGAGCATCCTGGCGCTGTGGCCCGCCAGTCGCACCTCGCTGTAGTAGGGCCCGTGGGCGCCTGCGGCGACCTCGCGGGTGGTGTCGGTCACGGGCAGCAGGTACGGCTGCTCCGGGTCGTCAGCGGGCTGCGCGGGGATCAGCTGGGCGCAGGCCGGGGCGGCGAGGAAGCGGCACTGGCCCTGCACGACGCCGGGCGGCTCGTGCCGGTACTGCTGGGCCGCGAGTCGCGCCGACTGGGTCAGGTGCAGGTCGAGCTGGTGGAGCAGTTGGTGACGGATGACCAGGAAGGCTGCGGCGCACAGGCCTACGGCGACGGCCGCCACCGCCAGGGACGCGGTCACGGTCAGGCGGGTTCGCAGGGGGCGGCGACGCAGCCATCGGGCGTGCCGGCGTCGACCGTTTCGTTGCGGCTCGGGCTGCGAGCGGTGGCGTCGTGCTGCGGTCATGGCAGGTCCAGCCGGTAGCCGACTCCGTGCACCGTGTGGACGAGCCGGGGCTCGCCGTCCGCCTCCAGCTTTCGGCGCAGATAGCCGACGTAGACGGCGAGGGAGTTGGACTCGGGGCCGAAGTCGCGGCCCCAGACCCGTTCCAGGATCGTCTCCCGGGGCAGGACCTGTCCGGGGTGCCGCAGCAGCAGCTCCAGCAGGGAGAACTCGGTGCGGCTGAACTCGATCGCGCGCCCTGCCCGGCGTCCGGTCCGGGTTGCCGGGTCGACCACGAGGTCGGCGAAGCCCAGCTCGCTGCCCGCGTCCGGCTCGGCCACGGCGGTACGGCGCAGCAGGGCCCTGATCCGTGCCACCAGCTCGTCCAGCGCGAACGGCTTGACCAGGTAGTCGTCGGCTCCTGCCTCCAGACCGTCCACCCGCTCACTGACAGAGCCGAGGGCCGTGAGCACCAGCACCGGCGTACGGTCGCCGAGGGAACGCAGGCAACGGCAGACCGCGAGGCCGTCCAGGCCGGGGAGCATGACGTCGAGCACCACGGCGTCGGGCTCCCAGTCGGCGATGGCGGTCAGCGCCGCCATGCCGTCCTCCGCACCGCGCACCTGATAGCCCTCGACGGCGAGCCCGTCCTCCACGGCGTACCGCACCTCCGGCTCGTCGTCGACCACCAGAACCTTCGGTGCGCTCGGGCACCCACCATCACCACTCATGGCAGACAGCCTGCCAAAACGCGCTCTTAGGAACTTCTTAGAGGCGGTCAGCAGCGTGATCGCCATGAGGACACCGCACATATCCCAGGCCCGGCTGTCGGTGGTGATCGGCGCGGGCGGCACGGGTGGGCACATCTATCCCGGTCTGGCCCTGGCGGACGCGCTGCGGCGAGCCGCGCCCGACGCCGTGATCTCCTTCGTGGGCACCGAGCGCGGGCTGGAGACCCGGCTCATCCCCGAGGCCGGTTACCGCCTCCACACCGTCGACATGATCCCGTTCGATCCGTCGCTCGGCGCCAGACGCTTCCTGCTGCCGGCGGCGCTGATCAAGTCCGGCACCCAGGCCAAGGCGGTGCTGCGCGCGCAGGGCGCGCAGGTCGCGGTCGGCATGGGCGGCTACCCGAGTGCCCCGGTGATCGTCGGGGCGCGGATGGCCGGGCTGCCCAGCGTCATCCACGAATCGAACGCGGTCCCCGGACGTGCCAACCGGTTCGCTGCACTGCTCACCGACCAGATCACCCTGGCCTTCGAGGAGAGCCGGGGGCACCTGACCGGCAGTCGGCACGCCGACGTCGTCGGCATGCCCATCGCGGCGGGACTGGCCGCGCTGGACCGAACGGGGCAGCGCGCGGAGGCCCGGAGGGGGCTCGGGGTTCCGGTCGAGGGCCGACTGCTGGTGGTCAACGGCGGCAGCCTGGGGGCAGCCCGGCTCACCGCAGCGGCCACCGGCCTCGCCCAGCGCTGGCGGCACCGGACCGACGTACACCTGCTGATCAAGACCGGACCTGCCGCCCTGGACGAGACCCGCCGACAGCTCGCCGTGACCGGTGGCGACCGGGTGGCGACCGCCGTGCCCTATCTCGACCGCATGGACCTGGCGTACGCGGCCGCCGACCTGGCCGTCTGCCGCGCGGGGTCCGCGACCGTCGCCGAGCTCGCGACGACCCGTACACCGGCCGTCCTGGTGCCCTACCCGTACGCGCCGGGCGACCACCAGACCCACAACGCCAGGGTCCTGACCGACGCGGGCGCCGGACTGCTGCTGCCCGACGCCGAAACCGACGCCGACCGCCTGGCCGCCCTCACCGAGCCACTGCTGTCCGAGCCGTCCCGGCTGGCCGCCATGTCCGCCGCCGCGCACCCGGGCCGGCACGCACAGGCGGCCGACCTGCTGGCCGCCCATGTGCTGCGTCTGGCCGGCCGCCCCTCCCGCCACCCCATCCTTCCCACGACGACCGAAACGGAGATCGCCCGATGACCACCCCCACTCCCCAGCCCACGCCCGCCGACTTCGACTGGACCGGACGCACCGTGCTGGTCACCGGCGCCGAGGGTTTCATCGGTTCCACTCTCGTCGATCTCCTCGTCTCCCGAGGTGCCCGCGTCCGCGCCTTCGTCCACTACAAGCCCTACGGCGACAAGGGCCACCTCGCCTCCTATCTCGCCGACCCGCACAGCCCCGTCGAGATGCTCGCCGGCGACGTCCGGGACGCGGGGCGGGTCATGGACGCGGTCGAGGGCTGCGACACCGTCTTCCACCTCGCCGCGCTGATCGGCATCCCCTACAGCTACGACTCCCCCGGCGCCTACGTCCAGACCAACATGGTCGGCACCGAGAACGTGGCCGAGGCCTGCCGCCGGCACCAGGTGCGGCGCCTGGTGCACACCTCCACCAGCGAGGTCTACGGCACCGCACGTACCGCACCGATCAGCGAGGACCACCCGCTCCAGCCGCAGTCCCCCTACTCCGCCTCCAAGATCGGCGCGGACATGATGGCGCTGTCCCACTGGCACGCCTTCGAGCTGCCGGTGACAGTCGTACGCCCCTTCAACACCTACGGCCCCCGGCAGTCCGCCCGTGCGGTGATCCCCACCATCCTGTCCCAACTGCACGCCGGAGCAAGGCAGATCAAGCTCGGCTCACTCACGCCCACCCGCGACTTCACCTACGTCACGGACACCGCCCACGGCTTCCTGGCCCTGGCCGCCTGCGACCGCGCCCTCGGCCACAGCGTCAACCTCGGCACCGGGCAGGAGATCTCCGTCGGAGACCTCGCCAAGGCGCTCATCAACGCCTCCGGCCGCGACGCCGAGATCGTCGTCGACCCGAGCCGACTGCGGCCGACGGGCAGTGAGGTCCATCGGCTGCTGTCCGACAACTCCCGCGCCCGTGAGTGGGCCGGCTGGGAGCCGCAGGTTCCGCTCGAGGAAGGACTGCGGCGCACCTCCGACTGGGTCGCCGACAACCTCCACCTCTTCGCCGCCGACCGCTACCAGGTCTGATCAAGCCACGGTCCGCAGCACATCGTCCACACCGGCGGCCCACACAAGCCATGTGGGCCGCCGACACCCTCACGGCGATCTGTGGTGCGGCGCATGCCTGCTGCGCAAGGAGAGCACCCCTGAGAAGGTCTGTCGCCGACTGCTCCGCGAGGCCAGACTGTGGCACCGCGCTCCGGCAGCATCGACGCCCCGCTCGTGACCTGCCCCGCCTGCACACGCCAGCAACGGCAAACTACGGGGCCGGCCAACTGATCCGACCTGGCCGCGCCGAGCTCGGCGACCGACCCGCCGGGCCGCACCACCACCTACGGCTGCCCCGGCGCAGCGGGACGTGCTGCTGAACGGCCGTCACCCGCAGCCGCGTCCCGGGACACACGCCCGCAAGCGGGTGATCGACGCCGCAACCCGGCGCACGAGGTGCGCACTTGGCTCGCCGCGTTCGCCGCGCGGAGCACCGGGCGGTCCTTACGAGGTCACCTAGCGCTTCCACCCGCCCATCCCCGAGTACATCGCCCTGCCGGGGTGTGGGACGGGCGGCGGATCGCTCGACGCCGGACGCGGGGCCGGCGCGGGCCCCAGCATGACAAGCTGTGCTCACACTGCCCGAACCCAGGAAGGTCACCATGACTACAGAGTCTCCACAGCAAGAAGGTTCGGAGCCGGTCGAACCCGAGAGCCCTGCCCTGGCGCCCGACGAGGAGGGCCAGTACGACCTGAAGGGCAAGTTCCGGGAGGCCCTGGCGCGCAAGCGTGCCAGGCAGGAGGAGGACGCGGCGACCCTGTCTGCGAGCAGCGACGCGTCGAAGATCCGAGGTGCGCACGGCCCGGCCGCCAGTCAGCGGTCGTTCCGGCGAAAGAGCGGCGGCTGAGTTTGCCCCTTCGGTTCCTCCCGCGCCGGCGGGAGGAACGCCTTCTGTCCGGTGCGCCGGGGGCAGCGCAGGCGGCTGCCGAAGAGGCACGTGGGCACATGGGCACGTGCAATGAGTGCCCCGAAACCCGGACCACTGCGATCGCTGGGCCCGGCAAATGATTCCAGTCCCTTGAAAAGTCCCGCATCTGCGTGGACACCTCAAGGGCCGGCTCCTACCCTCACCGACGGCGCGGCATCGTCGTACGCAACCAAGGAGTCGCATGTCCTTACCAGCAGTCAGACGTGCCTCGGCCGTCGCCCTGACCGTGGCAGCCACGCTGGTGGCCGCCACGGTCCCCGCGCAGGCGGACCCGATCCCGAAGGCGCCCGGCCACCGTCTCGTCGCCTCCTACTCGGGCGAACCCGCCGAGCCCGAGCCGTTGCCCGGCGAGCAGCCGCCTCAGCATCCCTACATGGCGGCCAACGGCCGCAGCGGCATGCACGCCGACGCCTGGGGCAGCGCGACGTACCCGTGGAGCGGCCCTCTGGGCAATGCGCCGGAGGTCAGCAGCGAGAAGATGGCGGCCCTCGGCGGCGAGTGCGCGAACGTGACCTTCGACAGGGCAGGACGGATCGTCACGGTGTGCGGGACGTTCACCGGGTTCCTGGTCAAGTTGCTCGATCCCCGTACGCTCGCGACCTTGGCGGAGTACAAGCTGCCGCAGCGCCCGTCCACCGTGGAAGCGATCACCCGGCTGGACTTCTCCCGGATCTTCAAGGACACGTCCGGGGGCGCGTACTCGTACCTGGACGATGAGGACCGCCTGGTGCTCGCGGACTCGCGGCAGCACATCATCCGTCTCGCCCACCGTCAACAGCCCGACGGCAGCTGGGAGTTCACCGTCGCCGACGACTGGAACCTGACCGGCCACATCCCGCACGACTGCGTGACCTGGACCAACCTGTACCCCAGCGGGGAGTGCGACCCCATCACGTCGGTGCTGCCGGACTGGCAGGGCCGCATCTGGTGGGTCACCCGGCAAGGCCGCGTCGGTACCGTCGACCCGGGAACGGGCGCTGTCCGTTCGATTCGTCTGGCCGGCGAGGAGATCCAGAACTCCTTCTCGGTTGCCGCCGACGGTGTGTCGATCGTCTCCGACCATGCCCTGTACGAGTTCACCGCCACGGCGGACGGAACACCGTCCGTGGTGTGGCGGCAGGCCTACGACAGGGGCACCGGCAGCAAGCCGGGTTCCGTCAACCAGGGTTCGGGTACCACCCCGGACATCTTCGGCCCCGACGGGAAGTACGTCGCGATCACCGACAACGCCGACGACCGCATGAACGTGCTGGTCTACCGGCGCGGCACCGGCGTGCCGGCCGGCGAGCGGGTCCTGTGCAAGGTTCCGGTCTTCGGCTCCGGCGCATCCACGACCGACAACTCCCTGATCAGCTGGGGAAACAGCCTCGTCCTCGAGAACAACTACGGCTACGAGAACGTCGGATCGCTCACCTTCGCAAAGAGCGTCGTCGGCGGCGTCACCCGCATCGACGTCCGCCCCGACGGCAGCGGATGCCACACCGTTTGGGAGACAAGCGAGCGAGCCCCGTCCGTCGTGCCGAAGCTCTCCACCGCCAACGGCCTGATCTACCTGTACACCAAGGACCCCAACTCCATTGGCGTCGCCGCCTGGTACCTGACGGCCGTCGACTTCCGCACGGGCGCCACGCGGTGGAAGCAACTCGTAGGGACCGGCCTTCTCTACGACAACAACTGGGCACCGGTCACCATCGGCCCTGACGGCACCGCATACACGGGCGTCTTCAACGGACTCACGTCCGTACACGACGGGGACCAGGGCCGGCGATGAACGTGCTGGTCGCAGCCGGTTGTTGAGGGCTGCGACCAGCGTACGGCGGTGGACGCCGCCCCGGTGACAGATCGGCGTCCCCGCAGGCCTGCCGGACTCGGGTCGGCGAACCGCACGACCCTCCGAGAGCCAGGTGCGTGACCACTCCGCACGCCGGGCTGACGGGGACCGGGCCGCAACAACGCCCCTCGGCTCGGCGAGCGGCAACCGCGAGCAGCTCCAGCGCGCCCGCAACCGGGCCGGCCGCCAGGCTCGTTCCTTGGCGGAGGGCCCGGCTCCGCGTATGCCTCTCAGTCACATACGCGAACCACATCTCTGTGAATGCCGAAGCAATTGTGGATGACGACAGGGCTCTTGTAGCCCCAAGTGGGCTCTGCTTTCCTGGTTAGGAAAGTTTCCTATCAATCCCCCACCTGAACGAGGTTCATATGAGGGCATCACCTCTGTCGCTTCGGCAGGGTGCGGTAGCCGCCGCGCTCGGCAGCATCCTCCTGCTCCTCCTCAGCGTCATCCCGACCGGCACCGCCCGAGCGGCCGGCACGGATCAGCGTGCCGCGGCCGCCACGCCGGTCTCCGTCAACGGCCAGCTCAGAGTCTGTGGCACCAAGCTCTGCAACAGCCGCGGGAACCCCATCCAGTTGCGAGGCATGAGCACCCACGGCACCCAGTGGTACCCGCACTGCCTGACCAGCGGTTCGCTCGACGCCCTGGCCGGCGACTGGAAGGCCGACGTCCTGCGCGTCTCGACCTACGTGCAGGAGGGCGGCTACGAGACGAACCCGCAGCACTTCACCAACCTCGCGAACTCCCTGATCCAGCAGGCGACCGACCGCGGCATGTACGTGATCGTCGACTGGCACATGCTCACCCCGGGCGACCCCAACACGAACCTGAGCAAGGCCCGGCAGTTCTTCACCGACATCGCCAACCGCAACAAGGATAAGAACAACGTCCTCTACGAGATCGCCAACGAGCCCAGCGGCGTGAGCTGGTCACGGATCAAGAGCTACGCGGAGCAGATCATCCCGACCATCCGCACCATCGACTCCGACGCTCCCGTGCTGGTCGGAACCCGCGCATGGTCCTCGTTCGGTGTCTCCGAGGGCGCCAACGAGTCGGAAGTGGTGAACAACCCGGTCAGGGCGTCCAACATCATGTACACCTTCCACTTCTACGCGTACTCGCACCGCGACGAGTACCTGGCGACCCTCTCCCGCGCCGCCGACAAGCTCCCGGTGTTCGTCACCGAGTTCGGCACCCAGAACTACGCAGGCGAGGGCAGCAACGACTTCGCCATGTCGCAGCGCTACCTCGACCTCATGGCCTCCAAGAAGATCAGCTGGACGAACTGGAACTTCTCCGACGACAACCGCTCCGGCGCCGTCTTCAAGACCGGGACGTGCGACAGGTCCGGCCCCTGGACCGGCACCTCGCCGCTGAAGCCTGCCGGAGTCTGGATTCGCGAGCGCATCATGTCGCCGGACACCTGGTAGTCCCGGGAACAACGGGCAGTCGCCGGACAACTGGTAATGGGCGAACGTAAATGAGTGTGATCGAACCGGTGGCCTGTGTGTCTCACACAGGCCACCTCATCTTGCGAAGCGACGTCGCCGGCCGGGGTCATCCCTTGGCCGGTGTGGTGGGTGCCGCCTCCGTGGGGCTTTCCGCAGCGGATGACGTGATCACTTCGGAGGTCGCGGAGCGTCCGCCACGCCGGTCCATGAGACCCCCCGTGAAGGCCAGGCCGAGGCCTGCGACGGCCAGGGCGGCGCCGACGAGGTTGGGCGACGCCCAGCCCCAGCCCGCGGAGATGGCCAGTCCGCCGAGCCAGGCGCCGCCCGCGTTGGCCAGGTTGAAGGCGGAGTGGTTGGAGGCCGCGGCCATCGTCGGGGCGTTCTTGGCCTTCGCCATGAGCAGCATCTGGACGGGGGTGGTGATGAGGGCACCCATCGCGCCGATGAAGGTGATCGTGACCAGGGCCGGAACGGTGCTGTGGACCGTGAAGTAGAACGTCACCAGTCCGGCCGCGAGCAGTGCCAGCCCCGCGTACAGGGTCGGGCGCAGGGCGCGGTCGGTGAGGGGGCCGGCCATCAGCGTGCCGACCGTCATGCCTACGCCGTACAGCGCGAGGACCAGAGTGGTCGAGGTGTCGGATATGCCCGTCAGGTGCGTCAGCATCGGCACGAGGTAGCTGTAGACGGCGAAGAAGCCGCCGAACCCGACCACTGCCGTGGCCAGGCCGATCGCGACCTGCCGGTTCTTCATGGCCCGCACCTCGTGGCGGATGCCGGCCTGCTGACCGCGCGGCTGGTGCGGGACGAACGCGGCCAGTGCGGCGAGCGCGACGAGCCCGATGACGGCGACGGCGACATAGGCGGACCGCCAGCCGAACTGCTGGCCTAGTGCGGTGCCGGCCGGGACGCCGACGATGTTCGCGACCGTCAGGCCGAGGAACATCATCGACACGGCGCGTGCGGCCCTTTCGGGGGCGACCAGCCTGGAGGCGACGACGGCGCCGACGCCGAACAGCGCGCCGTGCGGCAGTCCCGCCAGGAAACGTGCGGCGAACAGCAGGCCGAAGTTCGGGGCGAGCGCGGAGGCGATGTTGCCGACCACGAACAGTCCCGACAACAGCAGCAGCAGCTTCTTGTGCGGTATGCGTGCACCGATGCCGGTCAGAACGGGGGCACCGACGACGACGCCGAGCGCGTACGCCGACACGAGGTTGCCGGCGTGCGGCACCGACACCCCGATCCCGTCGGCGATCTGGGGCAGCAGCCCCATCGTGGCGAACTCGGTCGTGCCGATGCCGAAGGCGACAACGGCTAGGGCCAGCAGAGCCAGAGGCATGGTGCGGGGGAACCTTTCGAAGACAGCGGTCCGAGGACGAGCAGGACGAGGGAGCAGAGAAGGCCGAGGTCGGGGGGACACCCACCTCGGCCGGCCGCGTCGAGCACCGTTGCCCAGCGCGCCCCCACACAGGGCGAGCCCATGAACAGTGCAGCAGCGGCAGGAGACCGCACATTCCAAGATCCGGCCGCGTTTTGACGTGACCTATGTCATGCCTGGGCCTGGGCGTAGGCTTCGGTCGGCACGGACACAACGGGGGCGGAGTGTATGGAGTCTGAGGTAGCGCAGCGATGGGCGTCGTCGCTCGACGCGGTCGTGGTGTACGCGCAGGGTGCGCTCTGCACCCGGGTGGCGCGGGGCACCGTGCCGGCGGACGGCAGGGTGCGGGTGACGGGAATGCCCCGGTCGATGGACCCTGGCTCGCTGCGCGCAAAGGTCGTCGGTGACCAAGGCGTACGCGTCACCGAGGTGCGTGTGGAGGTGGATGCCGAACCCTCCGGCACCGACACCGCCGACACCTTGCGGCACGAGATGGAGAGGCTGCGCGACGTCTGCGCCGCGGCACGGGGCCGCCGTGACCGGCAGCTGATCCTCATCTCCGAAGTGACGGCGCTGCGCCCCGTTCCGCCGACCCGCAAGCCCGAGGACCCGCCCCGCCGTACCCCCGCCGACGCGTGGCTGCGGCTCGCCGAGTTCGTCGACGAGCGGCTGCGGGGCCTGCACCTCCGGCTCGTCGAACTGGAGGAGGACCTGCGCCGCGTCGAGCACGAACTCTCCGTGGCCACGGATCGCTGGGTCCGCGCCTCCACCGACGTGCAGCCCGGGCACGTCGCGACCACGGTCGTCGCGGTCCTGACGCTGGTCGGAACCGGAACCGGAAGGGGAACCAGCACCGGCACCGGCACCGGCACCGGCACTGTGGAACTGGAGCTTGAGTACGGTGTGCCGGGCGCCGTCTGGGTCCCTGCCTACCGTCTTACGCACCGTCAGGGCGACGACAGCGGCACCCTGGTACTGCGTGCCTCGGTCGCCCAGCGCACCGGAGAGGACTGGACCGGGGTCCGCGTCGGTCTGGCCACCGCTGATTTGCGGCGCCGCACCGACCTGCCGAGGCTGCGGTCGATCCGGGTCGGACGGCGGCAGCCCGTCCCCGCGCCCTCCGGCTGGCGGGAGCCCCCCGTGGGGCTAGCCGATCTCTTCTCCGGCTACGACGCGGCAGGGCCCCGCCCTGTTCCGGCCGCAGTGCCTGTGCCTGTGGCCGCGGCCGGTGCCTTCCCCCCGCCTCCGGTTCCGCAGGGGTACGGCACGCCCGCCGTGCCCGCACTCGCGCAAGTCCCCTCGCCGCCGGCATCGCTGGACTACACCTTGCCGCCCCCCATGCCCGGTACCGTCCCGCCGCCTCCGCCGGCACCGCTGGGATACGGCGCGCCGCCCCCTGCACCCGCTGAACTCACTGGCTTCGCCGGTGCTCCGCCGGCCGCGTTCGGCGCCGCCGGTCCGGCCCCGGCAGCGCCGAGGACGCCGTCAGGACGACCGAGCGGTGGGGCTGGGCCCGCGGCCAGGCGCGTCGCTGCGCCCGACGCCATGGCGTCGGCGGCTGCGGTCCAGGCAGGCCCGCCGCCTCCGCCGCAGTCATCGCCGGTGGCGGTCGGTCCGCCGCAGCCCAGCAGCGCGGAGCTCGACTACGCCGCGCTCGTGCTGTCCGGCGCCGAGGAGAACGACGGCCGCCGGGGCAGGCTCTTCCCTCACACGCCCTACGACGCGGTTGCGGACGAGTACCGCCGCAGCGCGGACGCGGTGTCCG
Source organism: Streptomyces sp. NBC_00299 (assembly GCF_036173045.1). Lineage (GTDB taxonomy): Bacteria > Actinomycetota > Actinomycetes > Streptomycetales > Streptomycetaceae > Streptomyces > Streptomyces machairae. Next base: position 439,273 of record NZ_CP108039.1, read on the forward strand.
GGCTGCCGTTGCCCGGACACGCCGTGCGGCCCCGCGAGTCGGCGGGCTCCTTCGACCACCGCTACGACGCCGTCGCCCGCGCCGACATCCCCTCCGACGGCACCTGGCACACCGTCACCGTCACCGACATCCCGGTCGGCCTGCGCACCGAGTACGTGTGCGTGCCGTCCGTGGAGCAGACGGTCTACGCCACGCTCGTGCTGTCCAACGCCACCGACCAGGCCCTGCTCGCTGGGCCGGTGGAGGTCACGAGCGACGATGACTTCCTGACGACCGCCGCTCTGCCCACGCTCGCTCCCGGCGGCGTTCGCCGGATGGGCCTGGGACCGGCCGAGGGCATCCGGGTCACCCGCCGCACGAACCTGCGCGAGTCGACATCGGGTCTGCGCAACAACACGACCGTGCTCGCCCACCAGATCCACGTGGAACTGGGCAACCGGCTGGCCCATCCCGTCACCGTCGAGGTCCACGAACAGGTTCCGGTCACCACCGAACCGGACGTCCGGATCGAGGAGCGGGCCGACTGGACAGCGCCCGAGCAGGACAGCGGCCCCGACCGGCACGCCCCGGGGACCCGCGTCTGGCGGGTGGACCTCCTCGCCGGCGGCAGCGCCACCCTCGACGGCGGCTACGACATCCGCGTCCCGGCCGCCAAGGCCCTGGTCGGCGGCAACCGCAGGAGCTGACACCATGCCCATGGACACAGACACGGACACGGACATGGATGCGGGCACCCGGCCGATCCCCCTGCCCGTCACAGCTGTCACCTGCCTGGAGGACCGCGCCCATATCGAGCGGACCGCCGAACTCGACCTGAGCGCAGGCATCCAGCGACTGCGCCTCGGGCCGATCAGCGCACTCGCGGTCGACCGCACGCTCCACGCGGAACTCACGGGCGACCACCGGGCGACCGTCCTCGACGTGCGGATCGTCCGCACCTGGACACCGCAGGCACCGCTGCCCTCGGCCGACGACTCCGCCCTGCGCACGCGGATCCGCGCCCTCGAACAGGAACACCTCACCCTCGGCCACGCACGCGACCGGCTGCGCGCCCGCCTCGACCTCCTCGGCCGGCTCGCCGCCGATCTGCTGCGGGACATCGCTGAAGGGACCGGCTACGGGGAGGCGGACGAATCCCGCTGGACCCGTGAACTGGACCGGATCGACGCCGAGCGCGACTCGTACGCCGAGCAACTCCGTGCCGCCGAAGCACGGTTGACGGCCCTCGCCAGAGAGTTGACGGAGGCCCAGCAGGCCATCGACCTGTCCGAGGAACAGCCCGCCGAATTGGTGGGCCATGTCGAGCTGACCGTACAGGCCGCAGTCGCCGAGCCGGTCCGGCTGCGTCTGACCCACCTCACCTCGTGCGCGCTGTGGCGCCCCGCCTACCGGGCCGTACTCGACGGGGAATCGCTGACGTTGGAGACCGACGCGATGGTCTGGCAGCGTACCGGCGAGGACTGGTCGGACGTACACCTCACGTTGTCGACGGCGCGCTCGGCACTGACCACCGAACCGCCGCAGCTGACCGAGGACCGTCTCACGCTCAAGGACCGCTCCGCCGCGGAGCGCCGCACGGTCGACGTGGAGCTGCGCGAGGAGGAGACCGCGGACCTCGGGCCGGCCCCGGTACTCGGTCTTCCTGGAGTGGACGACGGCGGCCGGACGCGTGTGCTGCACTCCCCCGCGCCCGTCTCCGTCCCCGCGGACGGCCGCGCCCACCGGGTACCGCTCACCGCCGTCACCGCCACCGCGAGCAGCGAGTACTCCTCCTCGCCCGAACTGTCGCCGCTGGTCACCCAAGTCGTGCGGTTCGACAACGTCTCCGGCCACGCGCTGCTGGCCGGGCCCGTGGACCTGGTTCGCGGCAGCGGATTCACCGGCCGCGGCACGCTGAGCTTCACCGCTCCGGGTGCCCCTGTCGAGCTCGCCTTCGGCAGCCACGACGACTACCGGGTGATCCGGCAGGCCGAAGAGTCCCGCGACACTGCGACGTTGACCCAGCGAACCGTCATCACCCGCACGGTCCGCCTGTACGTGTCCCGCTTCAACGCGCCAGGAGAACAGCGCGAGCAGGTCATCGCGCTTCGGGAGCGGATTCCGGTGTCCGAGGTCTCGGCGGTGGAAGTACGTCTGCGCAAGGAAGCGTGCGCCCCGGAGCCCGATGCGGTCGACGCCGACGGCATCGCACGCTGGGACCTGCGTCTGGCGCCCGGCGGACACCGCACGGTCACCCTGGTCTACGAGATCTCGGCGAGCGGCAAGGTCGCGGGACTGTGAGTTGCCGTGCGGTGCGCCGGCTACCGCTTCCCGACGGTGTAGGTCAGGTGGGTCACCCGGGATGACGCGTCCGTGCGGGTCTGCTCGAGGGCGAGGCGGGCCGGGTCCACACGGTCGAACAGGCGGATGCCGGTGCCGAACAGCACGGGCGCGAGGGTGATCGAGAACTCGTCGATCAGGCCGCCGTCCAGGTACTCCTGGATCGTCTCGGCGCCGCCGGCGATGCGGACGTCGCGGTCACCGGCGACCTCGCGGGCCTGGTCGAGGGCGCTGGTGATGCCGTCGTTGACGAAGTTGAAGGTGGTGCCGCCCGGCCGCTCCCACGGGTCACGCTTGGTATGGGTGACGACGAACACCGGGGTGTGGAACGGCGCCTCCTGAGGCCATGCCAGCTCGCCGGCGTCGAACATGCGCTTGCCCATGACGCTCACGCCGGTGCGCTCGTACGTCGCCCGTGCGATGTCGTTGTCGAGTCCTTCCTCGCCGCCCTCACCGAGCTTGAGGTTCTCCCTGAACCAGCGCTGCGGGAACGCCCACGCCTGCAGTTCCGACCATCTCGCCATCCAGCGTTGGACCCTCGGGTCGTTCTGGCCTTCGGGCGAGAACACGTCCTCGACGGGCACGGCCTCCGGGGCCATGAAGCCGTCGAGTGACATCGTCACGCTGAAGAACACCTTCCCGGCCATCAGCCTTCCGCTCCCTTCGGTGTGCTCTCGTTACGGGCGGTCTCGTTCGAGGTGAGTCGGGCGACGTAGTCCGCGAGGTTGCGCAGCGTCTGCTCGCCGCCCTCGATCGCGTGGTACTTCTCCACCGCGTCGTCGCGCAGTTCCTTGGTGGGGAACACCGTGCGCATCACGATCCGGGTCTCCTCGCCGGCCGACTCGAAGGTCAGGACCGACTCGAAGGCGTTGGGGTCGTCGCGGGACTCGCCGTGCACCAGCGCGATCCGCTCCGGCGGGACGATCTCGGTCCAGGTGATCCACTCCTGGTAGTCGGTCCCGTCCGGCCCGTGCATCACGAAGTCCCAGACCCCGCCCGCGCGGAACGCGAAGGACCGCGTCGTGGTGGTGAACCCGTCCGGTCCCCACCACCGCGACAGGTGGCGGACCTGCGTGAACGCCTCGAACACCAGCTCCCGTGGGGCGCCGATGTCCCTGGAGACCACGATCTCGCGGTCCGCGGTCGTGTGGTCATGCTCGCCGCCGTTACTGGTCGTCGTCATCCGGTGGTACCTCCCGTCTTGCCCTGTTTCAGATCTCGCACGTACTCGTCCAGCCGGTCGAAGGTCTCGTGCCAGAACTGTTCGAAGCCGCCCACCCACTCGTGGACCGGCCGCAGCCCGCGGGCGTCCAGGGCGTACAGCCGCTGCTTGCCCGCCCCGCGGACCCGCACCAGCCCGACCTCGCGGAGCACCCGCAGATGCTTGGACGTCTGCGGCTGGGTCATCCCCAGGTCCCGCGCCAGTTCGGTCACGGGCCGCTCGCCGCTCCGCAGGAGCAGCAGGATCTCCCGCCGCTGCGGTTCGGCGATCGCGTTGAACGCGTCCGAGGTCGTCGCCGCTCGTGCCATGCATCAATCATATGCCTATATCGGCATGCGTCAACGCGAGGACTGTCTGACCAGCGAACACCTCGGGCTGCGCCGGACGTGGACGACCCCAGGAGGGTCCGTCGCCCATGCAGTCGCCATCGCAAGCTCGACGCCGTTTTTTCCGAACTGCGTGCAGAACTGGGGGAACTCATCGCGATACGGCTCGACATCAAGGCTCGTCGACTTGGCGGCGCACTTCCGTCGTAGGCAGCGGTGTGTGCCGTGTCACGGATTCCAGTCCGCGCCTAAGTTGTCTGCATCACAGCGCAAATGTCCATTTAGCGCCAGGCTCGGGACGGACGCAGACGCCCGAAGTGGGGCCCCTCTGCATGCTCTTGGGCGCGAAGTTCCTACGTGGCCCATGACACAGCACTTGTGGCCCTCCCCCTCGTTTCCCCCTCCTTGTTTCCCCTCCCTGTTCCCCCGTTCCCTCTTGGAAGGTGCCCCATCATGGCCGCTTACCTCTCTCCTCCTGCCGTGATACACGGCGAGCACGCAGTGAAGACCAGCCAGATCGTGGCCGAGGTGAGCGACCGGCACCCGGATGCGGCGTGGGCGCCGCGGATCGACGGCATCGCGGCCAGTACCGGCATCGAGACCCGCGGGTGGATGCTGCCGTTGGAGACCGCTGTCGCGCCCGGCAGCGGCAACGCCCTGCGGGCTGTGGGCGTCGAGCCGACCCAAGAGGCGCTTGTACGCGACGGGTTCACACAGCAGGACGTGGACCGCGTGATCGCCGCCCTCGAGGCCGTACCCGCGCCGCAGACCGTCCAGGAGCGCACGGCGCCGGCCTGGGAGGCCGTGCAGTCCTACGGGGAGCGTGCGGCGCGCGGGGCCCTGCAGTCAGCCGGGCTGGACGCCTCGGACGTCGACTGCCTGATCACCAGTCACTCCACCACACCGGCACTGCCCGGACTGGACATAGCCCTGGCCAACAGGCTTTCGCTCCGCAACGATGTGATGTTGCTGCCGGCCACGCAGTGGGCCTGTATCGCGGGGACCCGCTCCCTGGCGCTCGCGGCGGATCTCGTGGCCGCAGACCCCGACCGGGTGGTTCTGATCGTCATCTCGGAAGCGCTGAGCACGACCTACCAGCCCGCGGACGACACCCTGGAGTCGCTGATCGTCCGGCTGCTGTTCGCGGACACGGCAGTGGCCGCAGTGGTCACGGGCCGCCCGAGGCCCGAGTCGGTGCTGCGGCTGGACGCCGCCTGGAATCACACCCTGCCCGGCACCCAGGACCTGCACCGCCTGGAGACACGGTCGGACGGCACCCACTTCGTGATGGACCGGCGTGGACCGCGTGCCGTGCAGGAGACGGTCACCGCAATGTGGGACTGGCTGCGCGAGCGTTACCAGGACGACCCCGACTCCTGGCACCCCGACGTGCTGCTCGCCCACCCCGGCGGGACCCGGGTGCTGGAGTACATGGAGCAGACGATGCCCGAGGCGTGGCCGTCGGGGCTGCTGGACTACAGCCGGGACAGCTACACCAGCGGCAACCGCGGAGGCGCCGCCGTGTTCGACATCCTGCGGCGGGCGCATGACGCGGGGAAGCAGAAGCCCGGCAATCGCGCCGTTCTGTACGCGGCGGCGCCCGGTCTCACCGCCACCGCACTGGAAGGGCAGTGGCTGTAGACGAGGCCGCGCTACCCCGTACCAGAAGAACCCCGTACCAGAAGAACCCCGCCCCGGCTGAACCTGGCCGCGCTCCCGCACGCCTGCCGCCTCCCCGACGCGAAGCCGCTTCACCTCGCGACTTCCGCCCAGACGACCTTCCCGGTGTCCGTCCAGCGCACTCCCCACCGGGTGGTGAGCCTGTGCACGATGCTCAGGCCACGACCACCGTCGTCGAGCAGGGCGCCCCGCCTCAGGCGTGGCCTGCCGTTACCGGTGTCTCCCACCTCGCACAGCAGGCCGTTGCCGGCCCTGATCAGCCGTACCGTGATGGGTCCGGCAGCGAAGCGGACCGCGTTCGTCACCAGCTCGCTGACCAGCAGCACGACCTTGTCCCGGGTGGCGGCGCTGATGCGCCATTGCGTCAGCAGCGCGAAGACCTGTGCCCGTGCGCGAGCGGGGGCGTCGTAGCGGGCGGGCAGCCGCCAGGTCGCCGTGTCCCCCTTGCGGTAGCCGATCATCCGCGCGAGCAGCAGGGTCACGTCGTCGCGCGGTCGCACGGGAGCCAGTTCGGAGACGACGTGCCGTGCGGCCTGCTGCAGGGCGTCCCAGGGGTGCACCGTGGACACGGCGGCGGCCAGCCTGTCGATGCCCTCGTCGATCGACCGGGCCGGATCCTCGACCAGGCCGTCGGTGTAGAGAGCGAGCAGGGAGCCCGGGGCGGCGACGAAGGTGTGGACGTCAAACGGCTCCCGCAGCGCGAACTCGGTGCCCAGGCCGGGGTGAGGGGGCAGCGGGAGCGGGCCGGCGTGCCCGTCCGGGGTGATCAGGACCGGGGGGAGGTGGCCGGCGCTGGCCAGGGCCACCTGGTGGCTGACCGGGTCGTAGAGGGCGATGCAGCAGGTCGAGCCGAGGGCGCTGTAGCCGGCCGTCAGGCCCGACTCCGCGTCGTCCAGCAGGGTCACGGTCTCGTCCAGGTGCTCCAGTACCTCGTCGGGCGCGAGCCCCGCAGAGAGCAGGGCGCGGGCTTCCATACTCAGCTGGCCCATGGTTGCGGCAGCTCCCAGGCCATGCCCGACGACGTCACCGACCACCAGCGCGGTACGGCCGTCCGGCAGCGGGAAGCTGTTCACCCAGTCGCCGCCGACGCCGGCGCTGTCGGGAGTGGTGGGCTGGTAGACGCTGGCGATCTCGATGGTGTCGCCGCCGGTCCGCGGCAGGAGTCGGCGCTGCAGTGCCAGCACCTGTGTGTGCTCTCGCTGGTGCTGGCGAGCCAGGTCGACGTGGTGGGCGGTCCTGGCCACGAGTTCCTGCAAGTCGAACAGCTCGCTGTCACGGAAGGGGCGGTCCGCCCGCCGCCAGACCTCCGCCACGCCCAGTACCAGGGGCGGCACGCCGTCCAGAACCAGTGGTATGCACGCCACACCCGCCGACCGGTCGACGGGCACGAGGGCACGCACGACTCGCGGGTTGTCGAGTACCCGCTCGATCGCCTCCCGGTCGGGTATGACGATGGTCTGCGGAGCATCGTTCTGCAGCACTGCCTGCGCCAGCAGGCGACTGGCGTCGCTGGGGAGGTCGCCGCCCGGTGTCACGTAGCCCTCGGGCCATGCCCGGTCCGGCACCAGGGCTGCCCTCCGCAGTCGGATGCGCCTCTGCACCTGCCCGGTGACTCCCTCACCCGTCCACACGGCGAAGTCGAGGTCGACGGCGGCCACGTCTCCCCAGGCCAAGAGGGACTCCGCCAGCGACTGCGCGGTCTCGCCGATGTCCAGCGAGGTGCCGATCGCGGTCTCGGCGGCGTACAGGTGCAGCCTCCTGGCCATGGCGATCATGGAGACGGTCAGGCCGTCCTCGGGCGCCGCAGCGGGCAGGATGCTCAGCGAGACCACCAGCTCCGACCCGTCGCTGCGGCGCAGGCGCTGGATTCGGGCGACGTGCGCCTCACCGCTCTCCATGACCTGCCGCAACCGCCGTGTGACCGTCGGTACGTCCCAGGGTGGCAGGAGATCGACGAACGGCTTGCCTGCGACAGCGTCCAGACCCGCGAACACGGGGGCGTCCAGATTGGCGCGGGTGATCATCAAATCCCGGTCCACATTGACCGCGCCGAGGATCTGCTCCTGATGGCTTGCTGCCGGGTCGTCGGGGACGGGGTGGCGCGTGCTGCGGTCGCCCTGCGCGTCGGCGGGCCCGGCAGCCGCTCCACCGCGGGGGATGTAGCGCCCCAGGGCTCGGCTGACCAGGTGGAACGCCGAAGAGGATGAGCGGGAGGGTGTGGAGTCCATGCGACTCTCTCAGCAATCCCCGGCGCAGCACCGGGGCTGTAATCGGACGCGTGCGACCGGGCCCCGAGATCCCTGACCGCACACCTCATTGAATAACACCGGGGGCGGCTTCGCCCACACCAGCCGATTGCACGGTCGACCACACAAAGCCCTCACGAGACGCTTCGTCTCCCCCCTTCTTCGCCGATACGTTGCTGGGCCAAGCGGGCGGGACGTCGCCGGTACCCGCCGCGGCAAGGGCTACGGCGGGTACCGGCGAGGTCGTTGGTTCCGGCGTTACGGCTCCCGGGGGCCACGACCGTCACGTGTCGACGAGCCACCTGGGGACGCGGTCACGGCGCCATCTCGTACGCCCCGGCCAGTGCCTCGACACGCTCCCAGACGCGTCCCGAGCGCGCTTCGTCGATGACGGGACGCCGGACGGCACCGAGCGCCCAACGCTGCTGATCCGCGGTGGCGGAGTCCTTGCCGTGCAGGTCGACGGCGAACGCGGAGAAGTCGCGGACGAGGACGGAGAACAGCTCGTCGAGGACATCCTCGTCAAGGCCCGTCAGGCGGGCCTGCTCCAGGATCAGCTGGCCGTGGACCACCAGCGCGAACAGCTGGCCGACCGCGAGGAGGAGATCGAGGTCGCGGCTCTGCTCCTCGTCGGGGGCTGCGGTGGCGACGAACTCGCACAGGGCGTCGGCCTGCTCCCGGAAGCGGGCGACGTTCGGCACGCCGGCGAAAGCGTCGTAGGCGGGGCGCCAGTCGTGGAAGCGCACGGAGCCGAGGCCACGGGCCGGACCCTGCTCGAAGAGGAACGTGTCGTCGGCCGCGTCGAGGCGGGTCGGCACGGGCGCGAACTCCGCCGGGTTCAGGAGGTGGTTGCGCATGAACTTGAGGATCAGCGCGAGGTTGACGTGGACCGTGCCTTCGAGCTTGGGCAGCCCACGGATCTCGACGGCGGCCTGTGCGAAGTAGGTGTCCTTCTCGAAGCCCTTGGCGGCGATCACGTCCCACATCAGGTCGATGACCTTCTCGCCCTCCGTGGTCACCTTCATCTTCGTCATCGGGTTGAAGAGCAGGTAGCGGCGGTCGTCCGGCGAGGCGGAGCGGAAGTAGTCGACGGCGCGGTCGCTGAACAGCTTCATGCCGACGAGGCGGACGTACGCGTCGGCCAGCTCGCGGCGTACGTGCGGGAATGCGGTGACGGGGCGGCCGTAAAGGATGCGGTTGTGCGCGTGGGTGACCGCCTCGTACATCGCGTGCTCGCAGATGCCGATCGAGGCGGTGCAGAGGTTGAACTTGCCGACGTTGACGGTGTTGAGGGCGGCGTCGAACGCGGCGCGGCCCGTGTGCAGGACGTCCTGCGGACCGACCGGGTAGTTCTCGAGGCGGAACTCGCTGACGTACTTCGAGGAGTCGACGACGTTCTTCACGAGCTGATACGCCGGGTGGCGGCTGTCGGCGGCGAAGAAGACGTAGCCGTCCGGGCCCTCGATGTCGGTGCGTCGGCCGAAAACCGAGACGAGCCCGGCGGCATTGCCGTTGCCGATGTAGTACTTGGAACCCTCCGCCGTGAAGCCGCCGTTGCCGTCCGGCGTCAGCAGCATGTCGGTGGAGTAGATGTCGGCGCCATGGGTCTTCTCGGACAGGCCGAACGCGAACACCTCACCCTGGGTGAGGAGTTCCGCCGCGCGGGTGCGAGCCGCAGTGTTGTCGCTCTGCCAGACCGGGCCGAGGCCGAGGATCGTGACCTGCCACGCGTACCAGTAGTCGAGACCGTAGAACCCGAAGATCTCGTTGAGGGCGGCGATCCGGGCCGTGTCCCAGCGCTGGTCCTTGTTTCCGGCGGCGGACGCCGGGGTGAGGAAGGTCGCGAACAGCCCTTCCTTGGCAGCAAACGCGAGGAAGTCGGCCAGCCAGGCGCGGGAGCGGTAGTCCTCGATGAGCCTGCGCTTGCCCCGGTCCTCGAACCAGTCGACGGTGGCGCGCAGCAACCTGCGGGTCTCGGGGTCGAACTGTGCCGGGTCGTACGTGCGCGGGTTGAAGAGGAGGGGGTCGGCCATGGAGGTCCGCCTTCCGAGAGTCGGGGGTTGAGGGTTGAAGGTGCAGAACTGAAGGTCGCGGAGCGCGAGCGGCCGTGGCCGGCAGTTCAGGAATGCGGGTCTGACGTGCCGAGCCGGCGAAGGGTGGCGAGTACGTCGTCGAGCCAGGCGACGGTCATTCGCTCGTACGCGATTCCGCCGCGCAGCACGACATGCTGGAGTTCCTGACCGGCGTCGAGCCGGGCGGGGGCCGCCGGTCCGGTGAAGTCGCGCTGCTCACCGGCGAGATAGTGCGCCAGCCGGTCGCTGTGCACCTGCCGATGCCGTTCGACTTCACGGATCAGCACGGACGGGTCGTCGAAGGCCGCGCCGCGGATCTTCACGGCCAGTTCGTGCCGGATGCTCTCGGGTTCGATCGATTCGTGCAGCCACCGTGAGAGGGCGGCACGGCCGGGCCCTACGACGGAGTACTCCTTCTTGTCCGGCCGGCTCTGCTGCGGCAGCCCACGGACGGCGAGCAGGCCATCGCTCTCCATGCGCTTGAGGACGCGGTAGATCTGCTGGTGCGTGGCGGTCCAGAAGTACCCGATGGACCGGTCGAACCGCCGGGCCAGCTCATAGCCGGTGCCCGGCTTCTCCAGCAGGGAGACGAGGATCGCGTGCTCGAGCGCCATACGTCGATCTTTATATGCAACTCGTTGCATAGCCAAGAGGCGCCGCCCAGGTGAGACGGGGCTCACGCGAGGCAGTGGCCGTGCGCAATGGGCGGCGGCTCCTTCACCGGTTCGGTTCGCCGCCTGAGAGGACGTCGGCGAGGGGCAACACCGCGCCGGCATCCCGCAGTAGGGCGCGAGCCAGGGTGACTGCGTCGTTTGTGGTTACTCGCCGCCTATGGCGAAGCTCATGAAACCGGGACACAGACGCGAGGACGCTCGCCTTGGCCGTGGCCCCACACAGCGCCCGGAGGCCGGCACGCAGGAAGACCGCCCTGACAGGCACGCCCGCACAGGCGAGCAGGAACGGTTCGGTCCGGGTCCGGACGTGGAACGCAAGGAGCCGGACTCACTCACCCGGATGACGAGGAAGTCGTGGCTGGCGGTGCTGCGCGGCACGCTCAAGGAGTTCCAGGACGACGAGCTTACGGACCGCGCGGCAGCACTGACCTACTACGGCATCCTGTCGCTGTTCCCCGCCCTGCTGGTGCTGGTTTCCTTGCTGGGAGTTGCCGGGCAGTCGGCCGGCAGTACGGTGCTGGACCACGTCCAGCAGCTCGCCCCGGGCGCCGCCCACGACGTGATCCGCGACGCGGTGCACCAACTGCAGGGCAACTCCGGCATCGGGTCGATCATGGCGATCGTCGGCCTGGCCCTGGCAGTGTGGTCGGCGTCCGGCTACGTGGCGGCGTTCATCCGCACCTCCAACGCCGTCTATGACGTGCCGGAAGGCCGCCCCGTGTGGAAGGTTCTGCCGCTGCGGCTGGCCCTGACGATCGTGCTGGTGATCCTCGCGGTGCTCAGCGCCCTGATCGTGGTCTTCACCGGCGCCGTCGCCCGCCGAGCCGGCGACGTCCTCGGGGTGGGTGACACCGCTTTGACGGTGTGGTCGATCGCGAAATGGCCGGTCCTGGTCATCCTGGTGACCTTCATGATCGCGATTCTGTACTGGGCCAGTCCCAACGCGAAGATCCGCGGCTTCAAATGGATCACGCCGGGCAGCGTCCTCGCCTTGGTGGTCTGGATGATCGCCTCGGCCGGTTTCGCGTTCTACGTGGCGAACTTCGCCTCCTACAACAAGACCTACGGCGCCTTCGCCGGCGTGATCGTCTTCCTGGTGTGGCTGTGGATCACCAACATCGCCGTCCTGCTGGGCCTTGAGTTCGACGCCGAGACCGCCCGCCAGCGCGCCATCGCCGGAGGGTACCCGCCACAGGAGGAGCCGTACGTCGAGCCGCGTGACACCCGCTCGTGGAACGAGGAGGACCGGTGCCGTTTCGAGTAGGCGCTGCGGGTGCTGCCGGTGACGGGGCCGCAGTCGGACGCAGCGGGCTGAACCGTGGCCGTGTGCCGCCTTGATGACGAGTGACGATGGCGACGCGCGACGAATGACGACGCGTGAGGAATGGCGACGCGCGACGACGAGTGTGATGACGAGGACGAAGGAGTGACGAGCAGATGAGCACGCTCACCGGATGGGAACGGACTCTCGAGCGCGCCGGAGAGGCGCTCTGGGGACAGTTCTTCCGCAGGGAACCGGTCGAGTTGGTGGATGCGTTGCGGCGTGAATGCGACAGCAACGCCGTGGTGTGCAGCCAAAGCCGGGTCGTGGTCCCGAACGCGTACGACGTGGAACTGGCCGAACACGTCCATGATGAACTCGCCCGCAACGCAGGCCAGGTGGGGCAGGCTCTCACCGACAGGCTGGCACAGCACGGCGAGCACGAAGGGTACGAATGGGCCGGACCGCTGGCCGTGCATGTCACCAAATCCTGCGATGTCCCCAACGGCCGTTACCGTGTGACGAGCACGGTGATGCCCAACGTCAGCGCCGAGGGTTTCCAGTCCGCGAACGTCTGATCATCGCCTGAACGGGCGGGTTCGGCTCCTGATCCTAACCGTCTCGATGCGCCGAGAGCGCGTCGTCGGCGTCGTTGTCGATCGCGCCTGGCACGCCGCACCCGCATGAAGCCACGAGGCCCCGGTTGAAGCCACGAGGCCCCGGTGCCCCGGTGCCTCGGCCGGGAATCAGCGTGGCAGGCGCAGTCCCCGGCGGGCGGCGGTGTCGGTGTCAGCCCTGGGGGATGAGTCCGATGGCCTCTATCTCGATCATCCATGCGGGGTCTGCGAGCGAGGACACTTCCACGAAGGATTCCGCCAGATGGGGTCGTTCGGGGAAGTGTTCGGCGCGCAGTGCCGCGTAGACGTCCTGCTTGGTGATGTCGGTGACGAACACCGTCGCCTTGACCACGTGTGCGAGGCCGGAGCCGGCGTTCGTCAGGACCGTCGACAGGTTGGCGAGCGCCTGGCGGGCCTGTGCCTCGAAGTCACCCTCGCCCACAGTGCCGCCATGGGCGTCGATCGGAGCCTGTCCCGAGGTGAAGACCAGGTCGCCGACGCGGACGCCGAGTGAGATTCCGGCCGTCTCGTACCAGTCGGGATCGGCGCTGACGCGTTCGCGCGCGGTGACGGGCTTGGTGATGGACACGATGTTGATACTCCCTCAGTAGTGGAGCGGACAAAGCCGGTTGGATGATGGGCTGTCCGGCATGATCCATTCGTCACAGCCACGCGTCGGCCTGATCCATTCCGAGGTCGCCTACCGCATGGCGAGCGGTGAGCCGGTGAGCCGGAACCCGGTGGGGGGCAGCGAAGCCGCGGGCGGCCAGCAGCGGCTTGATCTCTCCGACGGCCTTGGTCACGGTGCACCGTTCGACGTCGAACAACTCGGCCCCGGCGCATGAGGAAGCGAACCGGGCGCTCGCCGCCGCACGCGCCCGGTCGAGCACGGCTTCGCCCATCTCAAGAACTGGCGGATCCTCACCAACCTCCGCACCGATCCCGCCCGCGCGACCGGCCTGCTGCGCGCCCTGTTCGTCCTGACGAACCTCGAAGGAGCCCGCTGACAGATGATCTACGCCCGAGACATCCGCCCAACACCAGCATGACCACCCCGAACGACCCTCACGCCACCACCCTGACCAGCTACTTCAAGGGGCCGCAGCTTCACTGAAGCTCGCAGCCGGGGAGCGTCACGGAGTCCACGTAGGTTTCCGAAGCTCGATCGCCGGCCACCGGAAAGTCATACTCGGCGCGGTACGGCTCCGTCCTGCCAGCGGTAGAGGTCGCGCAGCAGGGAAATCTCAGCGCCGTGATGGATCAGCTCCCTGTTGACGTGCAGGACCCTGTTCTCCATCGGAAACTGCTCGGGACCCACCGGAGGTGGATTCTCCAGGTCAGCGTCCGAGAGCGAGCGGACCCCCTCGTTCCATCTCCCGTACATCTCATCGAGCTGTTTCAGCGCCTCGTCAGCGGTCCCCGCGTAGGCGAATGTCTGGGAGTCGACGTCCTGGCCGCCGAAGTACCATCCCACCCGATAGCCCAGGCACGAGACGATGATGTGCGCCAGCCGCCAGGCAATCGTGGTCACCGGCGCCGGCACCGGGCCAGGGGACGCGAAGTCCATCGTCCACTCCCCCGAACCTTCCGACTTCGGTGCGGCCGACGTGCCACGCGGGCGGACGCTCCAGCAGCCGCGCACCGGCTCCCAGAAGTACTCCTCATCGGTAAGACCATCCAGCCGTGGCCGCAGGTTCGTGCGCCAGTGCCAGTCCAGCTGCTCCGCGAGCCGCTCGCTTCTTGTCATTTCGGCACACTACATACAGCGGAGACCTGGCTGCGACCCTCGCGGACGCCGTCGCCGGCCGTGGGCCGCGAGAGCGTACCCCACGGGGGGAGGAGTATCCCGAGCGAGCGCCACGCCAGAGCCTCCGATCTGCATGTTCGGAGATGGCGAAGACGTCGGGTAGCCCTTCAGTCCTCGGGGTCACGCAGGCCCACGCAGTCAAAGGCCCAAAAGGCCTCTGAGTAGACGAAGGTGCCCGTCATCCACGGCTCGTGAGCGGACAACCGGGCGACCTGGAACGCGGCTTCAGGGATACGCAGCGACGGCGAACGGAAGCCCACCGTGCCGGCACCCTCGAAGCCGCGCGTGCCGTAGTAGCGCGGCGGACCCTCCAGGAATACCAACGGCACACCCTGGCTGTCGGCCGCCTCGAGGGCGTGGGCGATGAGCTGTGTACCGATGCCCTGACGCTGGAACTCCGGGACCACGCCCAGCGGTGACAGGGACAGGACGTCCACGATCCGGCGCGGAGCGTCCAACCGCGTCGCGCTCAGCAGGACATGCCCGACGACCCGGTCATCAACGACAGCGACGAAGGACATCGGCGCCAATGCGGCCTCCGCAACGCGAAGTGCCTCCACGAGCCCGGGAACCCGCTCGCTGTCACCGAAGGCGCGCGTATGAACCTCGCGCACATCTCGGTGATCGTCAGCCGTCTCTTGCCGGATCACCAGCCCGGCATTACCGGCAGCGATCCGGGAGACTTCAGGCGCATCGTGTGACGTCATGGCCGCGAGGGTAGATCGCAGGGCGGCTCAGCGCGAGGCAATTGCGCACCAGGCCGTAAGAGTGGAGCCTCCCTTCACGTCCAGCTGTTGCGTGGCCACGTCCTGGTGGGCGAGGACGAGAACCATGCCGCTGTCGCGCACGTACTGCCAGGTTGGCCGGCATCAGGCCCACTCGTACGTGAGCTGCCGGCTATCGAGCTCGACGGCGAGGCGAACGGCCTGCGGCCGCTGGTGCCTGGCAAGAAGCCCCGGACGCAAGGTGGTTCGGTTGCCAGTGCCGCTGCGAGATCGCCTGGTTCCTCGGCGGCAAGGGGCGCCGCCGGCAACGCGGGGCACGCCTGGCGAGGATGCCGTGAAAGCCGAGCTGAGAAGCGCCTCCTGCGCGTCACGCGTGGGGCGGCACCGCCGATGAGACCTCGGCCAGGAGGCGCTCCACCTCGGCGCCCCAGCGTGAGGCGATCACCAGGTCGCGTGCCGGGTCCACCCACAGCAGGTGGTTGCCGCCATTGCCGCGGGCACAGCGGCCCGTGCGCGGGGCCCCGGGCCACACCGTGCCGTGGTCGTTGAGCCACCACGACAGGCCGTACTCGGGCTTGACCCGGCAGGGAGTCCACAGCTCCTCGATCCAGCGACGCGACAGGACCTGGCGCTCCCCCCATGTCCCGCCGCGCAGACACAGCATGCCGATCCGGGCCAGGTCCAGGGCGCTGATCCACAGGCCGCCGCCCCAGTGCGCGCCACCGGAGACCACCGGCACCTCGGTGCCGTCGATGTCGACCACCGAGTTGGCGTAGCCGTGCCAGGACCAGCCGTCGGAGGCGCCGACCGGCGTCATGACCCGCTCGCGCAGCACGTCCGGCAGGGCACGGCCGAACAGGAGCGTGAGCGCCAGAGCTGTCAGGTTCACCCGCACGTCGTTGTAGGCCCAGCCCGCGCCGGGCAGTCCGCCCGCCGACTCAGTGCCCTCGCGGGTGCTCTGCGCGTCCACCCAGGTCGGCTTGGACCACAGCTCGCCCTCCCACTGGCTGGTCTGGTCCAGCAGATGACGCCAGGTGATCGCACGCCCGTGTTCGGTGCCGAACTCGGGCAGGTCCACCGACTCCGACACGGGCTCGTCCAGGCGCAACACCCCGTCGTCGAAGGCGATGCCCGCCACCAGCGAGAGCACGCTTTTCGTGGCGCTGTAGGCCATCTCCGCTCGGGCCGGGTCGCCCCACGAGGCCAGAACCGCGCCGCGCCGCACGACGACACCGCCGGCCCCCTGACCGTCGAGAAGCGGGCCGAGGACCTCGCGGTGGGAGGCGTCCGACACCTGGCGGGCGAGATACGACGCCATGTCGTCGATGCCCGCCACCGACCGCCCCGCCTGGGCCCGAACGGCCTGCGCGAGAGCCACCGCGTCCACTCCCTCCCAGGGGTCGCCGGCTCGGCCCTGCTCCTGCAGGACCTCACCGCCGTATCGCGATGTCACCGCGTCCACGCCACACACCTCCGTCGTTCGTCGGGCGCACAATGTCATCCGCTCCGCCGCCCGGCTGCCATATGCCGATGCGCCAAACGCTCGCTCTGTTTTCGGCTGCGGCTGACAGCGTCATCTTGGGCGACGGTGTCAGTCTGGGTGGCCCTGTCTACTCGGCGTCGAGCTGGTGGTCGGCCCAGACGTAGCTTTCGGGGAGCAGGTCGGTGATGAGGACGGTTCGGACGCGGTCCTGTTCGCCGACGATGACCTTGAGGGTGGGGAAGTAGTCGAGGAGGACCTGACGGCACCGGCCGCACGGGGGGACAACCCCCCGGTCGCGGTCACCCACGGCGACAATCGTGTCCAGCCTGTACGCACCCTGGGCGGCTGCCGCCCCGATGAGGACGAGCTCGGCGCAGGGGCCTCCGGTGAAGTGGTAGGCGTTCACCGCGGTGACGATCCGACCGTCCTGGGCGCGGGCCGCGGCCGCCATGGTGTGGTTGTCGCCCCGGCAGCGAGTGCTGGCGATGTGGGCCGCGGCCTGGATGAGTTCGTGGTCGACGGGGTGGGTCTGCGTGGTCATCTTCTCTGCCTTCGTCAGGTGTCAGGCGACGTTGACCCGAGTGACGATGACGTGCAAGCGAATATCTACGGCGTGCTTGTTCCCGCGGAGGATGTTTGATGTGGCTGTAGAGCATGTCCTGGCCCAAGTCCCAGGCGGCGAACAGGTGCCTGACCTCACCGTCGGCGATGGCGACTCCTTTCGCTGACCTCAGCTGTGCGGGACGTCCAGGACGTCCTTGACGAACACGATGACGTCGGTGTCCGCCAAGTGGGCCGGGTCGAACGGGGCGTAGCCGAACCAGGGGGATTCGCGGAGCGCCGGCCGCGTGTCGCCGAGGGCGGTGGCCAGGCGCGGGGCGTCGATGACGTAGCGGTCGTCCGGGAGCGCGTACAGGAGCCCTTCGAGGGTGTTCGGGGGCGGGGTGTCCACTCCCTGGTGTCGGATCGTGCCAAGGGTCGTGGCCACGAAGGCGTACTCGTCACCGAGTTGGGCGCTCACCAGGGCACCGGCGCTCCACCACTCCACCGGCCCCTCCCACAGCTGCATCGTGCTCTTCGCCCGCTGGAGATGGGAGTTGTGGGCGTGGATGAACGCCGGGCCCCGAGCGGCGATGGCGAGGAGGTTGTGGGACATCATCAGATCCCGCTGTGCGCACAGCCGGGTCATGCGCGCCGGTGAGGTGTCGGCCATCCAGTGGTGGTAGCGCAGCAGGCCGGTCGCGGTGCGTCCGTACAGGCGTGCCCGGTCCCAGTCGTCCGGTGAGGTCGCCGGGAGCAGGTGCGGTGTCTGGGTGTCCAGCAGGGCGACCAGATCGGCGGCGAGCAGCCGCAGTTGAGCGGCCTCTGCCGACTGTCCCATGGACTGGGCCGGGTCCATCATCGCGGCGGGGTCGGTCCACTGGTCGTCGGCACCGAGCAGGTGGTCCAGTGTTTCCGCGGTGCAGGGGAGCAGGTCCGCGTCCACTCGGGCCGCGAGGTAGCCGTGCAGTGCGGTGAGGGCCTGTCGGGGGCTCGCGGCGGCGGTGATCTCCAGCGGGCCGTCGAAGCCGGCGAAGCGGAGTTGCCCGGACGCGGGCCGGCCGTCGTTGTGGGCGCGCATCCAGCGCACGAGCTCACGGTTGGCCGGGTAGGCGCCCCAGTCGTGGCTGAATCCGTGCTTCATGACCTCATCGAGAGACCCCCTGCCCGAGGTGACGTAGTCGTCCACGAGCAGGCCCGTCATGCAGTCGCTCTCGATCGCGATCGTCTTGTAGCCCTCCTGCTCGACGAGTTGCCGGAACAACTCGTTGCGCATTTCGAGCGGCGTGTCCTCGCCGTGGGTGGGCTCGCCCAGAGCGAGCAGCCGGGGTCGGGCGGGCAGCAGCCTCATGAGGGCCGCGGCCTCGAAGGCGTGGATGCAATCCTTGATGTGAGTCGCCATGCCTTCAACGGTATCGTTGAACCTTCCGTTGAAAGTTTCTCGCGATATTGGCAGGAGCATGGGACAAAACCTTCAAACCGAGGAACGGCTGAGGCCGGTTGATCTGGCGCGCGGGCACGGCCTGTCCACCCAGGCGGTCAGGAACTACGAGGAGGCGGGCATCCTTCCGACCGCCGGCCGCACACTCCACGGCTACCGCACCTACACCTCGCTGCACGCGGGGGCCCTGCGTGCGTTTCTTGCCCTGGTGCCGGGTCACGGTCACCAGACGGCGACGTCGATCATGCGGGCCGTGAACCAGGGCTCGGACGACGAGGCGTTCCGTCTCATCGACGAGAGCCACGCCCAGCTTCTCGACGACCGGCGGACCCTGCAGGCCGTGGAAGGCGCCCTCCGCGACCTGGAGCCCCCTACTGTGGCCGAGCCCGGCGGCACGTTCATCGGGCCGTTGGCACAGGACCTCGGAATCCGGCCTGCGACACTGCGTAAGTGGGAGCGCGTCGGGCTGGTGAGCCCTCAGCGTGACCCGCGGACCGGGTACCGCCGCTACGACGAGGCCGATGTGCGGGACGCCCGGCTGGCCCACCAACTCAGAAGGGGCGGCTACCTACTGGAGCAGATCGCCCCGCTGATCGCCCAGGTGCGGTCGGCCGGCGGTCTGGAACCACTGGAGGCCGCCCTGGGCGACTGGCGCGGCCGGCTGTCCGCCCGCGGGCGGGCGATGCTGACCGGGGCCGCGGAGCTGGAGGCGTACCTGCGTATGCGCGGATGAGAGTTCGGGCGCCGGTTTCCACGCCTCTGAAGTTGGCCGTGCGGCCGGAGAACTCCGTCCGCTGAAGCCGACCACTCACAGAATCCGGCGCTGACAAATCCGGGAGGCCTACGGCCGGATCAGGCGGCGAAGCCGATGGTGGTGACGTATTCGTACTGGCCCCATTCGGAGCCGAGGTCGACCACCGCGTCGCTGGTCCACGCATCGTCCAGGGCCTGCTCGTCGTCGCGTGTCCAGGCCTCGATGACGCGGTCCCAGTGGCGGACGTTGAGGGTGCGGAACTCCACGACGCGCTGGCGGGGACGGTCGACCTGGGACTGGTTGAGCGGGTGGAACTCGACCCGGGTGCCGCGGCCTTCACGGTTGAGGCGGGCCAGGAGATAGCGGGCCACGTTGTGGCGGCGCACAGCGCGGTAGGCGGTCTCGATGCGTGGCAGGTTGGCCTTCGATGGGCTTCGCTTGCCGTCGAGCCATGCCTTGAGGGTGCGGTCGGTGACTGTGAGGCCGGCCTCTCGGGCTGCGGCGCGGGCGTGGTCGGTGCGCGTGAGGTAGTGCAGACGGGCGAGCAGGCCCCGGCGGGCGGCGACGGGGGTGGTGATGAAACCGGCGAGAGCATCGAGTTGGCGGGCGACTGCCTCGTGGCCTTTGATGCCGCGCGCCCCGTACTTCCCGAATTCGATGTTTCTCTCCGGCATCCGGCCCTGCCTCCCGCGCCTGACGTATGCTCACCCACTTCACTGCTGCCATAATACCGTAATTCCCGTTCCTGCGTTCCGAGTTCAGGCATCACGGGCAGCGAATTCTGAAGCAATTCCGATATGGCTTCCCTTGCGGGAGTCGGCGGAGGAAATTCAGTGACTTCCGAACGATTTCAACGCGGCCCCCGGAACGACGTGCGCCGGGGGCCACTTGGGGCGAACGGTCAGCCGTTGGAATACGCGGCCGCGGTCAGCTTGGGGGCGGAGGGTCGTCCACTGGGCGTCGTGGTGGTCCGGACGCCGACGACACAGGATCACCGGCTCGGTCGACGTGACGCCGGACATGCCGTACTTGGAGTCGAGGAAGCGAGCTGCCGCACTGGCAGTTTGTGCCATCCGGGACGCTGACGTACGGCCCACCGGTGGGTTCGCCGGCCGACCCGTTCGGGAGACGTCAGCGCTGGACGATCGCCGCTTCGGCCGCCGCCTTGATCCGGGCGCCGAAGGCGTCGGCATCCTTGCGGGCGGCCGCGAGCGCAAGGCCTACCAGGAGCTTGCCAACGCCGTGGCCCTCCAGAACGTTGTAGATACGGACCCGGGTCCTGCCGTCGGCCAGGGCCTCCAGGTCGTATCCGCCTTCGCGGACCGTGACCGTGTTCTTCGATGCCTCGGCCCACCGGATACGCACCGGGGCTTCGAGATCGGTGATGCGGAACTCCCTGGCGGTCTTCATGCCGGCGTCCTTGACCGTGCTGCGGAAGACCGTACCGACGGCCGTCGGGGCGTCGGGAACCCTCTCGATCCCGAGCACTCGGGGGCTGAACTGGGGATCGTTGCGTCCGTCGGCGAGGTAGTCGAACACCGCCTCGACAGGTCGATCGACCTCGACCGTCGCTTCAAACTGTCCTGACATCAGCGCTCCTCAATCGCCTGAGCCACAGCTGCATGACCATGGCTTCCCGGGAAACGTCCGCCGGACCGCCCGGCCGTGGGGAGCTGCTCCGTGCGCACGCCGGCCGCGCCGTCCGTAATGTCGTATCGGCACCGTGACCCTATGGGACCACCGAGCATCTGGCGAGGCGAGGAGTCGAGAGCGGGCGTATACGTGAACATGGTGGGCATGGACGCGTTCACCGACAGGCTCAATCCCGACATGTACGTGGTCACTGCTACGGCGGGCGACGAGCGGGCGGGCTGTCTCGTGGGGTTCGCCTCGCAGTGCTCCATCCGGCCGGTGCGGTTCGTGGTGTGGCTGTCGAAGGTGAACCGGACGTATGAGGTGGCCTGTGCGGCCGACTTCCTCGCCGTCCATCTCCTGACCCGGGAGCAGCAGGAGCTCGCTGCCCTGTTCGGTGGCGAAACCGGTCACCAGGTGGACAAGTTCGCGCGTGCGGCGTGGGCCCCGGGGTACGGCGGGGCCCACGTGCTGCAGGACGCGTGCGCATGGTTCGTCGGGAGGATCGAGCAGAAGACCGACGCAGGCGACCATGTCGGCTTCGTCCTGGATCCCGTGCAGTACGGCGAGCGCGGGGAGACCGACGGCTCGCCACTGCTGCGGCTCGCTGATGCCGTCTCGATCGAGCCCGGGCATCCGGTGGACTGAAGGGCCTATGAGACGGGCCCGCCCTACCTGGTCCGGTAGGCCCGGAGGAACGTCCGCACTCCCTCGACGATGAGGGGCCGGACGCGGGCATCCTCCGCGGCGTTCGCCGAACCGAGCCTGTCCAGGGCGACGCCGAAGGTCAGCGCGATGAACTGGTCGGCCGCGAGGCGGGGGTCGGGGACCTCGAGCAGCCCGGCCGCGGCGAGGGCGGCGAACCGCTCGGCGATTGCCTCGTCGGGGGTGTCGGCCATCGAGTTGTAGCCCCGGCTCGGCAGGTGGGCGGATTCCGCCCGGACCAGTCGTTGCAGCGTTGCGTACTCCGCCGAGCCGAGCATGTCGGTCGCGATCCGCATCGAGAACGTGACCAGGGCGTCCTCGAGCTCGGCGTCCTCGGGGAGGTCGGTGAGGGTCTCGTCGAGGGTGCGTCGGATCGTGGTGATCAGCGACTGGCCGACGGCGTCGACGACCGCTTTCAGCAGCGTCTGCTTGTCACCGAAGTAGTCGTAGACCGTCCGCTTGGACACCTCGGCCCGGGCGGCGACAGCGTCGACGCTGGACCGGTCGAAGCCGTCGGCGAGGAACAGTTCCTGGGCCGCCGAGAGGATGGCGGCCCGCTTCGGCGTGGACCCCTCGCGCAGTGTCTTCGTGGTCGGCATGGCCACATCTTACCCGTCCTACACTGCACGGTGTAGTGTAATCTCGGCTCATCACGAGGACCGCACTCGTCGACCCGCTCCGCCGGGCGGAGCCGTGCATGCGCCAACTCGACTGCCATTTCCCCGGGTTCATGCAGGGGGACGACCTCCGACCCTGCCCACAGAGCACCCAGCGCACCTCGCCCGGCAATGACGGAAAGGACGTCCATGACCGCAACGCTCGCTCCCCCGGTCCGCATCGGAAAGCCCGCTGTCGCGGCTCTCGGCCTGCTGGCAGTCGCCACCGGCGCCTTGGAGTCGGTGGTGACACCGACGCTCCCGCTCCTGCAACGGGACCTGGACATGAGTCCGGCCGAAGGGGCGTTACTCAGCATCGTGCTCCTCATCACCGGCGCTCTCATCACACCGGTGGCAGGCAAGTTAGGCGACCGCTACGGCGGAAAACGGGTCCTGGTCCGGCTGATGGCGGTGGTCTCGGCCGGTGGCCTGGTGTCCGCCCTGGCGCCGAACCTGCCCGTGCTGCTGCTCGGCCAGGTACTGCAAGGGGCGATGGTGGGCGCGCTGCCCCTGTCGTTCATCCTGGTGCGCGAACACCTCCCCGCGGGAGAGTCGAAGGTCGCCATCGGGGTGGTCAGCGGGTTGTTCGTGGGCGGCGGGATGGCGGGAACGCTGTCGGCCGGGCCCGTGGCGGAAGGGCTGTCCCGGCACTGGATGTTCGCGCTGCCGACGATCGCGGTCATCGGGGCCACCGCGCTGGTGAACAGGCTGATGCCGCACGATCTGCCGGCCCGGTCCGACCGGTCGGACGACACCGGGATCGACTGGCCCGGCCTGCTTCTCCTGAGCGGCACACTGGTCACGCTCATGCTCGTGCTCGCGCTGGCACCGGAAATCGGCGCGCGGCCGCTCGTGCTCGGCGCCCTCATCGTGGTTCTGGCCGCCTTCGCGACCGGATGGATCGCCGTGGAGCGTCGTGCGGCCTCGCCGATGGTCGATCTGCGCATGCTGGCACGGCCCGCGGTGTGGCAGTCGTGTCTGCTGACGTTCCTGATCTGCGTCGGAACCGCGGTGCCGGTCCATCTCGTCCCGCAACTGTTCGCGGTGTCCGCCGACGCATACGGTTTCGGGGCCGACGCCACCCAGATCGGCTTCTATCTGCTGCCCGGCGCCGTGGCCGCGTCGCTGGCCGGGCCGATGGGTGGGATGGGGACGCGGCGCTTCGGCTCGCGTGCCGTGGTCACCGCGGGGATCGTCATCCTGGCCGCCGCCCTGATCGCCCTGGCCGCCGTGCACACCGAGGTCTGGCACATCGTCATCGCCAAGATGATGATCGCGCTTGCCAACGGTCTGTGCGTCACGGCGCTGGTGACCGGCACCGCCACGTCCGTCGAGCAAGGCGACACCGGCATCGCCACCAGCCTGGTCCTGGTGACTCGCGTGCTCGGCTACGCCGTGGGTGTGCAGGTCAGCGGAGCGATCCTCACCGCCGCGACCCCTTCCGGGTCGGACCTCCCGGCCGAATGGGCCTTCGTCACCGGCTTCGTCATAGCCGGCGCCGTCACGGCGCTGTGCCTGCTTGTCGTCCGGACCATGAGCAAAGGAGTCAAGGAATGACGCGCACCGATCTGTCGGGGGAGTCGGCGGAGTCGAGGGGCATCCGTACGGCGCCGAGGCGCAAGGTCCTGATATCGGGGGCCAGCATCGCGGGGCCCGCCCTCGCGTTCTGGCTGAACCGCTACGGATTCGCCGTCACGGTGGTCGAGAAGGCGGGCGCACTTCGTGGCGGTGGGTACCCCGTCGACGTACGCGGCACCGCCCTTGAGGTCGTCCGGAGAATGGGCATCCTGCCGCGCCTCCAGGACGCGCACATCGACCTGCGCCGGCTGACCTTCCTTCACGAGGACGGCAGCGAGGTGGCCTCGGTGAACCCGCACACCGTCACCGGCGGTGTCGCGGGGCGGGACCTGGAGGTACGGCGCGGGGATCTGACCAGCGCTCTGTACATGGCGGTCCGTGACGACGTGGAGTTCTTGTTCAACGACTCCATCGACACCCTCGACCAGTCCGGCCCCGGGGTCGACGTCACCTTCCGCGGAGGCGGCAGGCGTACGTTCGACATGGTGTTCGGCGCGGACGGTCTGCACTCACGTACCCGCGAGTTCCTGTTCGGCCCCGAAGAGCAGTTCCACCGGTATCTCGGCTACTGCTTCGCCGGGTTCACCATGCGCAACACCTTCGGGCTCGCCCACGAGGCCGTGCTGTGGAACACCCCGGGCAGGGCCGCGGTGCTCTACGCCTTGGGAGACAACGCCGACGTGCACGCCTTCCTGAACTTCGCCCACCCGGAACCGCCGTACGACGCGTTCCGGAACCCGGAAGCCCAACGGGACCTGGTCACAGCGGTCTTCGCCGACGCGGGTTGGGAGGTCCCTGGCATGCTTGCCGCCATGCGCGACGCCGACGACCTGTTCTTCGACGGGGTCAGCCAGATCCGCATGCCCCGCTGGTCCAGCGGCAAGGTCGCGCTGGTCGGCGACGCCGCGTACGCGCCCTCGTTCCTCACCGGACAGGGCTCCAGTCTCGCGCTCGTCGGCGCCTACATGCTCGCCGGTTCCCTGGCCGACCGGGGCCACGCAGCGGGCTTCGCCGCCTACGAACACAACACCCGTCAATTCGTGACCGTGAACCAGGAGTTGGTCGGCGAGGGGGATGCCGCACTCTTCCCGACGACCGCTCAGGCATTGAAGCTGCGCAACGACATGCTGCGCAATCTCAGCGCCATGCCCGCCGCGGAGGGACGACCGGCCCATTCGGCCCTCACCCTGCCCGAATTCACGCCCACGACGTGAGCTCACGCGGGCCCGTGACGGGCGTTACCGGCGGTCGGGGCCGGCGGCCCGGTCCCTGACTCGAACAAGGCCCCGTCCAGCGACCGAACGACGAGCCGCTACCCGGCCGTGTTCCGCCGCCGCTCGGTCCCCTGATGGGAGTCGGGGGCCGTCGTGCGGTCGTCGGCATGGCTCTGGCCGGCGGCCCAGGAGGACAGGACGGCCAAGGCTTCCTCGGACCGGGAGCCCGGATCGGCAAGGTAGACGAACAGGGTCTGGTCCGGGTCACCCGGGAGGGCGAGTGCCTCGGTACGCAGGGTGAGCTCTCCGACCACGGGGTGGTGCAGGACCTTCGTGTCGTGGTTGATCGGTTCCCTAGAGCGCAGAGCCCGTCTTTCAGGGCGGGGTTAGCTCGTCCTCGCAACGCAGCCGCGCAGCGGCGGAGTTCAGTGCGTTGTCAGTGGCTTCCACTATGGTGATTACGTTGTTTCGAGAGGGGGTGTTCTCGTGCTTTCCGGCCGCAGGTACCGGCTCAAGCTCACTGCCGGGCAGGCTGCAATGTGTGAGGAGTTCGGGAACATCTGCCGCGCGGTGTGGAACACCGGACTCGACCAGCGCCGTCAGTACCGGCGGCGCGGGGCGTGGATGAACTACGTGCCCCAGGCTGCCGAGCTGGCAGACGCCAAGCGGGACCACGCGTGGTTGAAGGCGGCGCCCTCTCACGTGCTTCAGCAGACGTTGAAGGATCTGGACCGTGCCTGCCGGGACCACGGAACATTCAAGGTGAGGTGGCGGTCGAAGGCGCGTTGGGCGCCCTCGTTCCGTTTCCCCGCCGGGAATCTCATCACCGTGGAGCGTCTCGGCCGCAAGTGGGGTCGCGCGAAGCTGCCCAAGCTCGGATGGGTCACCTTCCGGTGGTCACGCCCACTCGGCGGTGAGATACGGTCTGCGACCGTCAGCCGCAAGGGCGGCCACTGGTTCGTGTCGTTCCTCGTCAACGACCAGGCGAGAACGCCCGAGCAGCACGCCATGGTGGACACGGTGGCCGGGATCGACCGGGGCGTGAAGGCGGCGGCCGTCACCTCCGACGGCGAGTTCTTCGACCGGCCATTCATCACCGCCGGCGAAGCTGTCCGCTTCCGGCGGCTTCAGCAGCAGCTCGCCCGCACGACCAAGGGCAGCGCTAACCGGGCCAGGGTCCGCGCCCACATGAACAAGATCATGGGCCGGGTCACGAGCCGTCGCGCGGACTTCTGCGCCGTCACGGCCGCGCACCTCACTGCGAAGAACGCACTCGTCGTCCTGGAAGACCTCAAGACCCGCAGCATGACGGCCTCCGCGTCCGGCACGCTCGCCGAGCCCGGCAGCCGTGTGGCCCAAAAACAGGGCCTGAACCGGGCCATCCTCGACAAGGGATGGCACCGCCTCGAACGCGCCCTCACCAGCGCGGCCCGGTACACGGGCACGCGCGTGGTCAAGGTCAACCCCGCGTACACGTCGCAGCGGTGCTCCGCCTGCGGCTTCGTCACCGAAACAAACCGTGAAAGCCAAGCGGTCTTCCGGTGCAAAGCCGCAGGCTGCGGACACACCGCGCACGCCGACGTGAACGCAGCGATCAACATCAAACACGCGGCAGGACATGCCGTGTCAGCCTGTGGAGACCTCGGCAACAGCTGGTCCGTGAAGCAGGAACCCGTAAGCCGGGCAACCGGCCGAACCCCTGCATAAGGGAATCCCCCCCCTCAGGAGGCGGAGGAAGTCAACCCCTTCAGCTCCTCATTGGTGACGTCGCTGTCGGTGAGTTCGCTCAGCACGTCGTCGGTGGGGTTCGCGTGCTTGGCGGCCACCAGTTGGGCGAGGTACTCCTGGGTTGCGGTGTAGGCCGCTATCAGTTCCTCGTCGCTCGTCTCCCCTCCCATGAACGTGTCGATCTGCTGCTGAGTGAGCCCCGGTCCTCGTACGGCACGCCCAGCAGTTCGCAGATGACGATGGTCGGGATGGGCTTGGCGAATGCGCTCACCAGGTCGGTCGGCGGCCCGGCCTCCTCGATAGCATCCAGGCAGTCGGCGGTGATCTGCTCGATGCGCTCGGTGGGGTGAAGCGACTGATGGGGCCGCGCCGACGGGCATCGAGCAGCTCTGCCGGCGGGTCGAAGGGCAGCCGGACTGACGCTGAGTCGGCAGCGTCGTGACGGTGTGGAGGGACTCGCTCATGCCCATTCCTCATCTCGCGATGTTGCGGGTTTAACGGTGCCCGAAAGCTACGTTGCATTCACATTTCGATCAATCCGCATGAATGCGTATCACCAGGTCAATCGAAGCAGTTTGATGCAATAACCTTGCCGAAGAATGCAACGGTGCGTTGCAATGCATGGCCGCGAAGGCAAGGGCCGAAAGTAGGCGGGAGGCACGCACGGGCGGCCTGACACGCCGGTCCTGATGTCAATCACCACCATCACATCCGGTTTGTCCTATTTTCTTATTGTTCTCCGCCGCCCAGACAGGAACTCCGAGGCCTGCCCTGCCATGCCCGACGGACAGCCCAACCGGATGCACCCGACACACGACCGCCTCGCGCACACTCTGAGGGTCTGCGCCGCCGTTGCCGCCACCGCAGTCGTGGCGTCGCTCGCCGCCTGTTCCGCCACCGAGGTGCCCCGCGAGGCGCAGACGCCTTCCGTGCGGGCGGGCGCGCCGGCCCCCGGGTCGGCCGCGGCGCCGCGCGAGAACCTGCGTGGCACTCTCGCGCGAGCGCTCAGGCCGGTCCTGCCGGACGGCGACACGCGGTTGGCGGTGGCGGTGCTCGACCTGGACAGTGCCTACCAGCAGATCACGTCGTACGGCGAGGACGCGACGTTCGACACCGCAAGCATCAGCAAGGTGAACATCCTCGCGGCGCTGCTGCTCCAGGCACAGGACGAGGGCCGCGAGTTGACGTACCCGGAGCGCCTCCACGCCGAGAAGATGATCCGGACGAGCGACAACGAAGCGGCGAACGTCCTGTGGCAGGCGATCGGCAGGGCGGAAGGCCTCGACGCGGCGAACGAGCGCCTGGGGCTCTCCTCGACGCAAGGCGGCATCAGTTGGGGCCTCACCCAGACCACCGCGACAGACCAGGTCAAGCTGTTGCGCGCGGTCTTCGCCGAGGGCCGATGGGCTCCCGCCGCCCCCAGAGGGCTGACCCGGGCATCCCGTGCCTCCATCGGGGACCTGATGGATGGCATCACGGACGACCAGGACTGGGGGGTGTCCGCCGCCCGCTCCCCCGGCTCCCGATGGGCCCTCAAGAACGGCTGGCTACGGCGGAACACGACCGACCTGTGGGTCATCAACAGCGTCGGTCAGGTCACGGTCCACGGGCACCGGTATCTCGTCTCGGTCCTCAGCGACGGCAACCCGACGATGGAAAGCGGGATCTCACTCGTCGAACGGGCGGCGAGAGCGGCGATCGGCGCGGCCAGCACACACGCCCGGCCTTGGCCGCAGTGAGAGGGAAGAGCGCAGGGAAGAGTGTGAGGGCACTGCGCCACCGCCCGACGTCGGAGATCCCGCCCGGTCGGGGCGTCGGCTCCGGCCGGGCGGGACTGCGTGCGGAGGGAACGGCGTGGTCAGTCCACGCCGATGGAGTTCAGAATCGCTGAGGCGACGTGGTCGGCGGCGTTCTGGTGGCCCCTGGCGTTGGGGTGCACGAAGGCCACCTGGTCGGGGAAGCGGGTGAAGACGCCGTCGACCCACTTGCCCGCGTCACAGACGCTGTGGCCCTGGGAAGGGTCGTAGAGGTTGACGAAGGTGGTGTCGTCGCTCTCGCCTGCCGCCTTCTCGATGACCGCGTTGACGGGCTCCAGGACGTCCTGGCGCAGCCAGTCCAGGTCCCCTTGAGTGATCGAGCCGAATTGTTCCCAGTCGTTGTAGCGGCACTTGGAAGTGTTCTTGGGGATGACCGTGGGGTAGCCGACGGCCAGGACCTTGGCGTGCGGGGCCCGTTCGTGGAGGACGCCGAGCATCGCGTCGTAGTCGTCGCTCATCTTTGTCAGGCGGCTGGGGATGTCATCGGCCAGGGCGTCCCTGCACGGGGTGCCCACGCCGCCGCTGCCGGAGCCCAGTTCCAGGCAGCGGAAGAGGATGTCGGCGAACTTGATCGTGTTGCCGCCCGCGCCGACGGTGACCACGTCGGTGCCGGCCTGCACCGCCTCGGACTGGGCGGGCACGGCCGGGAACGGGTAGTCCGGGTCCTCGGAGAAGGGCGGCAGGTGCCGTCCGATCGGCTCCTGGGCCTTGTAGGTGATGTCCTCGATCGTGGCGGCGCCGCAGCTGACGTTCGTGAGCTCAATGAGTGATCCGAGGTCGCGGTCGATGACCTGCGGGTAGGACAGGTCGGTGCGTTCGCAGCCGTCACGGGGGACTTCGAACGTGTCGCCCGCGGCCTCTATGACCCCGGCGGTGTACGAGTCGCCGAGAGCGACCCACTGATAGTCGGCCGCAGCGGCGGGTTGCGCCCCGGCGAGTTGGGCGGGAACGAGGGCGCCCGCGGCGAGAGCCGCGGCCGAGCCGAGCAGGGCCATACGGGTACGGAAGCGTGCCACGAATCCTCCAGGGATACGGCGTTGACGGCGATATGACCATACGGAGGTCGTCACTCCCTGCACTAGATCGAATGCAGACAGTCACATTCCGTGGAGTCCATGGGTCCGCACTGACCGGGACGGACGCGTTCTGATCGGGCGGATCCGTTGCGACGACCGCGAAGGATGACTGTCCGACAGATCCTGTACGGCATGTGAGCGATGGGGATGCCGCCTTGATCGGCTCCCGACAGCCGACGGCGGCCCGGGCTCCTCGACCGCCGCTCCTCAGTTGACCTATTCGCGATCACGGCAGCCGGCATGCCCGCCACTCGTAGTGCCTCGCCGCTCGAACGGCATGTCAGCACGGCCCGGTCACGCGATCCCTCGGACACGCCTTGGTCCAGCGACGCGCTCGTGGGCGCCTACGCAGTAAGAGGTACCGCTGCACCGGCGGGCTCATCCGCACGGCGGAAGAGGTCACGACCGGTGACTGACGTGTACGGGGCGGGTGTTGAGCAGGATCGGTCGTGGCGGAGCGGGGTCGTCCTCTCGCTCCGGTGGTTCGTCCTCCTCGGCCCCGAACGGAGTCCCGTCATGTCCCGATTCAAGTCGCCCAACCGCGCCGTCACGTTCCTCGCAGCGACCGCCGTCATTGCGACCACCGCGGGGATCGCCTCCGCGGCAACAGCCCCCGCAGCCACGCCCGACACGACCCCGCGGGCCTCTGCCTCCTCCGCGGCTCTCATCTCCAGTCTCAAGGGCTGGGGCCGCATGGACTACCCCGATGCCGGTCACGACATCCAGATCACCGTCGACGCTCACGCCACCTTCAAGGGCATCGGCTGGACCAAGCCCGACAAAGCCTGGGGCAGCTTCCGCATCTACCACCGGATGCCTGCCGCCAATGGCGAGCCCGAGAAGGTCAATTGGGGTGACTTCAAGGTCGACTGCCTGACCAGCGGCGGCCCCACCGCCACCGTGACCGGACGCCTCGTGCGCACCGGGGGCAACGTCGGTGCCTGGGACGACTACCTGAAGCGGCACGTCCGCATGGGGATCAGCTTCTACGTGGGAGAGGGCGCGGGCAGCGGTCCCAGCCGCATCGGGCTCTCCGGAGGCACCGCGGCCGGCGAGCCGCTGCTGAGCAAGTGCATGGCGCCGGCCGCAGACTCCAAGGTGATCCAGGGCGGCTACGACCTCACGGACAGGGCGCCGGCCCGGTAGGACGTTCACGGTGCCAGGACGCGGCCCGCGGCGACATCCGATGCCACGGTGCCGCCGATGACCACGGCCCCGGCAGAGACGGCCGGGAGACGGCTGCCCCAAGTGCGCCGCACGGCTGAGACCGAGGCTCGTTCGAGGATGGCCTCACGGCCGCGCAGCACCGCGAGGCCGACGCAGGTGTCAGGGTCAGCGGCAGGCCCACTCCGAACGCCGCCACCGTCGCAATCGCCGTACCGATCCGGCCGGTCAGAAGCCCGCTGAGGCAGGACGAGGAACGCGGACGGGGAGGGGAGCAGGCCGCCGGAGGTGCCGAGCAGCAGGATGCCGCGACAGGTGAGCAGGACTGGGACGTCGGGATGTGGTGGCTGTGCCCGCGACGGCTTCGACGTCCGGTGGGTTCTCGGCAGCGAGCCACCAACTCACCGCGATCTTCCACAGCCGCCGCGAGCAGCTCTACCGACGACCATGCCATCGGACGGTCCCGCTAGGGACTGACCGCGAAGATCCACCTGGCTGCCGATGCCCGCTGCCGGCCTCTGCCTTTCGTCCTCACCGCCGGACGGGCAGGCGATGCACCGGCCTTCACCGATGTCATGGTCCGCCTGCCCCCTCCCCGCCGATATGGTCGGCCGCGCACCAGACCGGATGTGGTCCTGGCGGACAAGGCGTATTCGTCCCGCGCGATCCGCGAGCATCTGCGGCGACGCGGCATCTGTGCCGTGATCCCTGTCCCGGCGGACCAGCGCGGCCACCGACTGCGACGCGGCAGCCGAGGCGGCAGGCCACCGGCCTTCGACCGTGAGGCCTACAAGCAGCGCAACACCGTCGAGCGGTGCATCAACCGCCTCAAGCAGTGGCGGGGTATCGCCACCCGCTGCGAGAAGACAGCCACGATCTACCTAGCCGGACTCGATGTCGCAGGCATCTTCCTCTGGTCCGCCCGATGATCCGAAAGCCCCTAGACCGTACGCCGAGCACCACTTGACGGACGCACCGACGTTCGTGTGCGAGCCGTCTACATGCTGCTGGGGAAGTTCATTGAGGCCGGAGGCGGCGTCGGGATGTAGTGGTGGGCGAGGTTGGCGTCGCGGTTGGGGGGCCCGTGGCGATGGCCCTCCGGGTCGCCGTACCTGATGACATCCTGGCGTCCGGAAACGACGTCCCGAACGCGCATCACGACTCGGCCGAGCAGGTTCTTCATCGGTGTTCCCCCTGGTGTACGTGGTCTTGTCGAGAAGGATGCACCGGCGGCCGAGGCGGATTCCAGCGAGTTGAGCCGATCTTGAGCCTCGGCCGGTCCTCCAGTGGATGGTGCGCAGTGCGCCTTCATCAATCGCTGGCCTCGTCAACGGATGGCAATAGGGCCGTTCCCGGTCAGCGTCCGGTTCGGTCACCGCGTCTGTGACCTGATCCGAACGACAGGCCCTAACTGCCCGACGGCCTGCGGCCGCTGCGCGACAAGGACGCGGTCGACGACGAGTAGCCCGACGGCCAGGGGGAGGCCGGGCACGGACCGAGGCAAGCGGGGCCTCGGTCATCCGGTGCCCCGTTCGGAGCGGGTCTCGTCGTCGTCGAGCTCGGCAAGGGCCAGGACCGCGTCGTGCGCCTGGGCGTCGAGCCCGATCGGGGGACGGCCCTCGGCCTGGCTGGCCTGCCACAGCAACTGCTGGCCCTTTGCCCACTGGCGCAGCAGGATCCGGGCCTTGAGCAATAAGACGCTGCAGCCTGGGGCCAGGCTCATTTGGCCGCCGGTGGCGAACCGGAGCACGTCACGGCCGCAGTCGAGGCCACCACCAAGTTCTACGGACCCGACCCGGCCTGATATTCCTACTGCGGTGGGCTGACCGGCGCCATCGGCGCTCGCACCCACGATGACAATTATGAATCGCAAGGGCGGAGGGCCGCTCCCACACTGCGTAAGCTCATCAATGCGTACCGCAATCGCACAGTGAACGCATCCTCTGGCACCCAACCGCAGATCACACGTCTTGCCCTTTACAGAATGCAGTGCCCTCAGCCCAGGAGCATGACGAGCAGTACAAAGCACGTTGTCCCACACCTAGAAGGAAAAGAACGATGCGCCCCATGAAATACACCGTCTCCCTCGAGATCGCCCTGCCGCGGGAGAAGGTGGCCCAGCTGCTCGCCGACCCGGTACACCTGCCGAAATGGCTGCGGGGCCTGGTGCTGCACGAGCCGCTGAGTGGGGAGCACGGGCAGCTCGGCACCCAGTCGCGGGTCGTGATGCAGATGGGCCAGCGGAAGATGGAGTGCACCGAGACCATCACACGCCGGGAACCGGCAGACCTGCGCGAGATCCCGAAAGCGAGCGTCGTTCGCTTCGACCGCGAGATCGTCGGCGAGGGCATGTGGAGCGCCGTGCGCGACCGGCTGACCGAAGCCGGCCCGGAAACGACGCTCTGGGAGTGCGAGAACGAATACCGGTTCAGCGGATTCCTGATGAAGCTGGTGGGACTTCTGATGCCCGGCGCCTTCCGCAAGCAGTCGCAACAGCACATGCAGGACTTCAAGGCGTTCGCCGAGCAGGGAAAGGACGTCCGCGAAGCGACGGACTGATCTGCCGTAACTGGTCAGGCATCTGACGGCGTGGCGTGATGATCTTCCCTTCGCGGCAATCCGAGCCGCGCACTCCTCCCGCAGGTGCACCCCGCGTCAGCCGGAAGCTCCCCGCGAGTCGGGATGCCGCGCCGTACGTCACGTCAATGATCACGTCGATCTCAGCGTGGGAGCGGGCTGACTCGTCGATGCACACGGCGTCCGGCGGGAACCGCCGGCTCTTGACGCAGGTCGTCCCTGTCCTAGGCGGCCAGCGTCTTGTCCTCCTGCGTGGGGCCCTCACGGTCGGCGCGGTACCTCTGCAGCAGTGCATCCGCTGCGAACAGAGCGTCGTCGGCGGTGCGGGCGCCTGTGATCACGCAGAGCGTGTACGTGGCATCTTCGAGAGCGCGGCTGGTGCGACCGGTGGGGAGCACGTCGTGTGCGATGCGCGCCTCGGCGAACCGGGCCAGCGCGGTACGCAGTTCCTTCTCAGCCGGAAGGAGCATGGCGATTCCTCTCTCGAAGCACAGCTCGCTCGGCGGCCGACGCCGCCGCGAGGGACAGACTGCATACATGGCTCACGCCAGTGATCGACACAGATCAGGGCGAGCAGAACTCCAAGTGCCCCGCCTGGAAAGGTCTATGCCTGCGGACCATCGCGATCCCTCGCGCGGGGGAACGGCCGGGCGGCCGGCCTCATCTGCCCGGGCCGGGGTCGGGCTGGACCGGTGCTTCGATGCCGGCGCGGGCCGCTTCCAGCTGGGCCGCGAACGCGATGCCGAGGAAGAGTGCGACGGCGGTGAGGTTGGCCCACAGCAGCAGGGCGATGAAGGCGGTGAGAGGGCCGTACACGGCACCGAAGGCACCGCTCTCCTTGACGTACAGCGCGAGCAGCCAGGTGGCCGCCACCCACAGCAACAGGTGCACGGCCGAACCGAAGGCCAGCCACGTGTAGCCGGGCTGGACGCGCCGCGGCGACCAGCGGAAGATCACGGCGGAGGCCACCCAGGCCAGCGCGAGGCCCAGCGGGATGTCGAGCACGCTCCACCACTGCGGCACGCTGTCGGCCCAGCCGGCGGTGTCGGCCACCGCCTCGCCCACGGCCTCACCGGCGACAAGCGCGACGAACCCCAGGACCAGGGGCAGACCGGCGGCGATCGCGAGAACTATCCCCCGCGCGTATTTGCGCGGGAAGGGACGGTCGCGCTCGATGCCGTAGATGCGGTTGGCGCCACGCTCGATCTGGCCCATCGCCGAGGCAAGGTTCAGCAGTGCGAAGCCCAGACCGAGCCACAGGGCGAGTGTGCTCCAGACATCGCCGTGCGCGGTGCGCCGCGTCCCGTCGAAAGCGTCCTCGACGATCTCCGCGCTCGCGCCGGGCACGATCCGGCCGAGGGTGAGCTCGACGACCCGGCCCACGCCCTCGGTGTGCACCGACGTCGCCAGGCCGACAAGTGCCACGGTGCAGGGAACCAGCCCGAGCACCACCTGGAAGGCCAGCGCTCGGGCGTTGGTGAACCCGTCCGCGTAACGGAACCGTGCGAAGGAGTCGGCCAGCAGCCGCAGCCCCCCGTAGTGGCGCAGGGCGGCGAACGCCTCGTCTCCGGAGAGCTCCTCCCCGATCATGTCCCGGGTCTGCGGCACGTGGACGGCGGTACCCATGGCGTCGCCCCTCCTTGTCGTACGGCTGCTCCCTGACCGGATGCCCACCGAACCCGTTCGTCCGACCTCGGATTTCAGGTATGCCCCGAAGCCGGGTCCTCGTCTCGAGCCCGGCATCCCTTGCCTCGCGCGCATCGGCACCGTACGCTCACGGGCCATACCGACCGGATGGTATGCCCACCGACCTGGTCACCGCGAAGACTGAGGAGCCGCCGAAGATGAGCCGAACCAACCACCAGGTGCGTCTGGCCGCGCGTCCCGTGGGCGAGCCGCGGTCCACCGACTGGGAGCACGTGGAGGAGCCGATCGGGCAGCCGGGCGACGGGGAGTTCCTGGTGCAGGTGCTCTGTCTGTCGATCGATCCGGCGATGCGCGGCTGGATGAACGCGGGCAGGTCCTACATCCGCCCGGTGGAGATCGGTGAGGTCATGCGCGCCGGAGCGGTGGGACGCGTCATCGCCTCAGGGCACTCCGGATTCGCGGTCGGCGACCATGTGTCGGGGTCGTTCGGCGTGCAGGAGTACTGCCTGTCGGACGGGCGAGATGTGATCAAGGTCGATCCGGCGGCGGCCCCCTTGCCGACGTACCTGGGCGCCCTCGGCATGTCGGGGCTGACGGCCTACTTCGGACTGACCGACATCGGACGTCCCGAGCCGGGCCAGACGGTCGTCGTCTCCGGTGCGGCGGGAGCGGTCGGCAGCGTCGTCGGTCAGATCGCCAAGATCATGGGTTGCCGGGTCGTCGGCATCGCCGGCGGCGAGGCCAAATGCCGGCTGCTGGTCGACGAGTTCGGGTTCGACGCCGCGATCGACTACCAGAACGAGGACATCCGCAAGGCGCTGCGCACCCACGCCCCCGACGGCGTCGACGTGTACTTCGACAACGTCGGCGGCGACGTCCTGGACGCGGTACTGCTGCGGCTCGCACGCGGCGCCCGCGTCGTCGTCTGCGGCGCGATCTCCCAGTACAACAGCGTCAAGCCGCAAGGCCCCGCGAACTACCTGTCGCTGCTGGTCAACCGGGCCACCATGACGGGCATGGTGGTCTTCGACTACGCCGACCGATACGCCGAGGGAATCGCCCGGATGGCCACGTGGCGGCAGGAAGGCAGGCTGAAGTCACTTGAGGACGTGGTGTCCGGTGACGTGGCGGCGTTCCCCGACACCCTCATGCGCCTGTTCCGCGGTGAGAACCAGGGCAAGCTCGTGCTGAAGATCGCGGACTGAGCCGGCAGGGGGAGGAGCGTTCCGATGAAGGCACTTACCTACCACGGCCGTCACGACATCCGTTTCACGGACGTCCCCGATGCGGCCGTCACGAGCCCCACCCACGCGGTCGTCCAGGTGACCACGGCCGGTATCTGCGGCAGTGACCTGCACATTTACCAGGGCAACCCGTTCAGTCCGGAACTGGGCTACACACCCGGACACGAGTGTGTCGGCGTGGTCGTCGACATCGGCGACCAGGTCACCCGCTTCAAGCCCGGCGACCGGGTCCTGGTTCCGGCCTCGGCCGGCTGCACCCGGTGCCGGTCCTGCGCGGCCGGGTTCACCGCCCGTTGCGAGAACGCGAAGTCCAGTACGGACCTCTGCTACGGCGTGAGCCCACAGCTCCCCGGCAGCCAGGCCGAGGCGCTCGCGGTGCCCTACGCCGACATCAACCTGGTGCACCTGCCCGAGGGCATCTCCGACGAGGCTGCCGTCGTCCTGACGGACAATGCCCCGACGGCCTGGTACGGCTGCCGTCGCGCCCGGATCCGACCCGGTGAGACCGTGCTGGTCATCGGTCTGGGTCCCGTCGGTCTGATGGCCGCGCAGTCCGCCTTCTCGATGGGCGCCGCACGGGTGCTCGGTGCCGACCTGGTCGCGGAGCGACGCGCGTTCGCCGCATCCCTGGGCGTCGAACCGGTCGAGGGCGAGGACACGAAGGCCGCCATACGGGAGATGACCGGTGGACGTGGCCCGGACGCGGTGGTGGAGGCCGTGGGCTCGGACGCCACCATCGAACTCGCCCTCAAGGCGGTCCGGCAGGCCGGCCGGGTCAGTGTCATCGGCGTCAGCCACAGCAAGGCTTTCCCCTTCCACATGGGACTTGCGCAAATCAAGGAACTCGAGTTCGCCATCGGTCTGTGCTCGATCCACTACGAACTTCCGACCCTGATCGCGCTTGCCCAGGCACGCCGGATCGAGCCGGAGGTCGTGGTGTCCCACCGTTTCCCCCTCTCCCAGGGCGCTGCCGCGTACGAACTCTTCGCCGACCGCTCGGACGGGGTCCGCAAGATCCTTCTCGATCCCACCGGCTGACCTCGACCGGCCCACACGCCGGCCGGTACAGAGTCGCGATAATCGCAACGTCCTTTCGGTGCAGGGTGTTTGGGCGTGGGTATCTCCATCGGATCCGGGAGTGCCGGGTCGGGCGGATGCGACGGGGGCGGAGCGAGTGAGCAAAGAGGTGTGGAGCGGCAGCGCCGGGATCGAGGCGGCGGACGCCGTGTTCGCGTTGATGAGACGACTCATCGACAACTTCCGGGACCACCCTCCGGTGACGCCGCTGGTGGTCCTGCAGGCCACCGAGGAGGACGACACCGGCACGCTCGACCGGCGGGTCGAGCAGGTCGTGGAGTTCGTCCGCCAGGGCCATCAGCCGCGGGGGCTGATCGCCAAGCGGCTGGACGGCTCAGGCGACGTGGACGCCTATTCGTCCGCGATCGACATGGTGCGCCAGCTGTGTGAGCACCCCTGGGACAACCAGAACCAGTCCCAGTACAAGCCTTTCGCCTTTCCGCGCTCACGGCTGCTGCGGGCCATCGAGCAGGCCGCGCCGGAGGTCGGCGGAGAGGTCAGCACGGTGTGGTCCGCCGCCCAGCGCCGCGAACGGCTGATGCGACGGCTGGCCGAGCTGCGCTGGCGGCCGGGGCGTGACCCGGACGGCGCCGACGAGTCGAACCGCGCCTCTGGGCTGGCCGACACCGTCGGCGCCGTGGTGAACCCGTCCGGTTTCGTGGGGGCGATGTTCATCGCCTGCCTGAGCGTGCTGTTGGGCGAGGGCGGTTGGCAGACGGCTGTGTGGGGCGGTGCCCTGGCCTTGGCGGCGTTCGGTGTGGCGCATCTGCTGGCGCGCAGCGCGCCGCCGCTCCTGTGGCTGCGCCGGGCCAGCCGGTGGTTCGCGACCACCACGTTCCTGGCGCCTTCGAGCGACCGCCCGGCCGCCGCCGAGTGGTCGCGGTGGCGGCCCACGAAGTCCTGGGAGACCATCCGAGGCCGGGCCTTCGCAGCCGCCCAGCAGGTCGTCGCCGCCGAGGCCGGTGACATGACGGCGCGTCAGTTCCACTTGGAGCTGCGGGTGCTGGCGCTGCTGGAGGATCTCCGCGAGAACTTCCGGCCGCGGACACTGGACCTGCGGCGCCGTAAGCGCACGGTCCCGCCCGTGGTGTACCTGCCGTGCGCCACCGAGGACGACGGCGGGCTGCTGTTGCTGCGGGCGATCAGCAACGTACGCAGCCGCCGCAGTGAAGTGGACCCGCTGCTGGTGCTGGCCGCGATCCCGGCGGCCGAGCGGTTGCGCCCGCCGGGATCCGAGGCACCCGGCCTGCCTGCCCTAGGCCCCGGCCTGCCCGCCGCACCGTATCCGGCCGGGGCCGCAGGCGACGATCCGGAGCGCGTCTTCGGAGCGGACGCCAGGTACCAGGAGTGGGTGACCGGCCTCAACGTCGGCCAGTCCCCCGGGCGGGCGGCCGCGCTGCCATGGATCCTGCGGATACCGCTGTCCACCGACGAGTTGGTCCGCCGGCACTCCATACAGCACTCCACCACCAGGATCCGCCGTACCGCGGCCTGGCTGCTGTGGTCCAGGCCCTGCCTGGCGGTGGTCCTCGCCATCGCCCTCTGCCTCGGTTTCCTGGGCAACCGGTGGATGGCCCAGCGCTACTGCGAGGGCCGGCTGGTCGGCTCCAACACGGACTCCGTCCTCGTGGGCGGCGAGTGCGTGGGGGTCGCGACCGGGGACGTACGGCTGGCCGCGGGCAACGCGCTGGAACTGTACGGCGCCGGCAAGGGCATCACCTTCGACGCCGTCGAGCAGGCGATCCGGGCCGAGAACGCGAAGATCGGCCCGAGGGACAAGTACGTGACGATCGTCTACGCCGGCCCGGTCACCGCGGCCGACGAGTCCGGCACCCGCAAGGGGCTCGAGGAGATCACGGGCGTCTACCTCTACCAGAGGTACGCCAATGTCAGCACTCACCAGCCGACGAAGATAAGAGTCCTGCTGGCCAACGCGGGCGAGAACATGCTCCAGGTGCTGCCCATGGCCCGGCACATAGCCGAACTGGCCCGGCGCGACCGGTCGGTCGTCGGCGTCGTCGGCCTGGGACGGGACACCACGGAGAGCGATGACGCCGTGGAGATCCTCAAGGGCGCGGGCCTGCCCGTGGTGAGCACCACCAACTCCGGGAGCCATCTGGCGCGCAAGTTGTCGAACTGGTTCGGTCTGGCCGCCACCGACGAGGAGGAGGCGAACGCGCTGCTCGTCGTCGCCCGACAGCTCGGGCAACGCGAGGGCGGCGGCCGGGCCGTGGTGCTGGCCCGCAAGGTCGGCAGCGAGAAGGACTTCTACACGACCGAGCAGGCCAGAGTGGGCAAGGGCATGCTGGACCGGGCCGGCTTCACCTTGCTGCCCTCCCGGTCCTACCGGCTCAGCCCCAACGGCGAACCGGAACTCACCGATCCGGTCGAGGCGATCTGCGCCAGTGATCCCGTGCCCCGGGCCCTGTACTTCGCGGGCCGGGTGGAGGACGTGCCCAACCTGATGTCCCAACTGGGCTCCACGCCCGGCTGC
Source organism: Streptomyces sp. NBC_00299 (assembly GCF_036173045.1). Taxonomy (GTDB): domain Bacteria; phylum Actinomycetota; class Actinomycetes; order Streptomycetales; family Streptomycetaceae; genus Streptomyces; species Streptomyces machairae. The sequence goes on from NZ_CP108039.1 coordinate 479,049, forward strand.
TCCGGTCGGCACATGACCGTCTTCACCGGCGACGACCTGACCAAGAGCAACTACGACGAGGGCGAGAGTCTGCGCATCCCGCCGGAGGTCACCCTCTACCACTTCGCGCTGGCACCGATGGACCTCGTCGGCGCGACCGGCTTCTACCAGGACTCCCACCGCGTGCTCAGCGAGCTGCTCCCGACGGGCGCGGCGGCTAGGGCGCTCGCCGACCCGGCCCGGCCGTGGGACGACCCGCTGTTCTCCAGCGGTCAGTCGGTGCTGGCCTACAGCGCCACCGCGGTGCTGTACCGGGCCTCGAAGAACGGCGACGCCCCGCAGACCGCACCGGAGACCTGGGCCGACCTGCGCTGGCGGCCCAACCCGAACCTGCCGGTCGGCACGGTCAGTTTCGCCGGCAGCCAGCCCTACGCCGACCAGCGGGGGCACGGCTACAAGATCGTGCGGGTGACCTATCGCGACCACAAGGTGCGCTCAGCGACCGTGTGCGGGCGGCCCGCGGGCAGCGACCAGCCGCTCTCCGCGCCGCCGGGCCGCAAGGGGGCCGACCCTCGTACGGTGTGCCGGGAGGAGTGATCCCACCCGGCACCTCGCGCAGGCGCCCTGTGTATCCTGACGGCTGTTCGTGTCAACAGGTGATCAGAGAAACAGGGAGGTGGGGTTGATGACCGCGCTCGTGGCCACCATGCGCAGTGTCCGGGTCTCCCTCACGTCCCGGGCCGTGGCCTGACACCGTCCTGTCCGCCCTCGCTGGGAGCGTGAGCTCGCGGGGCGCCTGCACGAACACCACCTGGAAACGGATCATCATCCATCATGCGCAACTGGATCACGCGCGCTGAGACCAGCGCCGACATCCCCGCCGTCCGCGACATCAACCTCGCCGCGTTCGAGACCTCTTCGGAAGCCGACCTCGTCGATGCCCTGCGCGCCGACCCCGCCTGGATCGAGGGCCTGTCCCTCGTCGCCACGGACGACGACGGCCGCCCCATCGGTTACGCCCTGCTGACCCGCTGCCACATCGGCGACGTCCCGGCCCTGTGTCTGGCCCCGTGCGCCGTGCGGCCCGAGCAGCAGAGCAGCGGCGCCGGCTCCGCGGTCATCCACGCCGCTCTCGCGGCGGCCAAGGAGAAGGGCGAGCACTACGTCGTCGTCCTCGGGCACCCGACGTACTACCCCCGGTTCGGCTTCGACCGCGCCTCCGCCCACGGCATCGGGCTGACCATCGACGTACCCGACGAGGCTCTGATGGCCCTCACGTTGGACGCCACCCACCCGCTGCCCGGCGGAACCGTCCGCTACGCAGCACCGTTCGGCATCTGACCGACCCCAGTGCGAGGCCACGTCATCCGGCCTCGCACCGCGGCCTTGGCCGTGGCTCAGTCGCGGCCCGGGACGTGAGGGAGACCCGGACACGCACCGGTCTTTCACTCGGTCAGCGCCGGGGTCAGCCCGGACCAGGGGTTCGGCAATTCTCCCGTCACCGGCCCGCACACACCCGCGCCCCGCTCCTGCGCGGTCCTCATGGCGAGCGGCACGAGCGGTTCGGGTACGCCGTAGACCAGGTGGCACAGCCGGTCGGGGGGCAGCCGCTCGGTCCAGGAGGGGCGGCTGAAGTCCGACACGTACCTCGCCCAGGGGCCCTCGAAGGTGACGGTCAGGTCGGCGAGCCGGGCGTAGCCGGGTGCGGGATGGACGCCGGGGTTGAGGACCACGGTGGAGGCCCCGAGCCGGCGGGCGGAGCGGACCAGGCGGCGGCAGTCCGGCAGTGCGTCGGGGGCTGCCGGCACCTGGTCCAGGAAGCAGCCGTCGACGGCGTACCACTCCTGATGCCGGCGCAGATCCGCGGTGATCTCGGCGTGTTCACGGGCTCCGTAGTCCGTGTCGAGGTAGCCGAGCAGGCGGGCTCCCGCCGCGCGCAGTGCGTCGGCCGCCTTGACGAACGCCGGATCGGGGGCCCGGCCGGGGCCGTTCGCCGGGTTCAGTACGACGGCGTAGGTGCGCGCGGCGCGCGTGATGAGCCGGTGCCAGGCGCCCGGGTCCTCGGCCGGATGCACGTACAGCGGGACGAGCAGGCTCACCGCGCCGGTGCCCCCTCGGCGCTGCGGGCCTGTGGGCGGACGGCCGCCCACAGTGCCGCCAGGGACGAGTCGAGGGTGTGGGCCGGCGACCAGCCCAGGGCGTGGCGGGCGGCGGTGATGTCCGAGCACTGCCACGACACCTGTGCGGAGCGGACGGATGCGGTGCCCTGGGCCTCGTCGATCCGGCCGCGGAAGCCTGCCGCGTCCGCCAGCCCCCGCACCAGGTCCCGCACCCGGCGGGCGTCACCGCCGCCGATGTTCAGCACCGGCGGCAGCCGTCCCGCGGCGGTGACCGCCAGTTGGGCCGCCCGCGCCACGTCGCGTACGTCCACGAAGTCGCGGTACGCGGAGAGGTCGCCGAGTCGCAGCGTCGCCGCCGGGTCGTCCCCGGCGCCCGCGAGCAGAGCGGCGACGCGGCCGGGCAGCCCGGTGGGCGGGGCCCCCGCGCCCACCGGGTTCCCCACCCGTAGCACCACCGTGTCCAGCCCGGACGCGGTCACCGCAACCGTGCCCGCGAGCTTGGTGGCGCCGTACGGGCCGGCCGGCCGGGTCGCCGCCGACTCCGTCACCCGCGCTCCGGCCTCGGTGGGCCCGTACTCGGCGGCCGAGCCCAGATGGACCAGGCGGGCCCCGGGCGCCGCGACCCGCAGTGCCGCGCACAGCACGGCGGGACCGCGGGCGTTCACCTCCGCGAGGGTGACGGCGTCGCCCCCGGTCGCGCCCGCGCAGTTGACGACGGCGTCGGGCGCGACCTCGGCCAGGGCCGCCGCCAGGTCCTGCGGACGGTCGGCGGCCAGGTCCACCCCGATGTCGGCGGCGGGCGAGCGGCCGCCGGCGAGGACCCGCGCGTCCGGCAGGGCGCGCAGGTGCTCGGTGATGTGCGTGCCTAGGTAGCCGGTGGCGCCGAGTACGAGGATGTGCATGGTTCCTCAGGCTCCCTTGAGCAGCAGCGATTTGCGGCTGGTGAACTCCGCGTTGGCCCGGTCGTAGTCGTCGGGGCGGCCGATGTCCAGCCAGTAGCCGTCGAACTCGTAGGCGTGCGGCGGGCGTTCGGCTGCGAGCAGATCCATCACCAGCTCGTCGAAGCCCAGCGGCAGCCCGGGCGTGTAGCCGTCGAGGGTGGTCCGGGAGACGCCGTAGACGCCCATGGACACCCGGTAGTCGATGCTGGGCTTCTCGGTGAAGGCCACGACGCGGCTGGCGTCGGTGGTCAGCACCCCGAAGTCGATGTGCACCTTGCGGGCGTACGTGGCGATGGTCAGGGGCGTGCCGGACGCCTCGTGCCTGCGCAGCACGTCGGCGTAGTCGAGGTCGGTGAGCACATCTCCGTTCATGACCAGGAAGTTCTCGGGCAGCCGGTCGCGCAGGGTGAGCAGGGGGCCCATGGTGCCGAGCGGGCTCTCCTCGGTGGCGTAGTCGACGCTGAGGCCCCACTGGGTGCCGTCGCCGACGTAGGCGCGGATGATCTCGCCGAGGTGGCCGATGGCGATGGTGCAGCGGGTGAAGCCCGCCGTGGACAGCTGGCGCAGCACTATCTCCAGGATGGCGTGCTGATCCCCGATGGGGACGAGCGGCTTGGGCAGCGCGGTGGTGTACGGCCGCAGCCGGACGCCCTTTCCTCCGGCCAGGATGACTGCATGCATGACATACCTCCTGCGGGTACGTGCCGGGCGGGTCAGATGTTGTAGATGCCGGTCTTGTAGCGGGCCAGGTTGGCCGGATCGACGAACCACCGGGCGGTTCGTGCGAGCCCTTCCTCCAGCGTGTGGCCTGGCTGCCAGGCGGTCGCCGCGGTCAGCCGGGTCGCGTCGGCGACGAGCCGCATCACCTCGGAGGCCGCGGGGCGCAGGCGTTCGGGGTCCTCGCGGACGTCGAGGGGGGCGTCCATGACCTTGCCGATCAGCGCGACGAGGTCACCGACGGAGATCTCGCCGCCGGTCCCGGCGTTGAAGGTGCGGCCGACGACCTGCTCGGCCGGGGCGGTGCCCACCGCGAGGAAAGCCCGGGCGGTGTCCTCGACGAAGGTGAAGTCCCGGGTGGGGCGCAGGTCTCCGAGCGTGATGGTGCGCTGCCCGGCCGCCACCTGGCCGATGACCGTGGGGATCACGGCGCGCATCGACTGGCGCGGGCCGAAGGTGTTGAAGGGTCGCAGCGTCACCACGGGGGTGCCGAAACTGGCGTGGTAGCTGTCGGCCAGCCGGTCACCGCCCGCCTTCGAAGCGGCGTACGGGGACTGCGTGTTGATGGGGTGGTCCTCGGTGATCGGCACGGTCTGCGCGGTGCCGTACGTCTCGCTGGTCGAGGTGTGCACCAGGCGCGGGGTCCGAAGGGCGCGCACCGCCTCCAGCACGTTGAGCGTGCCGGTGACATTGGTGTCCACGTAGCTGTGCGGGGCCTGGTAGGAGTACGGGATCGCGATGAGCGCGGCCAAGTGGTACGCGCAGTCGGCGCCTTCGAGCAGGCCGCGTACCGAGCCGGGATCCCGTACGTCGCCGAGGACGATCTCCACGTGGTCGAGGACGTCGGAGGGCAGGGTCTCCAGCCAGCCGTAGGAGGAGAAGGAGTTGTACTGGGCCATGGCCCTCACGCGGTGGCCGGAGGCGACGAGCGCCTCGGTGAGATGCGAGCCGATGAAGCCTTCGGCTCCGGTGACGGCGGCGAGCGGTGCGGAGGTCAACTCTTGGTCCCTTCGTAGTGGTCGTCGGACGGGAGACCCGGCGTGGACGGGATGCGGGTCTGTGGTCTGCCAGGGGTGGTTCGCGTGGTCAGGCGTGCGGGGAGGGCCGGCCGAGCAGGCGTATCGCGCAGGCCGCGAGACAGACGGCGGCCGCACCGCAGGCGGCCGGCAGTACGGCCGGTCCCGCTGGCAGGTGCAGCAGGGTCACCGATCCGGCCGCGCCGGCGGCGGCCAGGCAGAGAACGGCGGGCGGCCAGGCCACCCCGAACGCCTGCAGGAGCAGGGCGGTCCACAGGGCCGCCGCGAGCAGGAGGAGCGAGACCTCGGAGTCGGTGAGCAGGGCCGCCGGCAGCAGCAACAGCAGATAGCCGGACAGGCACAGGCCGAGTACGGCGGCCGAGCGCAGCAGGAAGGTGCCGGGAGTCGCGCTGACGCGTAACGCGGCGACCGACCAGCCCCGGTAGCGGTACAGCAGCCACTCGGCGGGGCCCATGCTGAGGGTCAGTGCGATCACCGCGTACGGCTGCCGCCGGCCTTCCAGCATGACGAGCACCGCCGCGGCGAGTCCGAACAGGCCGTACGGCAGGGATGTGCGAAGTCGCGGCCGCCCGGCGTCGGACGCGGCCTGGCCTGCGCGCCCCGCCCACAGGACTCGTCCGGCGGCCACCGACGTGGCCAGCAGGGCGAGGAGAGGCAGCCCGACCCGCAGTTCCGGCCAGGGCTCCCACCACGGGAGCACCGCGGCGCCCGCGATGAGCGGGCTGAGTGCGGCCAGGAGCAGTCGCTCGTGGCCCAGGACGAGCAGCACACTCGCCCCGGCCAGATACAGAGATTGGGCGGCCGCCACTCCGATGGCCAACGGGCCGTCAGCGGGCAGCGCGGCGAGGGCTGTGGCCACCGCGGCGCCCAGTGCGGACCCGGCCAGCAGCGTGCCTGACGCCTCCCGGCGTCCGGTCACCAGCCGCAGGTGCGCGCGATGGCCCAGTGCCTGTCCCCACGCCCACGAGGCGATGCCCGCCACGATGAGCACGGGGGCGTGCCGGTCGATGGGCCAGAGCGGTGCGATGAGGAGGTAGGCCAGGGCGGGGAGCGCGAAGAGCACGCCGCGCAGCAGGCAGCGCAGGGTGTCCGGTCGCCACGGGTCGGTCGCGGGCGGCGGCTCGGGGAACGTCCGTGGCACCCTCTCGTACAGCGCGGTCGCCAGCGAGAAGAGGTTGGGGTGGCCGTACCGCTCCTTGATCAGCGAGGCGGACAGGCCCTCCGCCTCCAGGAGCGCCGCCACCTCGTAGGGATGGACGGCGGGCCCTATGGCGTCGGCGAGTTCGGCGGCGAGCGTGCTGACCGCCTCCTCGTCGGGGCCGTGGCCGGGCAGCCGTATCGCGAGTGTGGCGTCGTCCAGGGCCCAGCGTGGGCGGCGGCGCGGCGGGCGGGGTTCGGCCAGCCGCAGGGCGAGGGTGTCCTGTCCTGCGTCGCCGGGTTCGAGGGATATCGGTCCGCTCATCCGGTGAGGCTCCTCGTGCCGGTGACCGCCGGAGCGGGCAGCACGACTCTGGCGGGCAACTCGGCTTTGCCTGCCGCCAGTTCGTGGTAGATGGCGCGGAAGGTGTCGATGGTCTGCCGCAGGGTGAACTGCTCGATCACCCGCAGCCGTGCCGCCTCGCCCATCGCCCGGCGCCGGACGGGATCGTCCAGCAGCTCCAGCGCGGCGGCGGCCATGGCGGCCGGGTCGCGCGGGGGCACCACCAGGCCGGTGTCGCCGACGGCTTCGCGCACTCCGCCGACGTCGGTGGAGACGGTCGCCCGGCCGCACGACATGGCCTCGATGAGCGTGAACGGGAAGCCCTCGCTGATGCTGGACAGCATCACCACGTTGCCGGCGGCGTAGGCGTCCTTGATGTCGTCGACGCGCCCCTCGAAGGTCACGGCGTCGCCGTGCCCCAGCTCGGCTGCCAGGGCCTCGCAGCGCTCGCGGTACGCCTCTCCGCCCCGGGGCGTGCCCCCGAACAACCGCAGGCGGGCGTCCGGCAGTCGGTCCCGGACGAGCGCGAAGGCACGGATCAGGGTCTCCAGGTCCTTGATCGGGTCGACGCGCCCGGCCCAGCTCAGCGTGAGGGCCTCCGGCTCCGGACCGGCCGGCGGGAACGCGGCGGGATCGACGCCGTTGTAGACGGTGCGGATCGACTCCGGGTCGGCGCCGCCCTGCTCCTCCCACAGCCGGTTGTAGCGGTTGCCCGGGGTGATCAGGGCAGCCTGGCGGTAACTCTCCTCGGCCAGCAGCCGGAAGAAGCCCAGGATCACCGCTTTGACGGGCCAGCGGTAGGGAGCGGTGCGGTATCCGAGGTAGCGCTCGCGCAGGTAGACCCCGTGCTCGGTGAGCAGCAGCGGAACTCCGTACCGCTCGCGGGCGGCGAGCCCCGGCAGGACGGCGACGCCTCCGCTGACGGCGTGTGCGACGCCGTCCTGCGGGGACGGCGCGGCCAGCGGGCGCAGTGCGTGTTCGAGCAGGGCGGTGGCGGTGAGCGCGTCGTGCAGGGTCGGCCGCGCCTCGCGCACGGCCAGCCCGGGACGCGTCCATACGGCGGTCAGGATGGCGATCGCCGTGTCGCCCCGCAGGAATGGGCTGAGTTCGCCGTTCGCCGCCGCCCACGCCATGGTGTGCAGGGCGGGTGCGAAGCCGTCCTCGGCGCCGGGGTCGACGAGCGCGGTCAGGAACCGCTCGTAGGCGTCGGTGAGCCTGCGACGGGACCGGCCGCGCGGTGGGCGGCCCTCCGGAGCGGAACCCCACATGGGGACGGACAGGACGTCGCGGACGTGGTCGGGGAGGTCCCACGCGATGGGCTCCCGTCCGGTGCCGGTGACGGCGATGACGTCGAACTCGATGTCGGGCATGCCGGTGACGAGCTGGTCGCACCAGACGCTCACGCCGCCGTGACTGTGCGGGTAGGTGCCTTCGGTGAGCAGGGTGACGCGCGCGGCGTCGTTGCGTCGCGCGCCGTGGTGAACGTGCATTGATGTGCTCCACGGCCGAGGTGTGGGGAGGGTGCCGGTCCCGGCCTGCCGACGGGCGGCCGGGACCTCGCGCCGGTACGCCGGTCAGCTCCCCGCGGGCAGGACCGGCTCGGCCACGCCCTCGGGCACGCGGGCGTCCGGTGCCGGGGCGGTGGCGGGCACGGAACCGCCCGTGCCGGGGGCCGTGGTGGAGGCCGCGGACTGCGGCAGGGTGAGGGTGAGCGGCTCGGCGGCCGGCGTCCACCCGGACCGTTCGCCCGCGTACGCCTCGCCGAAGGCCGAGCCGGCCCGGGTGGTGCCGTCTGGCATGGTGGCGGGGACGGCCACGCCGCCGGGGCTCTCGACGGTGACGGTGTCACCGATCCGGTAGGCGGTGACCTGCCCGTCGCCCACCGCGGCCCGCCAGGAGGCGCGCTGCTTCAGCTCGTTGCCGATGTCTTTCATCCGCAGGTTGACCATCGGGGTGTTCTGCGCGAACAGCGTGTCGTAGGTGTCGAGCACACCGTCCAGGACCGGGTAGGCGATCCGGTCCTCGGCCAGGTTGGACTGGTGGATGAAGTGCGGCTTGGGGTCGTTGCCGAGGACGTGGCCGAGGGCGATCTGCCGCTCCAGGGGCACGATGTGCTGCGCGTAGCCGGTGGCCGTGTCGAGCGGCGCGGGCAGGCACGTCGTGGTGTCCGGGTTGTCCTCGCAGATCCCGCTGCCGCCCTGTGCGCGGCTGGTGTAGATCCAGTTGTACTCGTCGACCTGCTCGGCCGCCCGGCCCGCGTTGTAGAAGATGTTCATCGGGTAGCGCGGGACCGTCGTCGCGGGCCCGACCTGCCGTTGGCCGGGCTCGCGGGAGTTGTCCGAGGCCAGCCAGCCGATGCCGGTGTCGGCGAGGGCGAGCGCCAGGTTGGGGTTGTCGGCCGGCTGCTGCGGCAGCACGCGCAGCCCGGAGTGCTCGCCGGTCACCAACTCGTCATTTTGCAGCGGCAGTTGGGCCTGCTGCCCCCACACCTGGTTGTGGGCGATCTCGTCGGCGACGTCGGCGCGGCTGACCCACTTGGTGCTGCCGTCGGCGTTGGTGGCGCACCGCCACGGCACCACCGAGGTGTCCTGTTCGCAGCCGAGGAAGGCGTGCGTGTAGGTGTGGTTGATCCAGCGGAACTCGGCGCGTTCGGCGATGAGTCGGTCGGCCAGCGGGTCGGCTCCGTTGTTGTCCTCGCGGTGGTCGACGCTGCCGGCGCCGTTGTAGGCGAGGTCGAGGGTGAAGTCGCGCTCGCGCTGCCAGTCGACGGCGTGGTCGACGTCGGCGGCCGTCATCCTGATCGGGTCGGGCGTGGCATCGGGGTCGGTGCAGTCCACGTCGCCGGGTGTGCAGTTGAGCGTGGAGTTCCAGCGGTCGTCGGCCGCGAACACGTCGTCGACGTGTACGGCGAAGTAGTTGCGGGAGGCGCCCAGGTGCACCCCGCCGGTCATCCACTCGACGATGCCGCGGGCGAGCAGCCGGAACTGCTGCTGGTACTGGTTGTAGACGAAGGTGACGACGAGTTCACGCCGCCCGTCGTGCCGGTACTCCCCCACCAGCGAGCCCTGCTTGCTCGTGCCCGGGATCGGCGCCTGCACGTAGGGGGTGAAGTCGGCACCGGCCATCGGGGTCGACAGGAAGGCGTAACTCTCGCCGACGGTGGGCGAGTTGTCCTCGAAGGGCACCGGCCCGTCGAGGTAGTCGAACGGACCCGCCCGCCCGGCGTCCGTCACCTGGGCCTGCACGCCGTCGACGCTGCCCGAGTAGCCGCCGTACACCGGGTACTGGAGTCCGGCCTCGGGGCGGGCGTACGTGTACGCGTCGACCTGCGGGATGTCGTAGGCCTTCTCGTAGGCCACCAGGGCGGCCATCTCGGGCGAGTTCGCGGGGAACGGGTTGTCGTTGGGCAGGACGACGGCCTGGAACTTGGCGCGATCCCGGCCGTCCACGGTGTCCGCGAGATATCCGGCATCGATCACCGGGCGGCCGGACTGTGTGAGGTCGATCTCCGTGTACGGGGTTCCCGCGGTGTCCAGTTCGGCGGCGATGGCGTCGGTGGCCGGGCCTCCATCGCTGACGACGAGCACCCGCAGGTCGATGCGGGGCGGCGGCGCGTCCACGGCGTATGCGGCCGGTACACCTAAGGCGGCTATGAGCGCGCCCGTCGTGAGCAGAGTGGTGCTCAAGGTCCGCTTCATGCGGTGCTGTCCCCTCCCAGGGCAGGGGCGAGCACGGCTCCGCTGAGCCAACGCACCCCCGCGCGTGACGCCGGCTTCCCCCTCAGAGACCGGTCGTCGACGCATCCGTCGCGTCAAATAGTGAGGTATCTGTGGAGCTTTCGTGGTCTTGCTGCGCAACCTGACGGAAAAACGCAGGTGCGTGGCGAACGGTCCCTCCGGGCCGACGGCGTCCTCGGGGGTGGATCACGGAGGACCGCCGTGGGGCGCTCCGGGCTCTGCGGCCCAGGTGGGAGGGGGGAATCCAGCATCCGCGGGCTGCTGGAGAGCTCCGGTTCGACCGCCACTGGTCTGGACCGGTGGGCGGGGATGGCTGCGGGCCGGTTTCAGGTCATCCTCTGCGTCAGTCCAAGTTCGAGCTGGACAGAGCCTCGGTGATCATGCGGGTGGCGAAGTCGCGGTCGTCGGTGATCCGGTTGATGTGCTCGGCGAGCAGGAACGCCGTGGCTTCCAGGGGGTTCATCTCGTCCCCGGTCCAGTCGCCGAACTGCTTGCGCCACAGGCCGGGGCTCAGGCCGGTACCGGCCGCGACGACCAGGGCGGCCATCGTGGGAATGGACTCGGCAGGGATGCTCTTGGGCATCATGCGCAGCGAGCCCACGAAACTGGGCACCACGTACTCGATGACGTCCCTGTCGTGGTCCTCGTAGGTCATACGCAGCCACTGCACGAACATGTAGATCAGCGTGCACGCGCCGTCCACCAGGTCATCGACTTCCTCGGGGCCCAGGGACGCGATGAACTGGTCGACCAGCTGCTGCTGTTCGGGGTCGGTCTCGGCCTTGCCCGCGTAGATGGTTCTGAGCCGAGAGTCGATCATCATGAGTGCTGCACCCACATCGCCGACGGGAGCGTTCTCGGGATCGCAGGGCGATGGCACAGGGTTCCTCCTCGGACGACCGTGGGCAACGCAGCGTTTCTGTACGGTAGCCCGCCGACGGGACGCCGTCCTGACGAACGCCGATGGAGATTTTTCCGGGCTACACCCTGCTGACCGAAGGTCGGCAAGGCTCCCACCATCACTTACGACACCACTTCCCCAGCCCGGGTCAGGGCAGGCGGATGGTCCGGCCCCGTACCTCGTCGAACAGCCCGTCCAGAGAGGCCGGATCTTCCAGGTCCACCTTCACCGAGCCCCCCACCGCGGCCGAAAATCCGTACAACCCGTGACCGAGGTGACGTGTCTTCACCTCTGACCGGAACGCCTCCGAGCGTTTCTTTCCAACTCGTTCCAACGGGGGAACACATGAGCTTGGCAAGCATGCGTACACGCACCCGCACCCGCCGCGGCACGGCCGTAGCCCTCACGATGCTGATGGCGGCGGCACTCGGCGCCGCCGGCGCCGGATCGTCGACGGCCGGCGCGGCAGCCGCAGCGCCGCAGACACGGCAGATCGCCTCGTCGGTGCTCGGTACCGACTACAAGATCACGCTCACCGCTCTGCGTTCGACGCAGGACGAGTACGCCGCCTCCGTGCGTCTGCAGGTCTACACGCAGTCGGACGGCACCTGGAAGGAGTCGGACCGCGTCACCGTGGGCGACGTGGACGGCTGGTTCTGGTTCCCCCTCACCGGCGCGGGCGCCGTCTGCCAGCTCTCCACCGCAAGCACCGAGCCCGCCCCGCTGACGGTGAGCCTGCTCCTCACTCCGTCCCTCGGCTGCTCCGAGCCGACCCACTACGTCATCAAGGACGGCCGGGTCTACGCCGACTGACCCAACGCCCCCTCCCTGACCCTGCGGCACTCGTCGATGGCGGTCACCGCGACCTTCGGTGGCGGTGACCGCCCTTGAGGTCGTGCGACGTCGTGAGCGCGGTCCCGGCGGATTCACAGGCCTTCACCGCCGTGCACCGTTTCCCGCGCCGTACGCTGATCGACAAGACGACGCGGTGCGGACGAGGGGGATGCCTGGTGGGTGCGGCGGACGTGTTCGAGGTGCGGTCTGTCCCGGAGTTGCTCGTCGAGAACTCCTTACGCCATGGCGACAAGGTCGCGTTCGCCGATGACCGGCGCGCGGTGAGCTGGGCCGAACTGGAGCGTCGGACGGCTCGGTTGGCGGTGCGGCTGGCGGTCCGCCGGGGTGCCAGGGTGGCGTTCTGCCTGGACAACAGCGTGGAGGTGGTCGAGGGTCTCCTCGCCACCGTACGGGCCGCCGCCGTCGGTGCGCCGTTGAGTTCTCGCGCCACCGACACGGAGCTCGCGGCGCTGCTGGCCGACTGTGATCCGGAGGTACTGGTCACCGACCGGCGGAACCTGCCGCGGATCGCCCGGCTAACGGCAGGTCGGAAACTGCGGCTGGTGGTGACCGGCGAGGGCCAACTGCCCGACGACGCCGCGCGATTCGAGGACCTCGCCGCCCAAGCCCCGGCCTCACCCCCGGACGATCTCGGCCTGGACGAACCCGCGTGGCTGCTCTACACGTCCGGCACCAGCGGCACGCCCAGGGCCGCGGTGTCCAGTCAGCGCTCTGCGCTCTGGTCCTCCGTCGCCTGTTACGTCCCCCGGCTCGGGCTGTCGGCGACGGACCGGATGCTGTGGCCGTTGCCTCTGTCGCACACCTACGCCCACTCGCTGTGCCTACTGGGGACCACCGTGGCCGGTGCGAGCGCGCGGATCACTGCGGCACCGGAGCCGGGCGAACTGGTCCGGCTGGTCGAGGAGTACGCGCCCACCGTCCTCGGTGGAGTCCCCCTCACGTACCGGCAGTTGCTCGATGGCGGTCTGGGGGCGGTGCCCGCCTTGCGGTTCTGTGTCACCGCCGGCGCGCCCAGCGAGCCGGATCTGCGGGAGCAGGTCGGGACACGGTTCGGTGCCCCGCTCCTCGACGGCTACGGCAGCACAGAGACCTGCGGCAAGATCGCGATGGAGCTGCCCGACGGGTCGTCCGTACGCGGCAGCAGCGGGCCGCCGTTGCCCGGTACGGACCTTCGGCTGGTCGATCCCGAGAGCGGACGGACGGTCACCGACGGCGCGGAGGGCGAGATCTGGGTCCGCGGTCCCGGCGTCATGCTCGGCTACCACAACCGGCCCGAGGAGACCGCCGATGCCGTACGCGACGGCTGGTACCGGACAGGTGACCTGGGCCGGCTTGGCGAGCACGGCTGCCTGAGCGTCACCGGGCGGGTCGGCGACCGGATCGTACGCGGCGGCGAGAACGTCGACCCGGCCGAGGTCGAGCAGGTGCTGCGCGGCCTGCCCGGGGTGCGGGACGCGGCCGTGGTGGCGCGGGCGCATCCGCTGCTCGGAGAGGTTCCGGTGGCTTTCGTGGTTCCCGCACAGTCCACCCTCGACCCGGCGGGCCTGCTGCGGGCCTGCGCCGCGGTGCTCTCCGCGCACAAGGTCCCCGACGAGGTCCTGTTCACGCCGGCCGTTCCGCGCACCGCTGCGGGCAAGCCGCGCCGGGCCCTGCTGCGCGAGGCCCTCGCCGAGCGGGCGGCCGAGCCGACCCTCGAACTGCTCGCCGACCGCACGTCCGGCGAGCGGCGGGCCGCGCTGACCGACCTGGTGTGTGCGGAGGCGTCGGCCATCCGCGGGTCGGCCGCCGATCCCGGCACCGCGTTCGCCGATCTCGGCCTGACCTCCATGGACGCGATGTCCCTGTGGCACCGGCTCAGCCTGCGCACGGGACTGCGGCTGCCGGCGACGCTGGTCTGGGACCACCCGAACCCGGCCGCGGTCGCCGCCTATCTGGACGCCCGACTGCACCGGACCGCCGCGCCCACGGCCACCTGCCCGGCCGCGCCCGCGACGGCGGCACCGCAGCGCGGTCCGCATGCCGAGCCGGTGGCGATCGTGGCCGTCGGCTGCCGCTACCCCGGTGGGGTGGTCACGCCCGGAGACCTCTGGCGGCTGGCGGCCGACCGAGTGGACGCCACCGGCGACTTTCCCACCGACCGGGGCTGGGACATCGACTCCCTCCACCATCCCGACCCCGACCGGATCGGCACCACGTACACCCGGCGTGGCGGCTTCCTCGACAACGTGGCGGACTTCGACCCCCTGTTCTTCGGTATGTCGCCACGCGAGGCGATGGCCACCGATCCCCAGCACCGCCTGCTGCTGGAGGTCGCCTGGGAGACTCTGGAACGCGCCGGCATTCCCGCGCCGGACGTGCGCGGCTCGAGCACCGGCGTGTTCGTCGGACTGATGCACGTCGGCTACGGCAACGGCGTCGCGCCGCACGAGTTGGAGTCGCACATCGGCATCGGGTCGTCCGGCAGTGTCGCCTCCGGACGTATCGCCTACGTCCTGGGGCTGCGCGGACCGGTCATGACCCTGGACACGGCCTGCTCGTCCTCGCTGGTCGCGATGGACCTGGCCGCCAAGTCGCTGCGCGCCGGGGAGTGCACGCTCGCACTGGCCGGCGGTGTGACGGTGTTGTCGAGTCCGCAGCCGTTCGTCGCGTTCAGCCGGCAGCGCGCCCTGTCGCCGGACGGCCGCTGCCGGCCGTTCGCCGCGGGCGCGGACGGCACCGCGTGGGGCGAGGGCGTCGGTCTGGTGCTGCTGGAGAAGCTGTCGGACGCCCGGCGCAACGGCCATCCGGTGCTGGCCGTGCTGCGCGGGTCCGCCGTGAACTCCGACGGTGCTTCCAACGGTCTCACCGCCCCCAACGGCGAAGCGCAGCGGGAACTGATCCGGCTGGCCCTCGCCGACGCGGGACTGCGGGCGTCGGACGTGGACGTGGTGGAGGGGCACGGCACGGGCACCGCGCTCGGTGACCCGATCGAGGCCGGCGCCCTGTTGGCCACCTACGGGCAGGACCGTGATCCGGACGACCCGGTGTGGCTGGGCTCGGTCAAGTCGAACCTCGGGCACACCCAGGCCGCGGCAGGCGTGGCGGGCGTGATCAAGATGATCGAGGCGATGCACCACGGCGAACTGCCGGCCTCGCTGTACGCGGAGCAGCCCTCCCCGCACGTCGACTGGACCGCCGGCGCGGTGCGGTTGCTCGACCGGGCCCGGCCGTGGCCACGCCGGGAACGGCCGCGGCGCGCGGCGGTCTCGTCGTTCGGCATAGGCGGTACGAACGCCCACGTGATCATCGAGGAGCCGACGGAGGCCGATTCCGGTGGCGGGGCGGGGGTCACCGGGTCCGGGGGCGGTGCCGTAGCGAGCACGGAACCGGGCGTCCGTTCCCCGCACGGAGCCGGCCCGGGATCGGGCGCGGGATCGGAGCGGGCACCCGGTACCGACGTCCTCCCGGCCCCGACCGTGCCGGCGACCCGACTGCCGACAACGCCCTGGCTGATCGGTGGCGGCGACGAGGCCGGCCTGCGCGCCCATGCCGCGAAGCTGGCCGTCGCACTGGCCGATGTGACCGGCAAGTCCGCAGCGCTGGACGTCTCGTACTCACTGGCGACCACCAGGGCACCCCTCTCCCACAGGGCCGCCGTGCTGGCCACCGATGCCGAGGGGCTGCTCGCCGGGCTGCACGCCCTGGCCGACGGTGTCGACACACCGACGCTGCTGCGGGGCACCGCACGTACCCGTCCGAAGGTGGCGCTGCTCTGCGCGGGCCAGGGCGCCCAGCGGCGCGGGATGGGCAGCGAACTGCGTGCCGCCTTCCCGGCTTTCGACGCGGCGTTCACCGGGTGGTGCGAGGAGTTCACGCCCTGGCTCGACCGGCCGCTGCTGGAGGTGATCGACTCCCCCGACGCCGCCCTGCTGAATCGCACCGACTACGCGCAGCCCGCGCTGTTCGCCTTCGCGGTCGCCCTGCACACGCTGCTCGCCGACTGGGGCGTGCGGCCGGACTACCTGGTCGGTCACTCGATCGGTGAGCTGGCCGCCGCTCACCTCGCCGGCGTGTTCTCCCGAGCCGACGCGGTCCGACTGGTCGCCGCCCGCGGCCGGTTGATGGCGGCCCTGCCCACCGGCGGCGCGATGATCGCCGTGCGTGCGACGCAGGCCGAGGTGACTCGCCATCTCGGTGAGGGGCCCGGCCGGGTGGCGGTCGCGGCGGTCAACGGACCCACGTCGGTCGTGCTGTCCGGCGACGAGGACGCGGTGACCGCGCTTGCCGCCGCCACCGGACGCCCGTCCCACCGGCTACGGGTCAGCCACGCCTTCCACTCACCGCTGCTGGACCCGATGCTGGCCGAGTACCGGGCGGTCGCCGAGACGGTGACCTACCAACGGCCGTCGGTTCCAGTGGTGTCCACGCTGACCGGCCGTCCGGAGCAGGACGCGCTCACCGACGCCGAGCACTGGGTACGGCAGGCGCGTGAGACGGTTCGGTTCGCCGACGCGGTGCGATGGCTGGCCGGCGAAGGCATCACGGCGTACGTCGAGGCCGCGCCTTCCGCCTCGCTCGCAGTGGCGGCCGGGGACTGCGTCGCGCCGGACGCGGGCGCGGTGTTCACGTCGTGCCCCGATCCGCGTACGGCAGTAGAGGCGCTGGCCGCGCTTCATGTGCACGGGGTGCCGGTGGACTGGCGGTCGGTGTACGCGGGCAGCGGTGCACGTCGGCGTCCGCTGCCCACCTATCCCTTCCAGCGACAGCGCTATTGGCTGAACGCCGTCCGGCACCGCACCCCGTCCGGTCACCCCCTGATGGGCCTGCCGCAGCACGATGCCGACGGGCCCGGGATCCGGCACACCGCCGTACTGTCCACCTCGGACCACCCCTGGCTCGCCGACCACGCGATCGGCGACCGGACCGTGGTGCCCGCCACCCTCTTCGCCGAACTGGCCTGCCGAGCCACCGGCAGCCCCGGCGCCGTCCGGCTGGCCGAACTGGCCCTCCACGAGCCGCTCGTGCTGTCCCCGGCGGATCGGATGCAGGTGCAGGTGGTGGCCGGAGCACCGGACGCAGCGGGCGGGCGCCTGGTCACCGTCTGGGCCCGCACGGCCGGCGCCACGGGGCCGTGGAGCCGGCATGCCACCGCGACGACCGCACCGGCCCAGGCTCCGCCCACCGAGCCGGGAGGGGCGTGGCCGCCCGCCGGCGCCGAGCGGACAGCCGTCGACTATCGGCGCCTCGCGGCGAACGGCCACCACTACGGGCAGGCCTTCCGCGCGGTGCGCGCCCTGTGGCGCCGGGACGGTGAGGTCTTCGCCGAACTGGCGCTGTCACCTGCGGAATCGGCAACAGCCGACTCGTACACCCTGCACCCCGCTCTGTTCGACGCGGCGCTGCACGCCGCGCTGCTGGCCGAGGAATCGGGCGAGCGACCACGTGAGCCGCGGGCCCCGCTCGCCTGCACGGGCCTGGCGGTGTACGCCACCGGTGCCTCGGCGGCGCGGGCCGTCGTACGGCGCCTCGGTGAGGACGAGTTCCGGGTCAGCCTCACCGACCCCGCCGGTCGGCCCTTGGCCGCCGTGGAGTCCCTGGTCACCCGCGCGATCCCGACGGCAGCCGCAGCGCGAGCCGAGACATACCGCCTCACCTGGCGGCCCGCGGCGCCGGTCCACGGCGCGAGCACGGAGCACGAACTGCTCGACGTGGCCCGACTCGCCGCGGCCCTGCCCGCGGAGGCCACCCCGCCCGAACGCGTCCGCGCGCTCCTCACCGCCGTGCTGCAGGCCGTACGCGCATGGACCTCCGATGCGCGGCCGGGCCGTCTGATGGTGCTCACGCACAACGCCACCGGCGACGACCCGGACCTCGCCGAGGCCGCGGTCGCCGGGCTCGTGCGCAGTGCCCAGTCCGAGCACCCGGACCGCATCGTGCTGGTCGACCGGGGTGGACTTCCGGGCTCACCAGGGGACTTGGAATCGGCATCAGGGGACTTGGAGACGGCGCTGCGATCCGGCGAGCCACAGGTTCGTGTGCGCGACGGTGTGGTCCTGGTGCCCCGCCTGATCCTCACGGATCCGCCCACCACCGAGCCGCCCGCCCTGGACCCCGAGGGGACGGTGCTCATCACCGGCGGCACGGGTGCGCTCGGAGAGAGTCTCGCGCGGTATCTGGTCGCCGAACGCGGGGTACGGCACCTGCTGCTGACGGGCCGCAGCGGCCGCGTCCCGGACTGGGCGGACGGTCTGCCGGCGAAGGTGCGCGTGGTGGCGTGCGACGTGAGCGACCGCGCGGCCGTCGACGCCCTGGTCGCGTCCTGCCGACCGGCGCCGACGGCGGTCTTCCACCTGGCCGGGGTGGTGGACGACGGCGTGGTGGACACCATGACCGGGGACCGGCTGGCGGCCGTGCTCGCGCCGAAGGCGGACGGTGCCTGGCATCTGCACGAGGCGACGAAGGATCTCGGTCTGTCCGCGTTCGTGCTGTACTCCTCGGCCGCCGGAGTCCTGGGCCGGCCGGGCCAGTCGAACTACGCGGCCGCGAACTGCTTCCTCGACGCGCTCGCCCGGCAGCGCGTGGCCCATGGGCTGCCCGCCCAGGCCTTGGCGTGGGGTCCGTGGTCCACCGCGGACGAGGAAGGGATGGCGGCCCGCGTCGCGCCCGCACGCCTCGGCAAGGGCGGCGTGCTGTCCGTCACCGAAGGGGAAGGCGTACGACGCCTCGACGCGGCCATGCGCCTTGCGGAACCGGTGCTGGTGCCGATCCCGTTGGACCTCGCGGCAGCGGGCGGCCCGGCCGCGCCGTCCGTCCTCGCGGACCTGGTGGCACAGCGTGCGGCTCGGTCGGAGCGGTACGTCCCTGACGCACCGAACCCTGGGGCTGCTCGGACTGCTTGGGCTGCTGGGTCCGAGGGGGACGTCAGGGCTGCGGCGCAGGCGCCCGGCGCATGGCGTGAGCGGCTCGCCGTCGTCGCCGCGGCCGAACGTGAGACCGTCCTGGCCGAACTGATCCGCGTCGAGGTCGCCGCGGTCCTCGGCTTCGCCGACCCGGCCTCGCTCCCCGCCGAACGGGCCTTCACCGAGCTCGGTTTCGACTCGCTGACTGCCGTACAGCTCCGCAACCGCCTCAGCGCGTTCACCCGGGTGAGACTGGCTCCGACCGTCGTGATGGAGTTCCCCACGCTGCCCGAGTTGGCCGCGCACGTCCACGCCGCTCTGGTCGAGGCGGGCGCCGTGCCGCAGGACGGTTCCGAAACACCAACTCCCGCGGCAGACAGTGCGGACAGCACAGCGGAAGCGCACGACGTAAGGGACGCGCACGACCCCCACTCCCCGCCCTCCTCCCCCTTCCGGTTCAGCGCCCTCTACCACCGAGTGCTGCGCGATCAGGGGCCGTTGGAGGCGATGGGACTGCGGCATCTCGCGTCCCACGCCCTGCCGACCTTCTCCGAGAAGGAACGCACCCGGCATGCGGTCCCGCCGCTCCGGCTCGCTCACGGCGGCGGCACACCGCTGGCGTACATCCCGGACTATCTCTCGCCGCTCCATCGCGAACCCACCACTCTGGCCGAGCAGTTTGACGGCGAGCGCGACCTGTACCTGCTGGAGCATCCAGGATTCGGAACGCGCCGGGCCGTCCCGGACGGCATGGCCACGCTGGTGCGGACGCACGCGGAGACCGTGCGCGCTCTGCCCACGGACCGGGCACCGGTGATCGTCGGCTACTGCGCCGGCGGCGCGATCGCGCACGCCGTTGCCCGTCGTCTCGCGCACACGGGACACCCGCCGGCCGGTGTGATCCTGATCGACTCCCATGCCGGACTGATGCGCCGCAACGACCCTCGCGGGCTGGCCCTGATGTCCGCCGGCGCCGCTCTGCCGGACGACGTGGTCGACCAGTTGGACGACTCGTTGCTGATCACCGGGGGCGGCTACGCGCGCGTGCTCGAGAACTGGCAGCCCGAACCGTCGCCGGTCCCGACCCTGTTGCTGCGCGGCCGGCCCACCCCGCACATGCGGCAGACGGCTCCTGACGGGGACTTGCAGCCGCACTGGCCGCTGCCCCACGACACCGCGGACCTGCCCGGCGATCACTTCTCCGTGCTGAACTGCGACGCCGACAGCACGGCAGCGGCGATCCGTGCCTGGCTGACCGGATGACCACGAGCACCCACACCCCGATGACGACGCACACCACCACTCCAATGGCCATCACGGATGCCCGGCCGCGTAGCCGTACTTGAGAACAGGAGCCCTTCGATGACCTCGGACTACGACCTCGTCGTCGTGGGCGGCGGGCCGGCCGGCTCGACCGCCGCGACGGCCGTGGCCCTGCGCGGGCACCGGGTGCTCCTGCTGGAGCGCGAGACCTTCCCCCGGTACCAGATCGGCGAGTCGCTGTTGCCCGCCACCGTGCACGGGCTGTGCCGCATCCTCGGAGTGGCCGACGAGGTCGCGCGAGCCGGCTTCACCCTCAAACGCGGTGGGACACTGCGCTGGGGCCGCGCCCCTGAGCCCTGGCAGTTCTCCTTCTCCATGACGCCCCGCCTGCCCGAGCCCACCGCGACGGCCTTCCAGGTGGAGCGCTCCCGGTTCGACGAGATCCTGCTGCGCAACGCCGAACGCGTCGGCGTCGACGTGCGCGAGGGCAGTCCCGTACGCCGCGTTCTCACCGACGGCGAGCGGGTGCACGGCATCGAATACACCGACTCCGGCGGGACCGCGCGCACGGCGCACGCCCGGTTCGTGATCGACGCGTCCGGCAACACCAGCCGGATTCACGGCCACGTCGGCGGCGCCCGCGTGTACTCCGACTTCTTCCGCAACCTCGCCGTGTTCGGCTACTACGCCGGCGGCCGCCGCCTCCCCGAACCGAACAGCGGCAACATCTTCTGCGCCGCGTTCGACGCCGGGTGGCTCTGGTACATCCCGCTGCGCGACGACCTCACCAGCGTCGGCGCCGTGATCTCACCCGAGCACTTTGCGGCCGTCCAGCGCGACCCGCGCGGCGCCTGGCAGGACATGATCAAGGCGTGCCCGGAAGTCGACCGCCTGCTGACGGGCATACCGGTCGCGACCGAGCCGCCGTACGACCGGGTGCGCGTGCGCAAGGACTACTCGTACTGGAAGAAGTCACTGTGGACACCGGGCATGGCCCTCGTCGGAGACGCCGCGTGCTTCGTCGACCCGGTGCTGTCCTCCGGAGTCCACCTGGCGACGTACGGCGCCCTGCTGGCCGCCCGCGCGGTGAACTCCTCCCTGGACGGCAGCGTCTCGGAGGAGCGCGGCTTCGCCGAGTTCGAGGCGCGCTACCGCCGCGAGTACGGCGTGTTCTACGAGTTCCTCATCGCCTTCTACGACATGGAGCGCAACGAGCAGTCGTACTTCTGGTCGGCGAAGAAGGTCACCCGGGTCGACCTCGACGAAGTCGCCGCCTTCGCCGAGCTGGCCGGCGGCGTGGCCTCCGGCGACACAGCAGTGATCGCAGCCGGCCACGCCCACTGGAGTGCCGCGTCCGCCGAACTGAACAGCGCCGTGGACCGCCTGACGACCGGCGACGACCGCGTGAACCCCTTGCTGGCCACCCAGGTCGTCACCGACACTTTCCGCACCGGCAATGACCTCCAGGAACAGGCCTTGTACGGCAGTCCGCTCGACGAACCGGGCCCGACCACCCCTGAGGGGCTCACCGTCGCTGCGGACGGCCTGTCCTGGGTCTCATGACGCGCACGGGAGGGCGGCATCGGATCGGTCAGCTGGTCCAGCCGCCCCCGTGTCCCCTCAGCGGTCGATCGCCGGCACCCCGTCCAGGCCCGTCTCGCGCATGATGCGGTCCACGGTCGCGCAGCACACCCGTTCCCACCCTCACGACGGCCACGCTACCGACGGCTACTGCTGCGGGGCACGCACCAGGGGTTCGGGCAGGTAGCCGGACCGTACGCCCAACTGCCAGCCGTGTGCGAGGGAGGCCAGCGCGGCCAGCGCCACGACACCCACCGGCAGCAGGCTGCGTGGGGCCGGGTCGCTTCCGACGTTCTCGCGGTGCGCCACGAGCCGCTCCTCCAGGGCACGTTCGAAGGTGACCTGGTCGTCGTCGAGCAGAACCCGCAGCAGCCGCTGGTCCGGCGTCGGCGTCCCGGCGGCGTCGATTTGCCCGGCCGCCCGCGCACGGGCTTCCGTGTCCGGCTTGCGCAGCGGGACCGGGCCGGGGAGCGCCCCGGGCACCGGCCCGTGCACGACGGTCAGGTAGGCGCACAGCGCGTCCATCTCGGCGAGGTCGGCGGGCGCGGACACCGACTCCCGCTCCGAGTAGGGGATTCCGTCACGGACGGCGGGCGCGTAGTCCTCGTGCAGCAGCGGGCCGATCACGCGCTCCCGCTGCCATATCAGGCCACTGGCCACGCACAGGGCGAACGCCTGGACCCAGGTCCGGGCCGTGGTCGCCGGGACGGCGGGTTCGCTGCGTTCCCGGTACCAGATGTCCGCGTTGCTGAGCGTCTCGCCGACGAGAGGGAGGGGAATCTCGAAGTCGCCGTTGGGGAAGCAGCCCAACGTCAGCTCCCCCAGGGCGCACTCCGCCGCCGTGAGTAGGACAGCACGGGATATCGGCTCGTCGAGGGCGGGGTCCTGCAGGGTACGGGCAGCGGCGAAGTCGAGCAGATCGCCGCCCATTTCGCGCAGACTCTGGCGCAACGGCCGACCGTCGTGGCGCATGGCCGATGCGTGACCGAAGGCCGTGTGGGCCCCGCGCCCGAGGGTGTTCTCGATCCGCTGCTCGGCGACTTCGTGACGTGCGACTTCCTTGATCCTCATGTACGTCATCCTGGCAGCACCCACTGACAGTGCGGGCACGCGTACGTGCGGACGGGAGCGGTACCGAAGGTCGCCTTGAGGCTCCTCGTCCTCGTCAGGCCGAGGTCACCTGTCGTCGGTTCAGTTCGGCAGGGTCCCGCCCTCGACCTCGCGCCAGAAGTCACCGACCCGTGCGTTGAACACGTCCGGGGACTCCTGGAACGGCTGATGCGCCTCCCCCGCCAGGATCTCGAAGCGGGCGCCCGGGATGGCGTCGGCCACGGTTCGTCCGAACCGCGGCGGCGCGGCGATGTCCCGTTCGCCGGCCAGGACGAGGGCCGGTGCCGTGATGCCGGGAAGCCGGTCGAGTGTGTCGTGGGGCATGAATGCCTCCAGTTGACGCTGGAAGGCCTCGGCGGACTGCGGGTACGGGAAGGCGAGCGTTTCCTGGATGAACCGCTCCACCGTGCCGTCGGCGTGGGCGCGCGGCGTGTAGATCCACAGGAAGAACGCCTCCAGCATGGCGCGCTCGTCCGGCGCCTGCGTCACCAGCCACCGCCAGAAGCGGGCCATGCTGGTGAAGTACGCATCCGCTCGTGCCCACGTACTCATGAGGACGAGGCTGCGGACAGCCTCCGGGTGACGAAGCGCCAGCTCCTGCGCGATCGCGCTGCCGCCCGAGAAACCGACGACATGCGCCCTGTCGATCTGGAGAGCCCGGAGCAGTTCCGCGGCGTCGTCGGCCATCATCGCCACGGACATGGGCCCGTCGGGCAGCGGGGTCCGCCCCGACCCCCGGTTGTCGAAGGCGATGACCCGGTGCCGGTCCGACAGCCCGTCGAGCTGCGCCTGCCACGCCTCGGCGGGATCGCTCAGCCCTGCGATCAGCAGGACACCGGGCCCTTCGCCCCGGCTCTCGGTCCAGATCGTGGTTCCGTTGGCTTCCACGTACGCGCCCATGGAGAACACCTGCCCCAGGACACCGACGCCGTCACGGCACCGGCCCCGGCTGACCGGAAATTCCCCTGGCTGGCGGCAGGGCAGCGTGTGTGACGGCATTGCCGGGGCATTCGGTCTGCCGGGAGGTCTCCATGGACACGAGTGCGTTGGCACGAACGGGACGGTTCCGGGCGGAGCGGGCAGCGCGGGGTTCGGTCACCGAGGGAGCGGCGCGGGCGGGTCTCGCCGCCCGGGGAGTGATCTATCTGCTCGTCGGTGTGCTGGCGCTGCAGATCGCCTTCGGCAACACCGGCGAACAGGCCGACCGCGGCGGGGCGTTGGAGGAGCTGTCGCACAAGCCATTCGGTGCGGTACTGCTGTGGGCGCTGGGCATCGGCCTCGTCGGGATGGCCCTGTGGCGGCTGTCCGAGGCGCTGTTCGGTTCCGTCGGAAAGGACGGCCGGAGCGCGCGCAAGCGACTGCTGGCGACCGTCCGCTTCGCGTTCTACGTCTTCGTCGCCTACTCGGTGCTGTCCTTCGCGGCGACCCGGAACCAGAGCGGCGGCGGATCCAGCGACCAGCAGTCACGGGACGCCACCTCCAGGGCACTGGAGATACCCGCCGGCCAGTGGCTGGTCGGCGCGGCCGGGATCGCCGTCGTCGTGGCCGGCGGCTGGATCGCCATACGGGCCATCCTGCGCAAGTACCACGACAAGCTCAGGCTCGGGCAGATGAGCCGCCGGGCACGGCAGCTGGTGGACGTCACCGGTGTGGTCGGTGGTGTGGCGCGCGGGCTGGTGTTCGCCGTGGCGGGTGTCTTCGCCGTCCGTGCGGCGATCGATTACGAGCCCGACCGGGCCAAGGGGCTGGACGACACTCTGCGTACATTCGCCGACACTCCGCTCGGCCCCTGGCTGCTGGCCTGCGTCGCAGCCGGTCTGGTGCTGTTCGGTGTGTTCTCGTTCGCCATGGCTCGCTGGCAACGTGTGTGAGCGGCGTCGTGCTGGAAACACGGAGCAGATGAGCGATTCCGAGATTCCGAATGGCGACGGCCGGCCCGTGGACGCGTACCTGGACCTCCTGCGCATCCGGATGGACACGGAGGACTACCGTCTTCTGCGACGCCTGGTGGAACCGGTCCTCCAGGCGATCGCCGAGGAGCGCCTCTCCGGCCTCGACGTAGCGCTCGACTCCGGGGGCGGCGAGGAGCTGCCGCAGGAGGTGCGCGACGAGGCCGCCCTGGTCATCGCCACCGCCGTCACCGGCCGTATGGACAACGAAGTGGTCGAGATCGACGTGGACGACACCGGCCCGGTCCGGATCGTCACGGACGCGACCACCGCCTCCGACCCCGACCGCCTCAGCGAGATCGCCGACTACATCAGGGAACGACACAGGGAGACAGAAGAGCTCCGGGGAATTGCCGAGGCCAGCGGGCTGCCCACGGACTTCTGAGCGGCGGCGCCAGCGGCGGGCACCGTCCGATCGGGCCATGCCCGTCGCACCGCCGCACGGTCCCAGAGCCGAGTACGCGCATTACGAGGTAGGTGCGCTCGGCTCCGAAGGTGACCCGCTGTCGCCACCCGCGCCCAGGACGCCACGGCCGACGGCGAAGATCCGCGCACACCGCTGTGCCATGGCCTCGGGCGTCTGGTCGGGGTGGTTGATCCACCAGCGGACCAGGGCCGTACAAAGGCCCCTCCAGGCATGCTTGAGCGCGTCGGCGTCGAGCGGATCGCCGGCACCGTCCGCGTGCACGAGATCGGCGGTGCCGATCGCCGCCAGGTCGTCGATGGCGCCGCGGTAGTACGCCGCGCGGTCGGCGGCGTCGCTGTCGGGCGGGAGTGACGCGTCGTAGAGGACGAACCACGCCTCGCGCTGCTCGTCCAGAGCCGTGAACAGGCCGTACAGCACACGCAGGGGCGTGGGCGGCCCGTCCGTGTCGCCCGCAGTCATCGCGGCGCGGATGGCTTCGAGCAGCCGGTCGCCGATCGGGTTCAGGCAGGCGAGGTAGAGATCCTGCTTGCTGCCGAAGTACTGGTGCACCAGCGGTTTGGTGACGCCCACGCGCGCGGCGACGGCCGCCACGGTCGTGGCTTCGTAGCCATGACGACCGAACTCCTCCGTGGCCGCGGCGAGGACCTGCCGTTCGCGCGCGGCCCGTGGCACGCCCTTGGTACCGGCCTTGGAGCTCAGTCTTGTCATGAACTCTAATTTACCCTACGGTAATTTACCGAAGGGTAAATTCAATCCGCTGGGAGCGCCGCCATGCCCGAGTCCGCGATCCACCCGATCGACCCCGGCGCCTCCCGCCCCCGCTCCTGGTGGGGCTGGGGCTACACCGACGCCCACCCCGACGACGCCGAATGCGCTGCCCTGGGCGCCCTGCTGCCGGGCACCCTGGCCCGCCCGCTGCCGATACCCCGGGTCGCCGACCTCGCCATCGGCCGGCCCGGCGTGATGCCGCCGCCCACTCTGGCGCATCTGGTCACCGAAGACCCCGAGGCCCGCGCCGCCCACGCCATGGGCAAGGCCTACCGCGATGTCATCCGGGCCCTGCGCGGTCGTCCCCGCCGGATCCCCGACCTCGTCGCCCGCCCGACGGGCGACCAGGAGGTGGCCGACCTGCTGGAGTGGGCCGGCGAGCGCGGCGTGGCCGTCATCCCCTTCGGCGGCGGCTCCTCGGTGGTCGGCGGCGTGGAGTACCGCGGCGACGCCCACCAGGCTGTGCTGTCGCTCGACCTGACCTCGATGGACCGGGTCCTGGAGATCGACACCACCAGTCGCGCCGCCCGTATCCAGGCAGGGACCCTCGGTCCCGCGCTGGAGGCACAGCTGCGGCCCCACGACCTCACGCTGCGCCACTTCCCGCAGAGCTTCGAGTTCTCCACCCTCGGCGGCTGGCTGGCCACCCGGGCCGGGGGCCACTACGCCACCCTCCACACGCACATCGACGACTTCGTGCAGTCCCTGCGCGTGATCACACCCGCGGGAGCGGGCACGTCCTGGCGGCTGCCCGCGTCCGGTGCGGGGCCGTCGCCCGACCGGCTGTTCCTCGGGTCCGAGGGCACGCTGGGCGTCATCACCGAGGCGTGGATGCGGCTGCAGGAGCGCCCCCGGTTCAAGGCCTCGGCGTCGGTGGCGTTCACAGACTTCCAGCGCGCGCTGGACGCGGTGCGCGTGATCGCCCAGTCCGACCTCTTCCCGGCCAACTGTCGCCTGCTCGATCCCGGCGAGGCCGCACTGTCCGGCGCCTCGCAGGACGGATCCGCCATCCTGGTCCTGGGCTTCGAGTCCGCCACCGCCCAGGTCGACGACCCCCTCGCGACCGCTCTGGACCTGGCTCGCGCCCACGGCGGCCGCGGCGAGGCACGGACGGGGCACGGCGACGCCCCCGCCGACGGGGCCGTCAACGCCTGGCGCTCGGCGTTCCTGCGTATGCCGTATCTGCGCGACGGCCTGGCCCGCATGGGCGCCGTGGTCGAGACGTTCGAGACCGCCACCACGTGGGACAGGCTCCCCGCGCTCATCGAGGCGGTCCGCACCGAAGTCGGTGCCGCCGCCTTGAAGGCCACGGGACAGGAAGCCGCCATCAACTGCCGTCTGACCCACGTCTACCCCGACGGCGCGGCCCCCTACTTCACCGTGGCCGTCGCCGGCCGCCCGGGAGACGAGGTCGAGGTGTGGGACGACATCAAGGCCGTCGTGACCGACCTGCTCCACCGCCACCACGCCACGGTCACCCACCACCACGCCGTCGGCCGCGACCACCGCCCGGGCTACGACCTGCAACGCCCGGAGCCCTTCGCACTGGCCCTGCGCGCCACCAAGGACGCCCTGGACCCCCACCACATCCTCAACCCCGGCGTCCTGCTCGACTGACGGAAGGCGACGCGCGTCCGGGATCGTCTCTACGGCCACAGGCCGCGCATCAAGCGGGAGTACCGGCCCAGGCGGTCAACGCCCGGGCCCGCTCATCACCACGTTCGTCGGCATCGCCGGTCCGGGTGGCCCAGGCCACGTGCCCGTCGGGTCGTACGAGGACCTCGCGCACCCCGTCCAGCTCCGCATGCTCGTCGTACGTGTCGACGCTCACGGCCGTGACCCGGTCGGCGTACCCGGAGTCGACGGCCGCCTTCGGGCCCTGGTCCCCGGCCGGCGAGAGCAGAACGAAGCGGCCCTGGTGGAGCAGCTCGTACACCCGTGTCGCCGCCGAATCCACGGCCTTGAGTCCGACGTCGGGCATGCGCCGCCCCACCAATGGATCGGCGTCCGGGACCGTCGGCGGATAGACGGTGCCGAGCGCTGAAATCCGGTGGGCGAGCCGCCGGTTGACCTCCGGCATGCCCAGCAGCTGGTCGAGCAACCCCCGCAGCGCGGCGCCCGGCCGCTCGTACCGCGGGACGAGTGTCAGCTCCACGAGCAGGGTCTGGATCTCGGTGTTCTCCGTGACCGACTGTCCGACCGGCCGGCGCTCCGCGTCGTAGCTGTCGAGCAGCCCGGGCGGCGCCCAGTCGCTGATGACGGCCGCCAGCTTCCAGCCCAGGTTCATGGCGTCCTGGAGCCCGGTGTTGAGCCCTTGCCCGGCCGCCGGGAAGTGGATGTGGGCGGCGTCGCCCGCCACCAGGACGCGCCCGCAGCGGTAGTGCGCCGCGAGCCGGGTCGCGTTACCGAAGCGCGACAGCCAGCGGGGCTCGGATGCTGGCGGGCTTGGCGGAATCAGGCGGGAAGGCGACCGACGGCGACTGGAGCGGGCAACTGGCCGCCCTCGCCCACGCGATGCGCGCGGCACTGCTCGCCCATCGCGACGGCGCGCGCGTCTTCGCCGGCACGCACTCAACCGGGGCGAACACCCTGCGCTTCGCCGACCGCCTCGTCGGAGTTCTGCGCGATGCGGGATTCACCGACGAAGAGGCCGCCCGGGCCCTGTTCGCGGTGGTCAACTTCACCGTGGGACACACCCTGGAGGAACAGGCGGCCCTCCAGCCGGAGAGCGGGGCTCCGGCAGCTCCGGAAATCCTGCACGCCGCGGTGACAGCAGGCTCGTATCCGCATCTCAGCGCTACCCTGCCCACGCTGACCAGCACCGACTTCGCGCCCCACTTCGAGTTCGGGCTCGGCCTGGTGACGGAGGGGCTGCGGGTTCGTCGGGGCTGAGCTCCAGTTCCGGCTCACCGGGGCCGCACAACCCGGCACCGCACTCCTCGACCGGCCCCGACGGCCGCGCCCCACTCGATCTTGTCGGTCGGGCG
The DNA here is from genome assembly GCF_036173045.1 of Streptomyces sp. NBC_00299. Classification (GTDB taxonomy): domain Bacteria; phylum Actinomycetota; class Actinomycetes; order Streptomycetales; family Streptomycetaceae; genus Streptomyces; species Streptomyces machairae. The sequence continues at coordinate 507,779 of NZ_CP108039.1, forward strand.
GCATACGGTGTTGGTGTCCCCCGCCCCTTTCCACGCCACCGCAGTCAGGCACCGACGGGACGAAGGAGTCCGTGATGGGAAAGTACGAGGATGTCTTCCGTGCCAGCGCAGAGGACCCGGAGCACTTCTGGCTGACGGCGGCGGAGGCCATCGACTGGGACGTCGCTCCGCAGCGCGCCCTGGACTCCTCGGGCGCCCCGTTCTACCGCTGGTTTCCCGACGGACGGCTCAACGTCTGTTTCAACGCGCTCGACCGGCACGTCGAAGCCGGCCGCGGCGACCAGCCGGCGCTTGTCTACGACTCCCCCGTCACCGGCACCCAACGCACGTACACCTACGCGCAGTTGAGGGACGAGGTGGCGGCCTTCGCCGGGGCGCTCGCGCAGCTCGGCGTGGGGCGGGGCGACCGTGTTGTGATCTATATGCCGATGGTGCCGGAGGCCGCCGTCGCGATGCTGGCCTGTGCGCGCATCGGCGCGGTCCACTCGGTCGTCTTCGGCGGGTTCGCCCCGCACGAGCTGGCCCTGCGTATCGACGACGCCGCGCCCAAGGTGGTCGTCTCCGCCTCCTGCGGCGTCGAGGGCAAGCGTGTCATCGCGTACAAGCCGCTGCTCGACCGGGCGATCGAACTCGCCACCCACAAGCCGCAGAAGAGCATCATCCTGCAACGCCCGCAGGGGCGGGCCGAGTTGGGGCCTGACGATCTCGACTGGGCCGAGCTGACCGCCGCCGCGCCGCCGGCCGACTGCGTGCCCGTCGCCGCCACCGATCCCCTGTACATCCTCTACACGTCCGGAACGACCGGAAAACCCAAGGGAGTTGTCCGCGACAGCGGCGGCTATGCGGTCGCTCTGCACTGGTCGATGGGCGCCGTGTACGACGTGGGTCCGGGCGAGACGATGTTCACCGGCTCCGACGTCGGCTGGGTCGTCGGGCACTCGTACATCGTGTACGCGCCCCTGCTGGTCGGCGCGACGACGGTCCTGTACGAGGGCAAGCCGGTCGGCACCCCGGACGCGGGCCAGTTCTGGCGCGTCGCCGCCGAGTACCGGGTCAAGACCATGTTCACGGCGCCCACCGCCTTCCGGGCCATCCGCAAGGAGGACCCGAAGGGAGCGTTCACGGCGGACTACGACCTCTCCCACCTGCGCTATCTCTTCCTCGCCGGTGAACGGCTCGACCCCGAGACCTACCACTGGGCCGGCGCCCTCCTGGGCGTCCCGGTGATCGACCACTGGTGGCAGACCGAGACCGGCTGGCCCATCGTCGCCAATCCGGCCGGCATCGAAGCCGCCCCACTCAAGCCGGGCTCCCCCACCCGCGCACTGCCGGGCTGGGACGTCCGCATCTTCGACGCGTCCGGCGCCCCGGTACCCCCGGGTGTCGACGGCGCGATCGTCGTGAAGCTCCCCCTGCCGCCCGGCGCGCTGCCGACGCTCTGGAACGACGACGACCGCTACGTCGCCTCGTATCTCTCCGCCTTCGACGGCTACTACCTCACCGGCGACAGTGGGCACATCGACGAGGACGGCTACGTGTTCGTCATGGGCCGTACCGACGACGTCATCAACGTCGCCGGACACCGGTTGTCGACCGGCAGCATGGAAGAGGCCCTGGCGGCCCACCCGGACGTCGCCGAATGCGCCGTCATCGGCGTCGCCGACGCCCTCAAGGGACAGGTGCCGCGCGGCTTCGTGGTCCTCAAGGCCGGTACCGCCCGCGAACCGGGCGAGGTCGAGGCCGAACTCGTCCAGCTCGTACGCGACCGTATCGGCGCCGTCGCCTCCCTCAAGGACGTCACGGTCGTGGCCGCTCTGCCCAAGACCCGCTCGGGGAAGATCCTGCGCAAGACGATGCGGGGCATCGCCGACGGCCACGACGAACCCATCCCCTCCACCGTGGATGACGCGAGCGTCATCGAGGCCCTGCGGCCCGTTCTCCGCCGCTCCGGCCAGACCTCGTGAACGGCTGAGTCCCGGCACGGACGACGAAGGGCACCTCGGCCGCTCACCCCTGAGTGGGCGGCACCGGGAACAGCATGCAGCTACTGGTGGCATGCGCGAGCAGACGATCCTTCGCGTCGACCAACTGCGCCTGCGCCAGAGCGGTTTGACGCCCCTGACTGACAACCGTACCGATGGCGCGCACCGTCCCGGTGTCCACGGTGATCCGCCGTAGGAACTTCACGGTGAGGTCGAGCGAGGTGTACGCCATGCCCTGCGGAAGGGTGGACTGGACGGCACACCCCGCGGCCGAGTCGAGCAGCGTGGCGAAGATGCCGCCGTGCACGCTGCCGATCGGGTTGTAGTGCTCCTCCCCCGGCGTCAGGGAGAACACCGCTCTGCCGGGTTCCACCTCGTCCAGGGTGAAGTCGAGGGTGTGACTGACCGGCGGTCCCGGTAGCCGCCCGGCCACCAGCTCATGCAGGAAGTCGATACCTGCCATGCGTCCGGCGGCTTCCGCCAGGACGACGGGATCGTCCCAGGAGTACGTACGTGTTCGTCCCACGGTCCAGCGCCTTCCCCTCTGACTTCGTCCATTGAAGCTAGCTCTGCTTCCATCTGACTGTCAATGGCGAAGCCAGGCCCGTACGATGGTGGGATGGAGTGGCTTGAGGCGAGCACGGAGAACTGCCCCGTCCAGCGCACGCTCGACGTGGTCGGAGAGAAATGGACGATGCTGATCCTGCGCGACGCCGTCAACGGAGTCCGCCGCTTCGACGACTTCCACCGCCACATCGGCCTGTCGGAGGCCGTCCTCAGCGACCGCCTGCGCAAGCTGACCTCGGCCGGCATCCTGAAAACCGTTCCCTACCAGGAGCCCGGCAGCCGCGCCCGCAACGAGTACCGCCTGACCCGCAAGGGCTGGGACCTGTGGCCCGCGCTGATGGCGCTGGGCCAGTGGGGCGAGACGCACCTCCTCGACCCCGAGGACACCCTGCTGGACATCCGGCACACCGACTGTGACGCTCCGGTCCGGGTCGTCGTCGAATGCTCCGCAGAACACTCCTCCCTCGACCCCTGGGACGTCACGGCCCGCCTGGGACCGGGCGCCCGTCGCCGGTCGTGAGCCGGCGACCGGACCTCAGCCGTGCTGTTTCCGCCGAGACGCGTCAGTGGCACTGACCCTGTCGGCCAAGGGTCTCCACGGGAGTCGCGCCGGGGCGGGTCCACTGCGGTACGGGGCGGCCGGTCGGGCCCCACGTGGCGATGCCGTCGGCGTCCGTGCGCCAGTACCAGCAGATCGGTGAGCCGTGCCCACCGACCGGGGCGCCGGCCTCAGGCGCCTCGGGCCAGCCCTCCGGGTTGTCCTCCCAGCCCTCGCGGCGGCCGTAGGGCGTCATGTCCAGCAGGCCGAGGGAGCCGTTGACAGGCTCGTTGCCGCGCCCGGTCGTCGAGTAGGTCAGGAACACGCGGTCGCCGTCGCGCAGGTAGCAGGTGAGGTACCCCATGTCCCCGCCGACCGGCTCGTCGACGCCGCGCACCGAGTACCAGGGCTGGGTGTAGCCCATGAAGTCCACGAACGAAGCCACCTCGTCCCACTCGCCCGTGGTCACGATGGCGAAGGAGACACCGCGTGCGTTGAGGTAGACGGCGTCCTTCATGTGCCAGGCCGTGGTGGTGCAGCCCTCGCACTGCCCCTGGTGCGGCGCGCCGTCGTACCACATGTGCTTGTAGACGATGAGCTCGTCGCGGCCCTGGAACAGGTCCAGGAACGGGACCGGCCCGTCGGGTCCGACGACCTCGACGGTCCCGTCGAACTCCACCATCGGCAACCGGCGGCGGGCCGCGGCGATGGCGTCGCCCTCGTGCGTGTGTGCCTTCTCGCGGACCACGAGCTCGTCACGGGCGGCCTGCCAGGTGGCCAGGTCGACGACGGGCGGGCGGCCCGGCAGCTCGGTGGTCGGGTCGTGCGGCGTGGTCGTCATGGTGTCCTCCGTGGCGTTCGGTGCCGGGCAGCGTCGTACGGCGTCGTTCGGCGGTCACCAGAACAGACTCGCAAGCCGGGCGGAACTCATCGCGGCAGGGGCGCGCAGGTGGAGCAGCGCATCCTTCGTCACCGCGACACAGCGGTCATCGGCATCAAGGGCCGTCCGGCGCCAACCGGCCGAGCCCGGACCACGACCTCGGGGTGGCAAGGTGCTCGATCCGATGGCCGCCCCCGACGAGTCCGTGCCACGATGAAAACGTCCCGCGGCGAAGACGCGGCCGAGGCGCACGTATGACCGGCCTCGGTGGCGGCTTCCAGCGGCCCCAGGTGGTGGCTGAGCGACGACTGGGAGTAACCCGGCCCGGTTGCCGATCCGGTCACCGATCCATTGCGCAAGGGAGTCGTCAGCCATGTCACGCGCCCGCGTCCACAACTTCTCCATTTCGCTCGACGGCTTCGCCACCGGCGAGGGGCTGAGCCGTGACGCGCCGTTCGGGCACGCCGGCGAGAGGCTGCACGAGTGGATGTTCGCCACCCGGTGGTGGCACGAAAGGGTCGGTGAGCCCGGCGGTACCAGCGGCCTCGACGACGCCCTCGTGCGGCAGTTCACGCCGGGGATCGGGGCCGAGATCATGGGCGCCGGAAAGTACGGCTACCCCGGATGGCACGAGGACCAGGAGTGGAAGGGCTGGTGGGGACCCAATCCGCCCTTCCACACACCGACCTTCATCCTCACTCATCACACGCGCCCGTCGATCGAGATGGAGGGCGACACGACGTTCCACTTCCTCGACACCTCACCCGCCAAGGCGCTCGAGACGGCCCGCGAGGCAGCGGGCGGCCAGGACGTACGCATCGGCGGCGGGCCCACCGTGATCCGAGACTTCCTTGCCGCCGGGCTCATCGACCACATGCACGTTGCGGTGGTCCCGATCGTGCTCGGCCGAGGCGTCCGCCTCTGGGACGGGCTGGAGGACCTCGACAAGGACTACGACATCGAGGCCACCTCCTCACCCAGCGGAGTCACGCATCTGACGGTCACCCGGTCGGGCGCCTGAACCGGCCAGTTCCTGCACCGGCTCACCTTCCCGCATGCAGACCGCCGTCCCGGAGTTGACCGCAGCGTGAAGTGCCGTCAAGGTACGTACGTCCGCGGCGGTTTGCACGTCCTGGAGTTCGTCCAGGCTGACGAAGGCGTACTGATCGTGCTCGGGACTCAGACGAATCGGGGTGCCCTCTGCGAGCGTCCCGCCGTCGAAGAAACAGTCGAGCACCGGCCCGGTTCCGCAGACGTCCACCCGGTGGTCGATGCCGATCAGCCTCGGCGCGGACCGGAGCTCGACTCCGATCTCCTCGTAGGTTTCCCGCCGCGCCGCCGCGCACGGGTCTTCTCCGTGATCGAGCATTCCGCCCGGCAGCCACCAGTCCCCGGCCATCGGTTGGCCGGGGCCGTAGCGCACGAGCAGGATCCGCCCCTGACTGTCCAGGAGCATGACGCACGAGGCGATGAGCGCCTGGGGCTGGGTCTTGATCCACTCCTCGCGGGGCACCCACACCACGGCAGGCTCTGATCCGGCATCCGCCTGCGGCGCTGCCTCGGCCTCTTCGTTCACGGTCACTTGCAACACTCCCGTAGAGATCGCTCTTTCCATTGGGTGCGGTCACGCAGGCAGATCCCACGGGCCCCTGTTCCTTCGCCGAACGGGCGGTCCCGCCACCAAGCGGCTGAATCCGCAGGCTGCGCGGCGTGCCTTCGGGGGCCTGGGCTGTCGGTCCGAAGCAAGGTGGTCGGTGCTGTCGTCGTCGAGGAGGACTTGTGAAGCGTCGCGTCGTCGCCGTACTGGCCACCGTCTTCGCCGGGCTGGTGCTGTTCGCCGCACCTGCCCCGGCTCATGACGACCATGGCACCGTCGAGAGCAACGACTGGAACATCCCACTCACCAACATCCGTCTGCCCTAGCGCCAAGTTCGCCGGGGCCGACCGAACGGGCCGGCCGGTCCGAGCCGGCTGACCCGTTCGTGAACTGCCCGACGCCGCATCACCCGGGGGTGATTATCCGTCAGCAGGTACGACCGACGTAGTGGGCGCCCTGAATCTTGCTGGCGGAACCGAGCCAGGACTTGCCCGGGCCGACGCACCGCTCGTAGTCGGCCGCGAGGGCGACCTCGACCTTGATGACCACCCGCGAGCCGTCGGACGTGCAGTGGTTGTAGAAGGCGTCGGAGCCGGTCTCGTAGAAGCCGCACGGGTCGGCTGCCGCTGGGCCCGCCTGGGCGGTCACCGCGCCCAGGGACGTGAGGACGAGAGCGGCGGAACCGAGAGCGCCGGTCAGCATACGGCGAATGCGCAAGGGAGACTCCTTGGCCGGGGCAGGGCTGAAGGGCCCAAGGCCCGGTGCCTGCCGATCAGTTGGATACCTGCATCAGGATCGCCGTGCCGCCCCACGCCGCTGAGGGAGTATCGCGCCGTTCACCTGGCGAATCGTTCTGTCGCTACATCCATGGGGTGATCTTGCCCGGTTCCCCGGTCCGGACCGGTCAAGGCTGTGCAGACACCTGCGCTCGGATCAGGGGGCACGAGTACCGGTTGCGGTGATGCGGGCGATCGCCTCGACCGTGAGGGCACGGTCGTGGGGTTGACGTGACAGGGCTCGGTGGAGCGTCAGGCCCTCGATGAGCGCGTCGAGTTGGCGGGCGGTGTCCGGGTCGAAGTGCTTTTCCAGGTGGACCCGGCTGCGGCGCATCCACTCGTGGGTGAGTTCCCGGTAGGCGGGCTGGCGGGCGGCGAGGGTGTACAGCTCCTGGGTGAGCACCAGGTCGCGTCCGCTTCCCTCGGACAGCATGTGGACGAGGTCGGCCACTGCCTGCCGGGCCTGGTCGGGACTGGCCGGGGCGGACAGGTGGGCGTCGAAGACGGCGACGATGTGGTCGGTGAAGCGGCTGAACGCTTCGCGCAACAGGTCGTCCATGCCGCTGAAGTGATAGGTCATCGATCCCAGCGGGACGCCGGCGCGCACGGCGATCTTCCGGTGGGACACGCGTACGATGCCCTCCTCGGCGATGAGGTCGAGGGTGGCGGCGATGATGCGTTCGCGGCGCTGGGGGTCGGTGTGTCCGGTGGCCATGACGACAGACTTACAGGCTCCGCACCACGCGAGCGGGGTTCCCGACGGCGACGACGTTCGCGGGGATGTCCCTGGTGACCACAGCACCGGCGCCGATGACGGAATTGTCCCCGATGGTGACTCCGGGCAGGACGATCGCGCCACCGCCGAGCCACACGTTGTCGCCGATGGTGATCGGCTTGGCGGCCTCCAGCTTGTCGCGGCGGGGCTGCGGCTCCAACGGGTGGGTGGGGGTGAGCAGTTGGACGTTCGGTCCGATCTGGCAGTCGTCACCGATGGTGATGGCCGCGACGTCCAGTGCGGTGAGGTTGTAGTTGACGAAGGTGCGCGCCCCGATGGTGATGTTGCTGCCGTAGTCGACGTACAGGGGCGGCCGGACGTGGGCCTCCTCGCCGAGCGCGCCGAGCAGTTCGACGAGGATCGGCCGGGCGGCGTCGGCGTCCTCGGCGTAGCCGGCCTGGTAGCGAGCGGCCAGGCGTACGGCATCCTGCTGCCTGCGGGCGATCTCCGGATCGTCGGCGATGTAGAGGTCGCCCGCCTGCATGCGCTCGAGGTTCGTGCGCGGATCCTGCGCGAAGTAGTCCGTCGGCATGCGCACGAGCGTACACCGCAGAGTGTACGAACGTACACTCTGCGGCGTGGGGGCGCCAGGGTTCAGAGTCGGTATGGGGTTCCCGATTCCCTTACGTCGAGGCGATACGGGAGTTACCGGCGACGGTTCTGCAGCACCTGGGCGAGGAGGATCACGAGCAGCCCGGCGAGCGGCACCACCAGCAGGCCCACGCGCAGACTGGTCGCGTCGGCGACGAGGCCGACCACGGGCGGGGACAACAGGAAGCCCAGGCGCATGAGCCAGGACACGATCGTGAGCCCCGACCCCGGCTTGAGGCCGGGCAGTTCGTCGGCCTCCTGCATCGCGGCCGGCACCAGGGTGGCCACGCCGCATCCGGCCGCGGCGAAGCCGAGGACCGTGCCGGGCACCGTGGGCACGGCCAGCGCCAGCCCCATGCCGGCCGCGGCGATGAGCCCGCCGGTGCGCGCCACGGTGCGCTGACCGAACCGGTCGACCAGGCGGTCGCCGACGAGACGGCCGACGAACTGGGCTCCGACCAGGGCGATGAATCCGGACGCCGCCACGGTGACCGACGCGTGCAGGGAGTCGGAGAGGTAGAGCGCCGCCCAGGAGTTGCCCGCGTCCTCGACGACCGTGCCGGCCGTCGCGATGACGACGAGGGCCGCGAGCACGTAACCCACGCGCAGGCCGCCTTGGGAGGACTGCTGCTGGCTCTCGTCCTGGACCTTTGCCTCCTCCCCCACGGGCTCGGTGTCGGGACCGGGCAGGCAGTGGCGCAGCGCTACGAGAGAAACGATCCCGAACACCACCGCCGAGATCAGCAGGTGCTGCCCGCGTGACAGACCCAGCGCGATCGCGGCGGCCGCCATCGAACCGCCCGTGACGGCGCCGACGGACCAGACGGCGTGGAAGGAGTTGATGATGGAACGTCCGTAGCGGCGCTGCACTCGCAGGCCGTGCGCGTTCTGGGCGACATCGGTGATGGCGTCCATGGCCCCGGCCAGGAACAGCGCTCCCGCGAACACGGCCACCGACCCCGCAAGTCCGGCGGCAAGGGCTCCCGCGCCGGTCAGCAGGGTCCCGGCCACCGCGACACGGGCCGACCCCAGCCGTCGGATGAGCATCCCTGCGGCCAGGCCGGCCGCGATGGCACCGGCCGGGAAGGCCGCCACGGCCAGTCCGTACGCGGCGTTCCCGATGCCGAGGTCGGCCTTGATCTGCGGGTATCGCGGAATGAGATTGGCGAAGAGGGCCCCGTTCGTGAAGAACAGCATGGCTACGGCCGCACGGGCATGCCGTTCATGCCGGGTGGGCGGACGCAATACGTCAACTGTCATGCGGCGGAGCCTACAAGCTGGAGCGTACGAACGTACACTCTCACTCGGCGGGCCGCCGAGTGCCACGAGCCGCACCGGCGAGCAGGGCCTTCCAGGCCTACCCCTCCTGTTGGCGGCGGACCTCCTCGATGACGCGACGTAGCAGCTCACGGGCCGCGGCGATCTCGTCGGCCGGAATGTCGGCAGCCAGCCTGCGGTGGACCTCTGCCGCGCGGACCGTGATCCCGTCCAGGACGCGGCGCCCGGTGGGCGTGAGTTCCAGCAGCGGCGAACTGCGGTGATCCGGATTGGAGCGGAAGGCGACGAGGCTCTCGTTCGCGAGGTCATTGGCGAGGCGCTGCACGCCTTGGCGGGCGACTCCCAGGCGGCGGGCCGCCTGGGCCACGGTCAGCGGGGTGCCGGACGCCACGCTCAAGAGCTGCCATCGCGCCTGGGTCTGCCCCTGGGATGCGGCGATCACCTCCCCCGATTTCCGCAGCGCTCCAGCTGCCTCGTACACGTCCGCCACCAGCAGGGCCACCTCGTCGGACATGCCCGCTCCTCACATTGGCAACATGTTTCCACTTCGGAAACATGTTGTCATATTACTGACTGGGGCCATCGCAACGCGCCCCGCACCATCCACCGCTCTGCTGGAGAAGATCATGAGCACCGCGATATCAAATCTGCAGGCCACGCTGGAGCGCGCGGCAGCCATCCGGCCCAAGGTCGGCGGCTTCCCCTACCTGGCCGAATCGCTGCGGCAGGCCGGCGTTGCCCGCTGCCGCATGGCGGTGCCGTCGAATGCCATGCTCTACCTGACCGAGACCGGCCCCGTCGCTGTTCAGGGCGATCCCCTGGTGACCGGCATGGTCGATGTCCTGCCGTTCGACGGCCAGGCACTCGTGGCGGCGCTGCGGGCCGATCAGGCAGGCGAGACCACCTTCCCCGAGTTCGTCGAGGGCTGCTGGAGGGCGGGCGTGGTCTGGTACGACGTCGACCTCGCCGCTCGTACCTGCACCTACTACGGCGCCGACGGTGACAGCTACACCGAGGGCTACCCCGAGGTCGAGATCTGACCTTCGCCAAAATTGGTGGCCGTCGGCTACATTTCAGGCGCGACAGCGAGGAGGCCGAGGTGACCGAGACGACAGTGGCGCAGGTCATGGCCGATTTGGCCGTGCTCGAGGACCCGAAGATGCGCGCGGCGAATGAGAAGCGCGGCGACGATCACGGTGTGAACCTCAGCAAGCTGCGCGCGCTCGCGAAGCAGCTCAAGACGCAGCAGGACCTTGCGCGCGAGCTCTGGGCAACGGACGACACCGCCGCGAGGCTCCTCGCCATGCTGATCTGCCGGCCGAAGGCATTCGAGCGGGACGAGCTGGACACCATGGTCCGCGAGACACGTGCCCCCAAGGTGCACGACTGGCTCGTGAACTACGTGGTCAAGAAGAACCCGCACTCCGAGGAACTGCGCCTCGCCTGGTTCACGGACCCGGATCCGGTGGTCGCCAGTGCCGGCTGGGCCCTGACCACCGAGCGGGTGGCGAAGAAGCCCGAGGGCCTCGACCTGACGGGACTGCTCGATGTCATCGAGGCGGAGATGAAGGGCGCCCCGGATCGTCTGCAGTGGGCGATGAACCACTGTCTGGCTCAGATCGGGATTGAGCACGCCGAATACCGCGCCCGCGCGATCGACATCGGCGAGCGCCTGGAGGTGCTCAAGGACTACCCGACTCCCCCGAACTGCACCTCTCCTTTCGCACCCGTCTGGATCGGCGAGATGGTGCGTCGTCAGCAGGGGAGTTAGACAGCCTCGCCAGGAGTTCGCTGCCGTCGGTCGGGCGTCCATGTACGCAGAGCCCAGGGCCCGCTCCGCGCCCTCGTCGGCCCTATCGTCGAGGAATTCCCTGCTCATCGCGCTCGCCCAGGCGTAACCGCCCGGACCCCCGTGCCTCGGATGGACCCGGGGCCTGATGCCCGTCGGGCTCCCGGGTCCATCCAGGCATTCGGGCTCATCCGGGGGTGATGCGGCCGCGCCAGCTTCCGGATTCGATCCCGCGGTGCTCGATGTATTCCTTGAAGCGGCGCATGTCGCCCTTGATGCGACGGTCGATGGTCCCCGTCATGTCCGCCGCCTTCTCGGCGGCTCCGCTCGGTTCGACGTCCATCACGAGTTCCACCCGGGTGTGGGTGTCGTCCACTCGCTGGAAGCGGACCGTGCCCTTCTGCTGCGTGTCGCCGCTGACGGTGCGCCAGGTGATCCGCTCGTCAGGGAGCTGGTCGACGATCTCGGTGTCGAACTCCCGCCGTACCCCACCGATCTTGGTCGTCCAGTGGTTGTGGCTGTCGTCGAGCTGCCGGACCTCCTCGACGCCCTCCATGAAGTTCGGGAACTCCTGGAACTGCGTCCACTGGTTGTAGGCGGTGCCGACGGGGACCTCGACCTCGACTGTTTCCTTGACTGTGCTCATCGTTGATCTCCTTTCGCTGTGCGGCGAGTACCCAGGAGCCGTCCGTCTACAAGGGGAAAATCTCTGTTGGTTACGGCACAGTGCTCCGAACGCCGATCAGGTCGGTGACCGCCTGGAGGCCGCCTTCGGCGAGCGCAGTGAGTTGCCGGTCGGCGCCGGTTCCGTCGCGCAGGAGCCGACGAACCAGTGCCGTGACCTGCCGGGTGTCGCCGGACGCGTCGAGCGCGGGAGAGATGTGGCGCAGGAGTTGGTGCACTACGGCAGCGGCGGGCTGAAGCGTGCCGCCGAGGCCGACCAGGGTGTCGCGGAGGCCGTGGCGGGCTGCATGCCACATCGCGGCCCGGAGAAGTTCGGGTTCATGAGTGAGCGCCGGCGCCCCGGCGGCGGCCTCCCTCAGGGCGGTCTCCACAAGAGCCCGGATGATCCCGGCGAGCATGATCGCCTCGTCCGCGGTCAGCTGGACGTCCGAGCACCGCACCTCGATGGTGGGGAAGCGCGGCGAGAGGCGGGCCTGCCAGTACACCTGGCCGGTGTCGACGATCAAACCGGCGTCCTGCAGTCGCTGCACGCGCCGGTTGTAGTCCGCGGCGTCCTCGAAGCACGGGGGCAGGCCGCTGACCGGCCAGCGGCTGAAGATCACCGTGCGCCAGCTCGCGAAGCCGGTGTCCTGACCGTCCCACAGGGGGGAATTCGACGACATGGCGGTCAGTGTCGGCAGCCATGCCCTGATCCGGTTCAGGACCTGGACGCCCTCGTCACGGCCGGGCACGGCCACATGCACGTGCATGCCGTTGACCAGCTGCTCCGCCACCAGCTGCGGTGCCTGCGTGACCATCGCCCGGTAGCGGGCCTGGTCGGTCACGGCCTCGGGACGACCACGCCGCAGGGGTGATGTCCCACAGGCCGCGAGCCGGCAGCCGTGTTCCTCGGCGGCCACCGAGACGGCCTGCCGCAGACGCAGCAGGTGCCCCCCCGCCTCGTCCAGCGTGTCGCACACCGGGGTGGCCACCTCGACCTGGGCCTGGAGCAGCTCGTGCTGCACCTCCCGGTCGGCCGCCAGACGCCCCAGACCCGCCGCCTCCCGCACCTCGGGCCCCCGCGCCACCGGCAGGCCCGTGTCCGGGTCGAGCAGCAGGTACTCCTCTTCAACGCCGATCGTCGTCATCGACCGCCCTATGCTCCGCCCGACTGCCGGGCCAGGTCCTGATGCGTCTGGCCGACGCACCTCACACAGTGCTGATCACCCCGCAGGACACCACCACCCGTGTGGCTGTCCGAGTGCCGCGGCAGTCGCGCGACAAACCAACGTTGCCGATCAGAGACAGTGAGCCCTCCGCGGACGAGCACACTCAAGGAAGGGCACCGAGCGGCCGATGCCGGTGGCATGGAGACTCGTTCCCTCGTCGTCATGCACCCGCGCGTGGACCGCCGGCTGATCGCGGTGGCCGCCGCGCTGTTCGCCCTTCTCTGGGGGGCCGTGGTGCCCGGACCGGAGGCACTGGCGGCCGGGCCCGTCCCCTCGCGCCCGGCGGCGGCCGCGGACCAGGAGGGGCTGCGGGCACTGTTCGGATCGGAGAACCGGGTGATCCGTACGGACGAGCGAGTGGTCGCCGTGACATTCAACGCGGCCTGGAACGACGCCGGCCTGACCGGCATCCTCGGCGACCTGGAGCGGCGGCACGCGCCGGCCACGTTCTTCCTGACCGGTACCTTCGCCGACCGGAACCCCGAGGTGGTCAAGAGGATCGCGGCTGCGGGGCACGGGCTGGGCAACCACTCCTACAGCCACCCGTACTTCGCGGATCTGTCGGCCGCCGGAAGGCGCCGCGAGGTGCAGGCAGCCGACCGGGCCCTGCGTGCGGCCGGGGCGGGCGGGGCGTTGACCCCGTTCTTCCGGTTTCCCTACAGCGAGACCAGCCCTGCCCAGATCGGGGAAGTCAACGGGCTGGGGTTCGCGGACGTCGAGTTCACCACCGACACCAACGGGTGGAAGGGCTCCGATGGCGGCATGACCGTCGACCACGCGGTGCGCAGGGCACTGGACGCCCTGCGCCCGGGGGCGATCCTTCAGATGCACGTGGGTGCGTCGCAGGGCCGCACCGAGGTGATCGATGCCCAGGCCCTGCCGCGCATCCTCGATGCGATCTCCGACCGTGGTTACCGGGTCATCGACCTCCGTTCCCTCCTTGTGGCACGAAGGTGAGCCGGGGGGCGAACCGGCCGGTCTTCCGGCCGGCTCGCCCCCATCGCGGAGGTGGCCCGGTTCAGCTGTCGCGGGTGAAGACCTCGTTCTTGGTGGAGCCGCTGGAGCAGAGCTTCTTCTCGTCGGCCGTCATCTTGCGGGACTCGACCACGACGGCGTTGTGCTTGCCGTCCGTTCCGTTCGGGGCGGGGCCGGTGACCACGTCGGGCACGAACCAGTAGTAGTGACCCCACTTGGGGTCGTCGTAGTGGGTCTGCCACGTGCCGGATATGTCCTGCATCACCTGGGCGCGGGAGATCCAACCCACCTCCCCCGGCTGCACGTTCACCGTGAAGGAGCTCGTCTCCGTGTGCGAGCTCTGCCACGTGTAGTTGTACGTCGCGGTGACGCTTGCGGTGATGATGCCCTCGATGCCGCCGCCGACGGTGATCGAGCCGCCCACCGAGTGGGAGGAGCCCACGGTGTCGGCCCATGACATCGTCTGGGCGGCGGGCGAGGCGGTGCAGTTGTAGAGCAGTTCGGAGACCTGACGGGGCTTGCCGAGGTAAGCCTCGCCGATCTCGGGGGAGTTGAAGCTGCACTTGCCTTCGCCGGAAGCGCAGTCGGCCAGGATCTGCTCCGCGGTGGGCTGTTCGTCAGCGGCAGCGGGCACGGCCGCCGCGATCGTCCCGAGGGCGGTCGCCGTCAGCGCCAGCGTGCGGCCGCCGTACCGCAGAGCGCGGTTGATCGTCATCTTTGTTGCCTTTCCACCGTGCGTGGGGGGTTGGTGACCAGGCCGCTGCACCCTGTTACGGCGGGGCCTGCAGTCACCGCGTGGTGCCCACGAGGCTCACGTAATCCATGGCAGAGCTACACCAAGAACCGGCAAAGTTGTACTTGATGTTCAGAACTGGTGAACAGTCAACTTCCCGCTACTGCGGCCGAGATGGCCCATCGTCCAGGGCGAGGCCGAGGACGGCCCGGTCGTCGTTGTCCGACTGCGTCGACCAGCGCTCGGCGTCGGTCCGTACGAACGACACGACCGTCTCCGGATCGACGGCGCGCCGGCCCGAGAAGCGTTCGCCGAGCCGCTCCAGGACCGGGTAGAAGACGCCGTCCGCGTTGCGCGCCTCGCTCACGCCGTCCGTGTGCAGGAGGAGCACTTCGGAGGGCTTGAGCAGGTGGACGGTCGTGTCGACCGCGCCCGGCGCCATCGCGCCCAGGCCCAGGGGCAGACCGGGTGCCGTGATCAGCCGTCGGGCGCCCTGCGGGCCGACCACCACGGGCGAGGGATGGCCGCGGTCCACGATCCGTACCTCGCCGCCCTCCGGCGGGAACTCCAGCACCAGTGCGGTCACGAACAGTTCGGGGTCACCGTCGCCGCCTGCCGGGCTGTTGCGGGCGATGCTGAGCTCCAGGCGCTCGGCCAGGCTGCTCAGGTTCTGCCATTCGTGAGCCGAGACCCGGAAGCTGCCCAGCACCGCCGCGACCGTCTGGACCGCGTCCAGTCCCTTGCCGCGGACGTCGCCGATGATCGCGCGTACTCCGAAGGTCGTCTCGCACACGTCGTACAGATCCCCGCCGACGAGCGTGCCGCCCTCCCCCGCCTCGTAGAACCCGGCGGCTCGTACCGGGCCTAGCCTGCGCGGTACGGGACGCAGCAGGGTGCGCTGCATGGCTTCGGCTACCGAGTTCGCCCGGATCAGATGCTGCCTTGTCCGCTCCCGCTGCCAGGCCAGCGCAATGCTGGCGATGCCGATGAGGGTCGTGGCGAGGTACATCGCGACGTGGTGCTGCTCGTCGAAGTGGCCGGGGCGCCGGGCGGCCATCCACATCTGGAGCCCCAGGCACACCACCGCCGACAGGGCGGTGCCCCGCGGTCCGCGTGTCGCGGCGGCAAGCGGCGGTACGGCGATGAGCATGAAGCTCACCGGTTCGCGTCCTCTGACGATCAGTTCGGCCGCCACGTCGACGAGCACCGCGGCCAACGGCAGCCACCACACCCACCCTCTCGCCGAGGGCGGCCGCGGTTCGGAGCGGAGGTCCCCACTGGACACGGCGCGCCCCCTAACTTCCCTGGCTTCCATGGGCGGCCGGCGTGCCGCGGGCGGTCCCGCTGAGCGCCTCGGGCAGCCCCGCCTCGATCCGGGACAGCTGGATGGTGAGGCTGCGCAACCACATGTCGAGGTCGACCAGCACGGGCAGCAGCGGTCCGGCCGGTTCCGAGGGCGGCGTCGGCCGTGCCCCGAGCGGCTGCGTCGGGCCGGCGACGCACAGGGCGGCGAGCCGGTCGGTGACCTGGGCCAGCGCGCGGGCGCCGGTCCGTGCCCGGTCGGCGATGTCCGGGGACAGCGCGGTCGCGGGCAGGTCGAAGCGAGCCAGCCACTGGGCTCCGAGCAGGATGTGGTTGGCCGTGATGAGCACGCCGTGCCAGTCGGCACTCACCGGCGGGTCGGCCCCGGGCTCGCTGCGGAACTGGGCGTACGCGGACTCGGCGAGGCGCAGCCGGTGCAGGGCGGGGAGCGTCGGCGGGGCCGGGGCCGACCCCGGCGGAACGGCGGTCAGCATGTCGACGGTGCCCTTGATCAGCGGGCCGCAGTCCCGCAGCAGCCCCGCCATGGTTCTGCGTACCTCTCTGCGGGCGCCGGCCGGCCAGGCGAGCATCGCGCACAGCAGGCCGATGGCGCTGCCGGCCACCACGTCCACGATCCGTGCCTCGGCCAGCCGCCAGGAGACCGGGGCGATCTGGGCGAACGCGGTGGACACCACGAGCGTGAACAGGGCCTGGGCCCAGGCGATGCCGAAGAGTGGTCCGAGCGCGAAGGCGATGAGCATGGCGGGCGCGAGGATCGCGGCGTACGCCTCGGTGTGCCGGCCGAGGCCGATGAGCAGGGCGCCCGCCGCGACGGCACCCACGAGGTTGCCGGTGACGGCCTGTCGGATGGCCGCCCAGGTCGCCCCGAAGGTGGTCCGACTCAGTGTCAGCACCGCCAGCAGCACCCAGAAGCCGTGGGTCAGGTCGAGCGAGCCGGCGACGAGCCGTGCGGCGGCGAGAGCCACGGCGATCCGTACGGCGTTCTGGAACTGCACCGAGCGCAGCGTCATGTTGCCGGTGAACCGGCGCAGCCACAGCTGGGGCGCCGCCGCCTGCGTGTACCAGAAGAGTTCCCGTGGCTGGATCGGCGCGGTGCGCCGGCCGTCGAGGCCTACCCGTACGGAGATCTCCAGGATGCGCGTCGACTCGGCGACGGCCAGCAGCGCCGCCTGCCGACGCAGCACGGGCACCGGCGGTACGTCGGCGGCGGGTCCCGTGGCCTGCCGTACGCGCAACTGCTGGAAGGCGTCGATGGCCTTGTCCATCCGCTGTGGTCCGGGGGCGGGCCGGCCGGTGCGCAGGGCGGTGTCGGTCTCGTCGCACAGGGCCGCCACCTGCGGCAGCAGCAACCCTGAGGGTGTGTCGGGACGGCCCGTGCCGCCCCGGCCGCCGCCGGCCCCGGCGCCTTCCCGGACGAGTTCGCGCAGTTCGCCGATCTCGGCGAGATGGGCCAGTTGTTCGAGCAGCCTGCGGGTTGCGGATCCCGCCTGGGCGAGGCCGCGGGCCGCGCGTCCCGGGCCGGCGGGGCGTTCCGCGGGCGGGATGCCGGACAGTCGTAGCCGCGCCCCTGCCTCGCGCAGAGCCTCCGGAGACAGGCTGTGTCGCCCCGCGATGGTGTCGCCCGCCGTCGCCAGCGCCGCGGCGAGGGTCGCCCGGTACGGCGGGTTCGGCGGCTGCGGCAGCAGGAACAGCTCGCACAGCACCAACGCCACCACTCCGAAGGTCAGCCCTGCCAGCCGCAGCCCAAGCGTCTCGGGTTCGTACGGCGGGAAGCAGGCCAGGATGTAGAAGAGCTGGAGTCCCGGTGCCGCTCCGGCCGGGCGCGGGCCCGCGATCGCGGCGAAGGCCAGGAGGAAGCCCACGACGAGCATGCCGAGCACTGCCGCCCAGGTCTTCACCGCCAGCCCGGTTCCCAGCGTGACCAGGAGCAGGCCCACGGGCAGCGCCTTCAGCATCACCGCGGCACGCTGCCGCCCGGACCCGGGGATCGGGGACAGCAGGCCGAGGGAGATCGGCGCGAACAGGGCGTACAGCGCCAGCACCGGTTCGTCGAGCCCGTACACGAAGCTGTAGAAACCCGCGGCCGCAGCGACAGTCACCCGCACCGATCGGTGCAGGATCTGCGTCCGTTCCGCCCCGCCCTTCACGGCAGGCGCCCGCCACGTGGCGTCCGCGAGCCGAGCGAAGGGACTCTGCCGATGACCACGAGCCGGTGGCGTACCGCCATGACGACCGCGGAAGCCGCGAGGATCACCGCGCCTCCGAAGCGCAGGATCACGTCGTACGCGGCCTCCGCCGACCGCTCGGGGACCATCGCCGTGATGGCGGCCGCGGCACCCGCCAGTGCCACGCCGCCCAGCGTGACCAGGAACGTCAGCAGCACGCCCGAGGCCTCGCCGGCCCGTTCGGGCGTCACCACCTGCTGGGTCGCGACGCTGGCGAACGTCCAGCCGAGGCCGAGGCCCAGTCCGCACCAGGCGAACACCGGAACGTACAGCGACCAGGCCGTGACGAGGCTTAGCACGATCATGCCCGAGCCGGCGACCGCCCCGGCCAGCGCCATCACCGCCGTCGGCTGCATGTGCGGGGACAGTCTGGCGCCGAGCGGCCCGCTGAGCGCCACGAACACGGCGGGCGCGAGGAACACCACGCCGGCGACGAGCGGGGACAGCCCCCGCACCTGCTGGAGGTACAGCGTCGAGACGAAGACGGTGACGGCGTAGCCCATGTTGGTGACGGTCCCCGCGCCGGTCACCAGGACGTAGGGCGTGTTGCGGAAGAGCCTCAGGTCGATGAGCGGATGCCGGGCGCGTTGCTCCCGCCGGACGAACAGGGCGCCCGCGACGGCGGCGATCGCCAGCAGGGTGAGGGTGCGGGCGTGGTCCCAGCCCCAGGCGCTGCCCCGCTCCACGGCCAGCGTGAGCGCCGCCAGGGCGCACACGACAGTCAGGCAGCCGGTCAGGTCGAGCTGGCGTGGGGCCGTCGGGTCCCGGGAGTCGGGGACGTAGACGTACGCCACGACCAGCGCGAGCACGCTCAGTGGCGCGAGGAGCCAGAAGATCCAGCGCCAGCCGGGCCCCTCGGTGAAGCCGCCGCCGATGAACGGCCCCAGCGCGGTGCCCACGTTGGCGATCCCGAACACCGCCCCGAGCGCCCGGGCCCGGGTCGTGTCGGGGAAGGCGTTGGTGATGACGGAGACCGACACAGGGAAGACGAAACCCGCACCGATGCCCTGCACGATCCGTGCCCCGACGAGCGCCCAGAGCCCCGGCGCGAGCGCACAGCCGACCGACCCTGCCGCGAACAGCGCGGTCCCGCCGAGCAGGGCGCCTCTGCGGCCGAAGACGTCGCCGACCCGGCCGCCCACGATGAAGCAGCAGCCGATGGAGAGCATGTACGCGGACAGCGTCCACTGGGCGGCCGGGGCGGTGACGGCGAATTCGTCGGCGATGCCGGGGACGGCCAGGTTCAGCGCGAAGAAGTCGAGCTGGATGCAGAACAAGGCGACCGCCACCGCGATGAACGCCCCCGCCCGCGCGGCCGGCGAAGACTCAGGGCGCATGAGCACGTTCCTCTCGGGCCGACGCCGCCGCGGCGCCCTGGGCGGGCCGGACGAGTGATCCACCGCCCATTGTCGGCCGACCCGCTACGAACCGCAGCCCGACGCCTCCGTACGCCGGCGAGGCCTCGCGGGCACAAAATCCACCGGCACCGCGATCGGCTCACGGTGCCGGTGGCTGCCCGGCCCATCTGTGACGGGCTGTCAGTTGAAGGGGTCGAGAGTGAGGTAGGCCTGGCGTGGATCTCCGTCGTGCACGAGCGACTCGTGGTGGCCGACGTCGTCGAAGGCGAAGGCGTACGCCTTGCCGTCGGCCATCTGCGCGTGGATCTTGCGGGCGTAGTGGTTGGTGACGCCGTCCTTGTAGAAGGCGTCGGCGCTGGAGTCGGGCTGGTTGGGGTTGACCAGCAGCGTGGAGCGGTTGAACCCGGCGCACAGAGTGCGCGAGATCGGGCCGCGCACCTGGTCGTTCGGCGCGTCGAGCAGCCGGTGACAGCCGAAGACGGAGGAGGCGTCCGGCTTCTGGAAGCTGGTGACGACGGCGCCGGCGGTGTTGGTGAAGTTCATGACGCCGCCGGAGACCCGGCCGTAGTACTTGGTGCCCGGCTGGTTGGCGAACGGCGTGACCGTCAGGGTCGAGGTGGAGTACTTCTGCCAGACGCGGTTGATGTAGTCGTCCATGACGGAGGCCGGCAGTGCGCCGGTTTCCAGTCCGTACAGCGGCGACAGGGCGCGCAGCACGGTCCCGTCGGATCGCGTCTGGATGAGGTTGGCCCACCCTCCGGGCTGTCCTCTGAGGGCGTTGAAGAAGCCGTTGTATCCGCCGGGCTTGAGCCGGCCGGTGTTGGCCGTACTCCCGTCGGCGCGCTGCACTCCGACGGCGTACGGCGCGGAGAACATGTCGACCTGTGTGCTGTTGATCCACAGGCCGGAGTCGTTGAGTGTGTATTCGGACCAGTTGAACAGGATGTTCCGGTTGGGGTCCGTCGGGTTCTGGACGGCGGGCTGGACCAGGCCTCCGGTGGTGAGCTTGAACACCAGCTTCTGGCCGTAGGAGAAGTACACGCGGCCGGAGAACTTCGGCATGCGGATGGTCGTCGACTGGCCCGCCGCCGGCCCCGGTATCGAGGCGTCGGGTGCGGGGGTCGGCGGGTTGCCGCCCGCGGGCCACGGGTGGAAGGTGCCGCCCGCGTCGGCCCAGCCCTGCCGTCCGGTCGACAGTTCGGTGCCGAGGTTGTAGATGTACACCTGCTCGCCGCGGGCGGAGTTGTTGGTGATCTTCAGGGGGATCGTCGCCGGGACCGCGGCCTGGGCCGGCGCCTGCGCGCCTGCCGTGAGCAGCCCTCCGGTGAGGACCGTGGCGATGGTCAAGCCCACGGCCGAGGCTCTGCGTCTGAGTGTGCGCAGCATGCTCTGTCTCCGTTCGACTCCGGTCGATCAGGACGCTTCTGAGAGCGCTCTCAGAATCGCGCTCTGGTATGGACCTGTCAATGAGTTGGCGCTTGGCGCGGCACACCGGTCCGGGGGTGGGAGAGGCATCCGGAGGCACTCGACGGGCCGTCAACCCCCCTTACACTCGCTGACGTTGCTCGTTCCGTGTGTGCCGCCGGTGTCGCCTGTACTGCCTGGCCTGCCTGTATCGCCGGCCTACGCGGAGACCGTGGCCTTCGCTGTCTCACCGACGCGGCCCGCGGCCAGCCTCAGGGTCACGGCCGCCGCGGCTCCCGCCGCCAGGCCGAAGGTCAGCGCGGCCGGGACGCCGCCGCCCAGGCCGGCGAACGCCTGCAGCAGCCCGTAGCTCATGCCCGTGCTGTCCGTCGCGATCCGCAGCAACTGGCCGGCCAGCAGCCCCAGGACCGTCGCGCAGACCGTGGCCACCGCCATCGCCGGGACCGTGGCCCGGGTGAGCAGCGCCGGCATCCGCCGTAGCGCCCACCACACCACGGCGAGCAACAGCACATCGGCGAGGCGAACCACGAGCCAGTCGCCGAGAGCCACCCCCGAGGGGCCCGACCAGGCGCCCAGCAACAGCCACTGGCGCAGCAGGTCGCCCGGTTCGGAGAGCAGCCCATCACCTACGGCGGCCGTCTGGATGGCGGCGGCGACCCGCTGGTACGAAAGCACCACCAGGGACAGCGCGATCACCGCGGTCCCGACAGTGGCGGCCAGGCGGGCGGCGCGCGCCGGCACGGCCTCCGGTGCCGGCGGCTCGGTCCCTTTGTCGGCGACCCGGGCGGCGAGCACCGTGCCCGCCGCCGCGACCAGCGCGGTCACGACCAGGATCTGCCGCCCGGAGGCGCCCACACTCGCCAACTGCGGCAGGAAGCGGTAACTGCCGTGTCCCCATGCGGCGATCAGCCACGGCGCCGAGACGGTCACCGCGAGGGTCCCGGCCACCAGACCCCAGGCCCACAGCGCGAGCAACGCGGCCGTGGTCCGGCCCCGCACCGGCGGCAGCCGGCGGACCAGGAGCAGCGCGCCGAGCACGAAGAAGGCGAAGGCCGCGCCGAAGCGGATCTGCAGCGCGGTGCCGTACAACTCGCGGTAGCGGTCGCCGTACTGGAGCGAGGCCGGAGGATCGTACGCCCAGGGAGTGAGCCACTGCTGGAGTCCCACGGCGGTTTGCCCACCCAGCACCCCGTCGGCACCCGGCAGTTCCAGCGCGTGAGCACTCGCCCCCGCCCACCAGAGCAGCGCCGTCAGCAGCACCCCTCCGACCAACGCCGGTATCACCGCACGCCGATACGTCATCGTCATCGCCCCGTCCCCCGCCTTCGGTACCGCATCCCCGTTGTCCCGAACAGGCGGAGACTACGGGACGCTGATCACGTACGGCGAGCCCGCCACAGGTCTCGCAGCAGCGCAATCTCGGCCATGTGGTGGATCAGTTCGAGGTTGGCACCCCACAGAACGGAGATGAACGGCTCGTCGGGGTCGGAGCCGTAGGGGTACTGGGAGAAGCCGAGCGTGTCGAGTTGCTCGTCGGTCATGGTGCCGACGCTCTCGCGCCAGCGGTCGAGCACTGCCCAAAAGCGGTCGAGCGTCAGGGCGGCGGACGGGCTGAAGTCGACCATCAGCTTGGGGTCCTGACGCCGTTCGCCGAAGGTCCACTCCCACTGGCCGGCGAACTGGTAGTGCAGGTGGCCCAGCCGCCAGGCGATCGTGGTGATCGGTGTCTCGTCCGGCTCGGTCGGGCCGCTGTGGGCGAGGATCTGCTCGACGCGCTCGATGCTCACGCTCCAGTCCTCGGCGATCTTGGCCACGGACATGCCGCCCTCGGCCTGCCGGGCGACCTCGGCGTACTCGTTGGAGGGGATGTCCGGGGCGCCCTGGTCGAGGAGCCACTCCCCCGGGCCGAACGCTCTCGGCGTCGTCGCCTCCCCCCGGCGCCGGATCGACCAGCAGCCGGGTGCCGGTTCCCACAGGTACTCGTCGTCGCCGAGACCCGTGAGTCGTACCTCGGCCATCTCCCTGGCCCGGTCGAACTGGTCGAGCAGCAGGCCGAATCGGTCGGTCCGCACGCCACCGGTGTCCATACCGGGCCCCCTTCCAGGAAACGCACCTCGCTGCGCCTCAGCCGGAGGCTAACGGCTCAGGCGTGCGGGGCGCGACGGAATTAAGCGCCCACGGGAAAACGTCCGCGCGTACAGGATCTCAGCCGTGCCACGATGGCCTCGGGGAAGCGAGGTTTCGTGGACGAGTTGACGCGATGGCGCCGCGCGCTGGTCGCTTGGGCGGCCGGCGGAGCGGGGGCGGGTACGGCCGCTGCGACGGCGCGGGAGCTGGCCGGCGGTCGGGTGCGGACGATCGTGCTCGTCGAGGGGAGCAGTGACCAGGTCGCGCTCGAAGCGCTGGCCACGCGTCACGGCCGTGACCTCGGCGCGGAGGGCGTCGCGGTGGTGCCGCTCGGAGGTGCGACGAACATCGGGCACTTCCTGGACGTGTGCGGTCCGCCGGGGCTGGGTCTGCCGCTGGCCGGTCTCTGCGACGTCGGTGAGGAACGGCATTTCCGGCGCCATCTGGAGCGGGTCGGGCTCGGGTCCGGTCTCACGCACGCCGGGCTGGAGGCACTCGGGTTCCATGTGTGTGTCGCCGACCTGGAGGACGAACTGATCCGCGCGCTCGGCGCCAGGACCGTGCAAGAGGTGATCGAGGCCCAGGGCGAGTGGCGCCCCTTCCAGACCTTCCGCAATCAGCCGGCCCAGCGGGAACGGCCCGTCGAGCACCAACTCCGGCGCTTCATGGGCACGCACAGCGGTCGCAAGGCGCTCTACGCGCAGTCGCTGGTCGCGCACCTGGACCTCGAGCGCGTACCCCGGCCGCTGGAGCGCCTCCTCGAACACGTCTGACGTCCCGCTTCTCGCCCCAGTGCTCCTGTTCGGTGTCCGCCTCAATGTCCGCGGCTCCCACCGGCAAGGCATCTCGACTCGTCGACCCGAAAATGGCACCGTAATCCGGCATGAAGCTGACCGATTCCGGACAAAAGGTAAGTTCGGTGCGCTGGAGGCTGGTGCTCGCCAGCACCACCATGCTCTTCGTAGAGCTGGCGCTGATCAGATGGGCAGGCGCCAACGTCGTCCATCTCAGTTACTTCTCGAACTTCATCCTGCTGGGATCGTTCCTCGGCATCGGCATCGGCTTCCTGCTCCCCGCCACACGCGGACAGTGGCTCAAACGCTGGACCCCGATCCCCCTGGCTCTGCTCGTCGTCCTCGTGCGCACGTATCCGGTCCAGGTCCGTCAGAGCAGCAGTGAGGTCATCTACTTCACCGCCGTGAAGACCACCGGCCTCCCCCAGTGGGTGACGCTGCCGGCGATCTTCCTGCTGACCGCGGTGATCATGGCGGGGATCGGCAAGATCACCGCCGACCTCTTCCGCCAACTCCCCTCACTCGACGCCTACCGCTACGACCTGCTCGGCAGCATCACCGGCTCCGTCTCCTTCGCCGTACTGTCCTGGCTGCGCGCCCCCTCGGTGGTGTGGGGCGTGCTCGCGGCCGTGGCCCTGCTGATCATCGGTGGCCGCCGCAACACCCTCTTCTACGGCGTCCCCCTCGTGGCGATGGTCGCCGCTCTGTTCCTGGAGTCGACGACGGCCGGCATCTCCTGGTCGCCGTACTACAAGATCGAGCTGAAGTCCTCGCCGACCACCACGCGGACGTACTACATCTCCGCCAACGGTGTCCCGCACCAGAGCACCGCGCCGCTCCCGGTGCTGATGCGGGAGAACTCGCCCTATCGGCAGGCGTACGACCAGACGCCCCGCAACCCGCACAAGCGCGTGCTGATCATCGGAGCCGGCAACGGCAACGACGTCGCCGTCGCACTGGCGCACGGAGCACAGCGCGTGGACGCGGTCGAGATCGACCCCCGCCTCCAGGAGATCGGCGCGCAGCTGCACCCAGCCAGGCCGTACGACGACCCGCGGGTACACGTCTACATCGACGACGGTCGGGCGTTCCTGGAGCGGACGAACGCCAAGTACGACCTCATCATCCTGGCGCTGCCGGACTCCCTGACCCTGGTGTCGGGGGCGAGCAACCTGCGGCTGGAGAGCTACCTCTTCACCCGGCAGGCGTTCGAAGCGGCCCGCGATCACCTGACGCCGGACGGTGCGTTCGCGATGTACAACTACTACCGCAAAAGCTGGTTGGTCGACCGCTTCGCCGGCGACCTCGACGACCTCTACGGCCACGCCCCCTGCATGACGACGTTCAAACGGAACGCGGCCGTGCTGGTGGCCGGAATGACCCCCGCCGACCAGTCCTGCAAGCAGACCTGGCAGCCGAGCGGGCCGGTCCCGGCGGCCGCGACCGACGACCACCCGTTCCCGTATCTGCTGCACCGGACCATCCCCACGATCTATCTGGGCGCCCTGGGTGCGATCCTGCTGGTGACACTGCTGTCGGTGCGCCTGGCCGGGGTCCGCATCCGCAGCACCTTCCGCTACTTCGACATGTTCCTGCTGGGCGCGGCCTTCCTGCTGCTCGAAACGAAGAACGTGATCGGTTTCGCGCTCTACTTCGGCACGACCTGGCTGGTCAACGCCCTTGTCTTCTTCGGTGTTCTGCTCTCCGTCCTGGCCGCGGTCGAGGTGCGGCGCAGGTTGCGGCGGGTCAACATGCTGGTGCTGCAGCTGATGCTCTTCGGCTCTCTCGCGGTGGCCTTTCTCGTCCCGCCGCAGGCCGTGCTCTCCCTGCCCACCGCGGGCCGGCTGGCCGCCGCCATCGCCCTGGCCTTCGCGCCCATCTTCTGCGCCAACCTCATCTTCTCGGACCGGCTCGCGCAGGCCGCCGACCCGACGTCGGCGTTCGGCGCGAATCTGCTCGGTGCGCTGACCGGGGGCGCGCTCGAGTACCTGGCCCTGATGACGGGCTATCAGGCGCTGCTGCTGGTCGTCGCCGCGCTGTACCTGGGGGCCTGCATCGCCATGCGTTACGCCGGACGCGGACCGGGCGGGCAGACGACACGGATGCCCGACGAGACGGTGAGCGTCAAAACCTGACATCGGCCGGGGATCCAGTCGGACGCCGGGGGCCCGGGCGCCCGTGAACATGCAGGGCGCCGGGCCGAGTGCTGCAATGGCTGGAGGGTCTGATCCTCCGGCTGCGCCGCGGGCGACCGACGTCCGACGAAGTGTGACCGGGCCCGTACCCACCTCTGAGGAGTGGCCATGCACCAGGACATCGGGGACATGGGGCCCGTCGACTACCTGATCGTCGAGTTCCCCGGCAGCCGTATGACGGGTGAGGGGCTGCCCCTGCTCGTCGACCTGGTCGAGGGCGGGGTCATCCGCATCCTCGACCTCGTCTTCATCCACAAGGGCACCGACGGTTCGGTCGAGCTGGTGGAGCTCCGCAACGTCGGGGACGAGGTCGACCTGACCGTGTTCGAGGGAGCCTCGTCAGGACTGCTGGACCAGGGCGACCTGGACGACGCCGGTGCCGCGCTGGAGGCCGGCAACTCAGCCGCCGTCGTCGTGTACGAGAACGTCTGGGCCGCGCCCCTGGCCCGTGCGCTGCGGCGCGGCGGGGCCGAGGTGGTGGCCAGTGGGCGCATCCCCGTGGACGCGTTGCTGGCGTCGCTGGAGGCCGCCGAGGCGACGGCGGCGCCCTAGGGGGAACCGATGCCGCCATCGCAGCACCACACCACCCGGTGCCACACCGGCCGGCGCCACACCACCCACGGATCACAGGGGA
Organism: Streptomyces sp. NBC_00299; assembly: GCF_036173045.1. Classification (GTDB taxonomy): domain Bacteria; phylum Actinomycetota; class Actinomycetes; order Streptomycetales; family Streptomycetaceae; genus Streptomyces; species Streptomyces machairae. The sequence goes on from NZ_CP108039.1 coordinate 534,233, forward strand.
GATGAGTGACATGCCAGGACTCCTTCGCGGCGTCGCCCGCACCGCCGTCGTCGCGGGGACGGCCACGGCCGTGTCGAACCGCGTCTCACGGCGGCAGGCGGGCCGTTGGGCCCAGCAGGACCCCGAACGGCAGGTCTCCTACCAGCAGGGCGTCGCACCGCCGGCCCCCGCCGCACCGGCGCCGGCCGCGCAGCAGTCGAGCGCCGACGAGATGGCCGGCAAGATCGACCAGCTGAAGCAGCTCGGCGACCTCAAGGCCCAGGGCGTGCTCACGGACGAGGAATTCGCGGCCCAGAAGCGCCAGGTCCTCGGTTGACGCGGGGGGAACGGGGCCGTGCCTGAGCCGGGACCCTCGGGCGCGCCCGCCACCGGTACGCAGCCGGAAGAGGCCGACCGGCTGCGTGAGCTGCTGCGCACACCGGCCTACCAAAAGGCGCTCGTCTTCTCCGCGCTGATCGGCATCCCGGTCTCCCTGGCCGCGTTCTGGTTCCTGGCCGCGCTGCACGAGCTCGAGCACCTGCTGTGGGCCGACCTGCCCTCGGGGCTGGGCTGGGACACCCCTCCGTGGTGGTGGCCGCTGCCGTTGCTGACGCTCGCCGGCATCACCGTCGGTCTCGTGGTCCGGTATCTGCCGGGAGCCGGCGGTCACGTTCCTGCCGCGGGCCTCCACGCCTCGGGGCAGCCCCCGGTCACCCTGCCGGGGGTCATCCTGGCGGCCCTGGCCAGCCTGCCGCTTGGTGCCACCCTCGGCCCCGAAGCCCCGTTGATCGCGCTCGGCGGCGGTCTGGCCCTGCTCTTCGGGCAACTGGCGCGCGCCCCGGTCACGGCGCAGAACACGGCCCTTCTCGCCGCGGCCGGCGCCGCTGCGGCGCTTCCGGCGATCTTCGGCAACCCGCTGGTAGGAGCGGTGATCCTGATCGAGGTGGCCGGAGTGGGCGGGCCACGGCTGTTCGCCGTCATGCTGCCGGCGCTCCTGTCCAGCGGCATCGGCTCGCTGGTCTTCACCGGGTTCGGCCGCTGGACCGGGCTGTCCATAGGCGACCTGAAGCTCACGTTGGGGGTGCCCACGCCCCGCCTAGACGCCGGGGACGTGCTCTGGACGATTCCGATGGCCGTGGCGATCGGAATTGCTGTGCACCTGATCCTGGACACCGGGCGCCTGGCCGCGGTGTTCGTCGCAAAACGGACCGTCGTCCATACGACGGTCTGCGCCCTGGCCGCCGGGGCGTGCGGCGCGGTCTACACACTGGCCGTCGACCGGTCACCGGTGGACGTGGCGTCCTCCGGCCAGGCCACCCTGGCCAAGCTGGCCGAAGACCCCCACTCCTGGGGCGTCGGGGCTCTGATCGCCGTGCTGCTGTGCAAGGGGGCGGCGTACGCGCTGTGCCTGGGCAGTCTGCGCGGCGGCCCTATTTTCCCCGCGCTGTTCCTGGGCGCGGCGTTGGGCGTCCTGCTGGCGCCCCTGCCCGGGTTGGGAGTCGTGCCCGGTCTGGCGGCGGGCATGGCGGCCGCGGCCGCGGCCGCGCTGCGACTGCCGGTGAGCAGTGCGTTGCTGGTCGTGCTGCTCATGGGCAGCGGAGCGATGACTCCCGTGGTGCTGCTCGCGGCGGTGGTGGGCTTCGTGACGGCCCAACTGCTCCCCCCGGGCCGTCCCGTACCACCGCTGGGCAAGCCGGCCCCCGCACCGGCCGAGCCCCCGGCCCACCCGACCTCCGGCCCACCGGACGGACCCCCGGCCGACCGGGCGTCCAGTGCACCGGACGACCGCGCCGAGGGCACCTGACGCGGCCGGGAGCCACCATGGAAACGGAGTTCACATGGCCGATCGCCGAAAGCCCACCGCGCTCGCAGTGCTCGTCCAGCTCACCGCTCAGCGGAGCCCGGCCGGGCTCGGCCTTCGGTTGCGATGAGTTCGCGTCCGCAGGCCTCGGCGCCGGAGCGCATGTCCGAGGCGGCCTTCCGGGCCCTGTACCGCAGGTTGCGTGGGGAGGCGGACGGCACCGGTGGCCACCGCGGGGCGCTCGATCGGCTCACGCCCGAGCGGGTCGTCGCCGCCGTCGGCGAGGTCCGTACCGGGCGTACCGTCTCGATCGCCGCACCCATCGAGACCGTGCCGGGGCCCGACGATCCGCAGCCCGCGTCCTACCGCATGGTCGCCCCGACGGCGCAGGAGTCCACCGCCCACGGGCTGCACTTCGCCCGCGACCGGTTCGCCATGAACGTGCACGGCGACGCCGACAGCCACCTCGACGCGCTCTGTCACGTCATGTTCGACGGGGAGCTCTACGGCGGTGTCCCGGCGAGCACGGTGACGCCGGACCACGCCGGTGCGCTGACGCTGGACCTCGTGCGGGACGGCATCGTCGGGCGCGGTGTGCTGCTGGACATCCCCCGGCTGCGGGGCGTCCCGTGGCTGGAGCCCGGCGAGCAGGTGAGCGCCGAGGACCTCGAGGCCGCCGAGGCCGCACAGGGGGTCACGGTCGGCCCGGGGGATCTGCTGTTCGTGCGCGTGGGGCATCGCGCCCGGCGACGGAGTCTCGGCGCCTGGGACCCGGCCGAGGCCAGGACCGGACTGCATCCGGAGGCGATGCGCTTCCCGGCCGAGCGGGGGGTCGCCGTACTCGGATCGGACGGCAACAACGACGCGGCACCGAGCGCGGTCACCGGCGTCGACTACCCCGTGCACGTCCTGGCCGTGAACGCCATGGGACTGCACCTGCTGGACTGGCTGGACCTCGAGGAGCTCGGGGAGGTCTGCGCCGGTGCGCCGCGCTCGCAGTTCCTGTGCGTGGTCGCCCCGCTGCGGCTTCCGTCCGCCACCGGCTCGCCGGTTAACCCGATCGCCGTTCTGTGAGCGGCCGGGGCGGGTTCCCCTGCGGATGCCGCATCTGCGGGGCCCGTATACGTTCGAAGAGGGCCCTCAGACGTGTCCGGGTCACCGCCGCGGCGGGAGACCACCCCAGCCAAGGACGGTGGTCGTGATGGGCGACTCCCCCCAGTACGACGTCATCATCATCGGCACCGGAGCCGGCGGGGGAACGCTCGCCCACCGGCTGGCCCCGTCGGGCAAACGGGTCCTGGTCCTGGAACGCGGTGACTACCTCCCGCGTGAGCGCGACAACTGGGACTCCACGGCCGTGTTCGTCAAGGGCAAGTACCGGGCCCCGGAGTTCTGGCTGGACAAGCACGGCAACGAGTTCCCGCCCGAGGTGAACTACTACGTCGGCGGCAACACCAAATTCTACGGCGCGGCCCTGTTCCGGCTGCGGCCCGAGGACTTCGGGGAGCTGCGCCACCACGACGGCCTCTCCCCCGCCTGGCCGATCCGCTACGAGGACCTGGAGCCGTACTACACCCAGGCGGAACACCTCTACCGCGTGCACGGGCGGCACGGCGAGGACCCCTGGGAGGGCCCGTACAGCGAGCAGTACGCACATCGTCCGGTCGAACACGAGCCGCGTATCCAGCAGTTGAGCGACGACCTGGAGAAGCAGGGCCTGCACCCCTTCCATCTGCCCATCGGGGTCGACCTCACCCAGGACGCGAACGGCGGGGCGACCCACTTCAGCGCCTGCATCCGCTGCAACCGGGTCGACGGGTTCCCGTGTCTGGTCCGGGGCAAGTCCGACGCCCAAGTGGTCTGCGTCGAACCGGCCTTGCAGCAACCGAACGTCGAGATGATCACCAACGCCCACGTCACGCGCCTCGACACCGACCCGACGGGGCGCAGCGTCTGCGCGGTCGTCGCCACGCTCGCCGACGGGCACGAGGCCCGCTTCGAGGCGGACATCGTGGTCGTGGCGTGCGGAGCGGTCAACTCGGCGGCGCTGCTGCTCGCTTCGGCGAACGACCGGCATCCGGGCGGGCTTGCGAACAGCTCCGACGTGGTCGGCCGCCACTACATGCGGCACAACAACCTCGCGCTGATGGCCGTGTCGAAGGAGCCCAACGACACCCAGTTCCAGAAGACGCTGGCACTGCACGACTGGTACCTCGGCGCGGACGACTGGGAGTATCCGCTCGGCGGCATCCAGATGCTCGGCAAGTCGGACGCCGAGCAGATCCACGGCGAGGCACCGCGCTGGGCCGGGGCGGTGGCCCCCGACATGCCCTTCGAGGTGCTGGCCCATCACGCCGTCGACTTCTGGCTGTGCGGGGAGGATCTGCCGCTGCCGGACAACCGGGTCACGCTGGAGGGCGACCGCCGTATCCGCCTGACGCTCAACGAGACCAACAACACGGCCGGGCTGAAGCGCCTGCAGCACAAGCTCCAGCACATGCTCGGCCATCTCGGCATGCACGAGCACCACCTGCTGTCGCACAGCATCTACCTGCACAAGGGGATGCCCATCGGGGCGACCGCGCACCAGGCGGGCACGGTGCGGTTCGGCACCGACCCGGCGTCCTCCGCCCTGGACGTCCACTGCAAGGCACACGACGTCGACAACCTGTACGTGGTCGACACGAGCTTCTTCCCGAGCATCGGGGCGGTCAACCCGTCCCTGACGGCCATGGCGAACGCCCTGCGGGTGGGCGATCACCTCCTGGAACGGCTGGGTTGAGCGGGGCCCGGCGACTCGCCTTCGAGCGGGCGAAGTTCCTGAGCCGGTCGGCCCAACACCGGCTCGTGCCACGCGCCGCCGCGCGCCCGCGGTGATTGTGTGACCCCTTGACCTCCGGGCCACGGCCCGGGCGACCCGGCCACGCAATGGAGAGACAGTCATCGTGAGTTCCCCCGAGGGCGCGCCCCGCGACGTGATCCCCGCCCACCTGCTCAAGGGCCAGAAGGCGTTGGTGACCGGCGCGAACTCCGGCATCGGCAAGGCGACGGCCGTAGCTCTGGGCCGGGCCGGCGCCGACGTCGTGGTGAACTACGTGGCCGGCCGCGACGAGGCCGAGAAGGTCGTCGAGGAGATCAAGTCCTTCGGTGTGCGTGCGGCGGCCTACGAGGCGGACGTCTCCGACGAGGACCAGGTCGTCGCCATGACGAACCGGATGGTCGAGGAGTTCGGCACGATCGACATCCTGGTGGCCAACGCCGGCCTGCAGCGCGACGCCCCGTTCACCGAGATGACCCTCGCCCAGTGGCAGAAGGTCATCGACGTCAACCTGACGGGGCAGTTCCTGTGCGCCCGGGAGGCCACCAAGGAGTTCCTGCGGCGCGGCGTCGTCCCGGAGGTGTCGCGCGCGGCCGGCAAGATCATCTGCATGAGCTCCGTGCACCAGGTCATCCCGTGGGCCGGGCACGTCAACTACGCCTCGTCCAAGGGCGGTGTGCAGATGATGATGGAGACGCTCGCCCAGGAACTCGCGCCGAAGAAGATCCGCGTCAACGCGATCGCCCCGGGCGCCATCGCGACCCCCATCAACCGCAGTGCCTGGGAGACGCCCGCGGCCCGCGACGACCTCCTCAAGCTGATTCCCTACAACCGCGTCGGCGACCCGGAGGACATCGCGCACGCGGCCGTCGGCCTCGCCTCCGACCTCATGGACTACGTGGTGGGTGCCACGCTGTACGTGGACGGCGGGATGACCCTCTTCCCCGGTTTCGCCACCGGCGGCTGACAGCGCACCCACGACGGCCCCGGACGGAACCCATCCATGCACACCACCTTGCAGGTGCTGGCGGACGCGCCGGCGCAGATGCTGCCGGCCAGATCCCTGATGGCCTTCACCCTGGCGTCCCACATCATCCTGGTGCCGCTGGGTGTGGCGCTGCCGCTGATCACGCTCATCCTGCACGGCTACGGGCTGCGCCGCGGCGACCGTACGGCCCTGCTGCTGGCGCGCCGCTGGTCGGCAGTGATGGCGGTCCAGTTCGCGATCGGGGTGGTCACCGGCACCGTGCTGTCCTTTGAGTTCGGGCTGCTCTGGCCGGGCCTGATGGGCAGGTGGGGCGATGTCTTCGGTATCGGGTTCGGCGTCGAGGCGTGGGCCTTCTTCCTGGAGGCCGTCCTCATCGCGATCTACCTGTACGGCTGGCGACGCCTCCCGGCCCGGACCCACTTCCTGCTCGCTCTGCCGCTGCCCGCCACGGCCCTGCTCGGCGCCTTCGGGATCCTGGCGGCCAACTCCTGGATGAACACGCCGCGTGGCTTCCGCCTCGACTCCGCGGGCGACCCCGTCGACGTGAACATCTGGAAGGCGATCTTCACACCGATGTTCGGCCCGCAGTACTGGCACTTCGTCGTGGCGATGCTCGTGACGGCCGGCTACATCGTGGCCGGCGTCTACGCCGTCGGCTGGCTGCGCGGGAGCCGGGACCGCTACCACCGGCTCGGCTTCGCCGTCCCGTTCACGGTCGCCGCTGTGTTCACGCCGGTGCAGTTCATGCTGGGCGACTCCATCGCCCGGCAGGTCTTCCACAAGCAGCCGGTGAAGTTCGCCGCCATGGAGATCGTCTGGAAGACCGACACGCACATGCCGGAGTACCTGTTCGGCCGGCTGCATCCGGACGGAAGCATCTCCGGCGGCATCAAGATTCCGCAATTCGACTCCATCCTCGCCGGTTTCAGTCCCGACACCCGGGTGACCGGTCTGACCTCCGTCCCCGCCGACCAGCGGCCGAACGCCACCCAGGCGACCATCGCCCACTGGGCCTTCGACACCATGGTCGTCATCGGCTCGCTGCTCGCGGTGCTCGCCCTGTGGTACGCCCTGATCTGGTGGCGGCGGCGCCGGCTGCCCGCCTCGCCCTGGTTCTACCGGTGCGCCGCCGTGTCCGGCGTGGCCTCCGTCGTCGCCGTCGAGTGCGGCTGGATCACCACGGAGGTGGGGCGCCAGCCGTGGATCGTCTACGAGAACATGCGGGTCGCCGAAGCGGTCACCTCGACCCGGTCCGGCACGCTGTGGACCATGTTCGGCCTGGTCGTCGTCGTGTACGTGTTCATCTTCGGGTCGTTCCTCGCGATCCTGCTGCGGATGCGCACCCGTTGGCGGCTCGCCGACGAGGAGGACAGGGCGGGAACCGGGGCGCGGGCGAGCGCGGAGGCGCCCGAGACGGACACCCCCTACGGGCCGCGTCCCCCCGTCCCGTCCGGCGCTGCGCCGCCCCCCGGCGGTGACGGACCGTCCTCGTCCACGGAGGGCCGGCCGTGATCGCCGATGTCATCGCCGTCGTCCTGCTGCTCGCGATCGCCGCCTACACCTGCGCGGGCGGCACCGACTACGGAGCGGGGTTCTGGGACCTGATCGCGGGCGGAGCGGAGCGCGGCAAGCGGCCCCGGTGGCTGATCGACCATGCGATGGCGCCCGTGTGGGAGGTCAACAACGTCTGGCTGATCTTCGTACTCGTCATCATGTGGACGGGCTTCCCGGTCCTCTTCCAGCAGTTGTTCCAGTCGATGTGGCTGCCGCTCGCTCTCGCCGTCGTGGGCACGGTCCTGCGCGGCGCGGGGTTCGCGCTGCGCAAGCCCGCCCAGCGGCTGGCCGGACGGCGCCTGTACGGCGCTGTGTTCGCCGTCTCCTCGCTCCTGACCCCGTTCTTCCTCGGCGCCGCGGCGGGCGGTGTGGCGTCGGGTCGGGTGACCGCGGACGCCAAGCCCTCGGACCACGCCTGGGCCCACCCCACCCCGCTGCTGTTCGGCGTGCTCGCCGTGGCGACCACGGCCCTGCTCGGCGCCGTGTTCCTCGCCGCGGACGCCCGGCGCTTCGAAGCACCGGACCTGGACGGCTACTTCCGGCGCCGGGCACTGGCCGCCCTGCCGGCCGTCGCCGCTCTGTCGGTGGTGACGCTGATCGTCGCGCACGACGACGCGGCGCACGTGTGGCACGGGCTCACGCACGGGGCGGGACTCGTGTTCGTGATCGTGGCGGCGGTAAGCACCCTGGCCACCGCCTGGCTGCTGATCCGCCCGTCCGGGTCCTGGTCGCGGGTCACCGCGGTCGGCGTGGTGGCGTCCGCGGTCATCGCCTGGGGCCTGGCGCAGCGGCCGTACCTCGTCCCGACCTCCCTGACCATCGCGCAGGGCGCGGGTGCGGACACGACGCTGCGTTGGCTGGGGGTGGTCACCCTCGTCGCCGTCGTGCTCGTCATGCCCGCGGTCGTCCTCCTGTACTGGCTGGACACCCATGGGGAGTTGGAGGGCCTCACCGACTCCGATCTGCGGCTCGGTGCCGGTGACGACGGCTGAGCCTCGCGGCGAAAGGTGAGGGAACGGTGAGCGAGGACGACATCCTGCTGGGGCTCGCCCTGGTCGTGGCCCTCGCCGTCGGCTCCCAGATCCTGGCCGGCCGGCTGCGGATCCCGGCCCTGATCGTGCTCCTGCCGGCCGGGTTCACCGCGGGAGCCCTCACCGACATCGTCCACCCCGACCGGCTCGTCGGAGATGACTTCTCGTCGCTGGTGTCGCTGTCGGTGGCGCTCATCCTGTACGACGCCGGGCTGGGGCTGGACATGCGTCTGCTCAAGGGGGCGACCCGCAACACCGTCATCCGGCTCCTGGTGTTCCAAGTGGTGCTCACCTGGGCGGCGGTGATGGCCGTGGGGCCTGCCCTGTTCGGCGTTCCGGCGGCCGTGGCCAGCATGATCGGGGTGATCCTCGTGGTGTCCGGGCCGACCGTCGTCGGTCCGCTGCTGGAGCACGTCAAGCCGTCGGACAAGGTGCGGCGTGTGCTGGTGTGGGAGGGCTCCCTCATCGACGCCGTCGGCGGCATCCTCGGCGCCGTCGTCTTCCATTCCATCGTCGCCGGCGGCCTGCGGACCGGTCACTTCCGGGTGGGCTCGTTCCTGGGCAGCATCGCCGTCGGGCTGGCGGGCGGCGTGGTCGGGGCCGCGCTGCTGTGGCTCACCCTCCGGCTGCTCCGCCTCGGTGAGACCCTCGGCACGCTCGCCCAGCTCGCCGTCGTCGTGGTGGTGGCCGCGGGCTGCGACGCGGTGTACGACGACACCGGGCTCATCGCCGCGATCGTCATCGGCCTCGTCGCCGCGAACCTGCCGGGCTTCGACATGCCCGCGAGGCGGCCGTTCTTCGAGACGCTGGTGCAGCTGATCATCGGTCTGCTGTTCGTCGCCATCTCGGCCTCGGTGACGCCCGATTCGCTCGTTCCGGTGCTGCTGCCCACCCTCGTGCTGGTCGCGGCGCTCGTCCTGCTCGTCAGGCCGGTGATCGCGCTGCTGTCCACCCTCAGGACGGACTTCACGGGCCGGGAGCGCGCCTTCATCGGCTGGATGGCCCCGCGCGGCATCGTCGCCGCCTCCACCGCCACGACCTTCTCGGCCGCGCTCACGGACGAGGGTCTGCGGGACGCGGACAAGATCCTCCCGGTCACCTTCCTGGTGATCGTCGGCACGGTCCTCGTCTACGGACTGACCGCGAAGCCCGTGGCCACCAAGCTGGACGTCGTACGCACCGCGCGTTTCCGGCCGTTGCTGCTGGGCGACGACCCGTGGGTCGTGGACGTCGCCCGGGCGCTGCGCACGGCCGGGCTGGACGTGCTGATGTGGGCGGGATCCACCCAGGGGCGGGCCCGGATCGAGGCGGCGGGCATCGAGCAGGCGGCCGGGGAACTCATGGCCGTGGCGACCGATCCGCAGGCCCGCCTGGAAGGCATCACGTCGGTCTTCCTCCTCACGGACGACGACGACTTCAACGCGCTCGTCTCGATCGTCCTGCGGGACAGCGTCGACGGCCCCGTCTACCGGGTGGGCCCACCGCCGGACACCCGGGGCGTGGTCGCCCCCTACGCCTCCGGAGAGATCCTCTTCGGCCGTGAACTCGTCCGCCACACCGTCGCGGACCGCCATGCACACGGCGCCCGCTTCCACGTGCAGCCCGCGTCGGCCCCGTATCCGCCGGGGCACGAGACGCTGTTCGTCGTGCGGCCGGACGGGCGCCTGGAGCCGACGACCGAGGCACGCGCGGTCACGGCCGCGGAGGGCGACACGCTTGTGCTGCTCGGGCCCGCGCCGGCACCGCGCGTGGACACGGCCGGTTGAAGCGGGGGCGGCGTCAGGCCCGCTCGAGTGCCTTGTCCAGAGTGATGGCCGCGTCGATGAGGGCGAGATGGGTGAAGGCCTGCGGGAAGTTGCCCAGCTGACGGCCCGTCGGGTCGATCTCCTCCGAGTACAGGCCCAGGTGGTTGGCGTACCCCATCATCTTCTCCAGCACCAGCCGGGCCTTGCCGGTCCGTCCTGCGCGTGCCAGTGCGTCGACGTACATGAACGTGCACAGCGAGAAGGTGCCTTCGGAGCCGCGCAGGCCGTCGGGGGACGCGTCGGGGTTGTAGCGGTAGACGAGGCTGTCGCTGACCAGTTCCTGTTCCATGGCGCCGAGGGTCTTCGTCCACATCGGGTCCTCCGGCGTGATGATCCCGACCGTCGACATGCGCAGCAGCGAGGAGTCGAGGACTTCGCTGCCGTAGTGCTGGACGAAGGCCCCGCGTTCCTCGCTCCAGCCCTTGGCCAAGACCTGCTCGTAGCAGTCGTCGCGTGCCCTGCGCCAGCGTTCGGAGGGGCCCGGGCGTCCGTTCGCGTCGGAGAGCCGCAGGGCTCGGTCGAAGGCGACCCAGGACATGACGCGGCCGTAGGTGAAGTCCTGCCGGCCGCCGCGGGTCTCCCACAGTCCTTCCTCCGCCTGGTCCCAGTGGTCGACCAGCCAGTCGAGGTTGGTCAGCAGGGAGTTCCACCCGCGGTGCCCCAGCTGCAGACCGTGCCGGTGCGCGAAGTAGATGCTGTCCAACGCCTCGCCGTAGATGTCCAGCTGGAGCTGCGTGGCGGCGCCGTTGCCGATCCGCACCGGCGCCGATCCCGCGTAGCCCTCCCAGTGGTCGAGGACCTGTTCGTCCAGGTCGGAGGAGCCGTCGACCTTGTACATGATGTTCAGCGGACCGGTGTCACCGTGCCGTCCGGCCCGCTCGTTGACCCGGTCGGCGAGCCACAGGATGAACGCCCTTGCCTCGTCGGTGAAACCGAGCCCCAGCAGGGCGTACACCGAGAAGGACGCGTCCCGGATCCAGGTGAACCGGTAGTCCCAGTTGCGTTCCCCGCCCAGTTGTTCCGGGAGTGCGGCCGTCGGGGCGGCCACCACGGCGCCGGTGGGCGCGAACGTCATCAGTTTCAGCGTGATCGCGGAGCGCTCCACGGCTTCGCGCCAGCGTCCCGTGTAGCGGGACTGGCCGAGCCAGTTACGCCAGAACCGCACCGTCTCGTCGAAGAGCTGATGGTATTCGGCCAGTCGCATCTCCCTGGGCGGCCCGTCGGCGCCCCACTCCAGTGCCAGCCCCCGCTCCTGGCCCGCCTCCAGGGTCAGCGTGAAGTGCAGGGCGTCCCGTCGGTCGGCGAGCAGGTCGAGCAAGCGCTCGTCGTCGGCCTCGCGGATGGGGTGCACGGTGAGTGCCGTGCCGTCCTCCGCGGCGAACGCCGCGCCGTGCGTGGTGATGTGCAACCGGTGGGCCTGTCGGCCGTAGTCGAACCGCGGCGCTATCTCGACCTCGAAGGTCATCTTGCCGCGCACGCAGCGGACCATGCGCACCAAGCGGTGACTTTCCGTGACCGTCGTGCCCGTCACCGGCATGAAGTCGAGAACCTCACCGGCGCCCGCCTCCGTCATGAAGCGGGTGACCAGAATGGCCGTGTCGGGAAAGTACAACTGCTTGGTCGCGTAGGCGCCGGTCTGCGGCCGGACCGTGCAGTGCCCGCCCTTGTTCTGGTCCAGCAGTGCCCCGAACACACTGGGCGAGTCGAATCTCGGGGCGCAGAACCAGTCGATGCAGCCGTCGGTCGTCACCAGTGCGGCGGTCTGCAGGTCGCCGAGGAGACCGTGGTTCTCGATCAGGGGGTAGTCGTCCATCGAGGCCACCTCTCGGCGTGCTGTTCACCCGAATGCCCCCCGCCTCAGACTAAGCCGGGGGTCGGAGATCGGCGCGCGGGGATGAGGGCGGCGGGAGTGGGGGCCGGGCAGGGGCCGTCAGTTTTAGACCTAGCGCCCGGATGCCGCGGCCCGTCGGGTCGCGCGGTGCCACAGTCGCCGCTGGACACGGAGAGCGAGGACACCGACGGCCACCAGGACGACCACGTTGAGCAGCAGCTGGACGAACGAGCCCCAGACGTGGTCCCAGTCCCCGAAAGCCAGCGAGACCGCCATGTCCGAGGCGGCGGGGATGGTCGTGACGGAGATGAAGACACCCAGCAGGGCACTGCCGCGCGCCTCGGTCAGCGAGACGATTCCTACGATGCCGGCGAGAAAGGCCACGACGACGGAGAAGAAGTTCGGCGTGCCGACGAGGTTGGACACGGGCCGCAGACCCAGATCGAAGGCCTCCGACTGAAGGCCGAGGCCCCGGGCCACCGCGGCGAATCCCAAGGTGGCAACGATCGCCAGGGAGAACCCGACCACCAGCGCACGCACCCCCTCGCGGACCCTGCGCCGGCTACGGCGGTCGAGGCCGAGGGCGACGCTGGTGATGGCGTTGTACTCGGGGCCGACGACCATGGCCGCCACGATGAGGATCTGAGAGTTCGTCATGATGCCGACCGAGCCGATGATCCCGGCGATGACCAGGAACAGGTAGAAGGACGGCCGGTAAGTGCCCTCCGCGCGGATGCGCGCCTCGACGCCGGCCCACAACGGCGCGTGGACGAGCACGCTCGGCTGATCGGCTTCGAGTTGCTCGGCCTGCTGCGAGAACATCACGTCGATGCCGTCCACGGCGATCGACCCGGCACGGTCGACGCCCAGTTCGCGCAGCTGACTCAGCACGTCGTTGGCGGCGCCCTGCACCACGTCGCACTCCACCGCGTCGCCCTCGGGGATCTGGCTCGACCTCACGACGACGAGATTGAGCACGCTGCCGTGCGAGGTGAGCAGGCCGACGGCCGGCCGGGTGAGGGCGGCCGGCATCACCATGCGGAAGTGGACCAGTTCCATCCGGGTCTCCTGTGAGCGGGAAGCGGTAGACCCGCTATCCGTCCGGCTCGGCCACCGCTCGCAGCGCCGCTGCCACGACCTGCTCCCGGGGTGCGCCGGCGTCGACGGTGACGCCCGGCTCGTCGTCCTGAAGCGGCTCCAGGATCGCGAACTGGGAGTCCAGCAGCCCAGGCGGCATGAAGTGCCCCTTCCTGGCGGCGATCCGCTCCGCCGCCAACCGATGATCGAGGGCCAGGTGGATGAAGCACACGTGCGCGCCCTCGCCCGCGCTCCGCAACTCGTCCCGGTAGCGGCGCTTGAGTGAGGAACACGCGACCACGCCACCGCCCCCGTGTGACACGGCCGACCGGATCCACTGGCAGAGGGCCGCCAGCCAGGGCCGGCGATCGGCGTCGTCGAGGGGGTGCCCGGCGGCCATCTTGGCGATCTCGGCCGCGGAGTGCAGTTCGTCGCCCTCCAGGAAGGGCACGCCGAGCTGCTGGGCCAGCCGCGTCCCGACGGTGGACTTCCCGGACGCCGACACGCCCATGACGATCACGACCTGAGGGCCGTCGGCCTTCGCGGTCAAGCTCCCTCCCTGAGGTGACGGTGGAGCGCTCCGGTAGGCCCACTATCGCCCCGGACCCGGCGGGCCGCCGCGCGAGTGGTCCTTCCGGGACGTCCGGGCGGTCCGGGAGGTCCGGGCGGTCCGGGCGGTCCGGGCGGTCCGGGCGGTCCGGGCGGTCCGGGCGGTCCGGGCGGTCCGGGCGGTCCGGGCGGTCCGGGCGGTCCGGGCGGTCCGGGCGGTCCGGGCGGTCAACTCGCCAGCTCGTAGACGCTCTTTCCCGTCAGCCACACGCCGATCGCGATGCTGCCGAGCACGATGGCCTGGTGTGCGTGGTCCGCCATCCAGGTGCGCAGGCTCAGCAGTCGGCGCCGGGCCGAGGCCGGTTTCAGTACGACGTACAGCTCGACGGCAAGCAGGCCGGCGGTCGCGACGATGCAGAACGCGATCAGCTCCACCCATGTCGTGCCGTGGGAGGTGTCGGCCTCCACCACGGTCACGGCGCCCGCCGCGACGAGTCCCCACGGCTGGAGGAGGACGGCCAGCGCCGCCGCCGGCCAGAGCGAGCCGCGGTCCATCCGGGTGGCCAGGAAGGAGGACGACTTGCCGCGCGACGGTGAGGCTCCGGCGTCGTCGGGCGTGGCCTTCGAAGTGCGGTCGTGGCCGGGTCGTCGGTGCCGGTTCCGGTGTCGGTGTCGGTGGACGCCGTACCCGATCAGCGACACCCCGATGAGGAGCTTGGCCGCGAGGTTCGCCGTGGACGGAGGCGACCTGGGAGCCGGGGGCTGCCCGCCGGTCAGCGTCAGGACCAGGGCGATCACCGCGACGAAGCACGCCATCCAGCCCGCGATGAAGGCGAGCCCTGTCCGTACCCCCCTGCCGGATGCCACCACCAGCACGAACGCCATGAGCGGCAGGGGGTCGAGCGTGATGGCGAGGGCGATGAGCAGCAGGTCCACGACCATGGGCGATCCCATCAGGCGCCGTACGGCACGAGCGTAGGCACGGCCGTGAACCGCCGCATCTCTTGACCGGCGTCCCCGGCGTCCGCGTACACGCCCCTTGGCGGGCGACGGAGTGCCGTTGCCCGCTCGGTCGCGCAATCTGGAGACCGGGAAGGAGCGGCGCGATGGAGACTTCCGCACGGGTGGCGTCGGCGGCAGGGGTCCGCACACCATGCCCGGGCTCCCCGCGCGCCGGTGACTGATGCCGCGCGGCGGCAGGGGCGAGGACTCCGGCGAACCGCAGAGTCGGCCAGGGGCGGGCCGTACCGCCCGCGCAACCCGCCCGCCCGGCGGCCCCCGGCGGATCCGCTCGCTGCTGCACGCGTCCTGGTGGCGTGGCCGTACCCGGAAACTGACTGCCTGGCTGAAGGCAGTCCACGCGCGCGTGGAGACCCGCTTCCCGGTGATCACGGGGCTCGTGGACCGCATGGTGTCGGTGAGCATCTTCGACTCCGCCACCCGCATCGCGGCGCAGTGCTTCCTGACCGCAGTTCCCCTGGTGTTCGTGCTGAGTGCGTACGCGCCGCCGGCGGTGCAGGAACAGGTCACCTCGGCGGTCAGTGCCGTCTTCGGTCTGAACGGGCAGGCGAAGGGTCAGTTGGAGCAGGCGTTCCAGCCCCCGAGCGACGATCTGCGCCAGGCGACCGGCGTGGTGGGCGCACTGATGGTGCTGCTGTCGGCCACCGCGGTCAGTCGCGCGGTGCAGCGCCTGTGCAGACGGGCCTGGCTGCTGCCCCGGTCAGGGGCGAAGGTCGCTCCGTGGCGGTGGCTGGCGTGGATCGTCCTGTGGCTCGGCGCACTGGTCGGGCAGGGGCTGCTGCACAACCGGGGCGGCCTCGGGGCGGGCGTGGGAATCCCGGCCATCCTGATCGCGGAGACGGTCCTGTGGTGGTGGACCCAGCACCTTCTGCTCGGCGGCGGCATCCGCTGGTCACCCCTGTTGCCGGGGGCGGTCATCACGGCGATCGCGGTCAGCGCGTTGTCCCTGACCGCGCACTTCTACATGCCACGGGCGCTCAATCGGGCACTGGCGGACTACGGTTCCGCAGGTCCGGTCTTCGTGCTGCTGTCCTGGCTGATCATCGTGTGCGTGGCCGTCGCCGTCGGCCTGAGCATGGGCGCCGTCCTGTCCCAGGAGCCGTTTCTGCGGCGCCGCCTCGGAACACCGACGTCGCCGCCCGGCACGGCACAGGACGCCTGATCCACATGCCGTCACGCCAGGTCGGGCTTAGCGTTCTGAACATGGGCGTTGGGTGGTGCGCCGCATGAGCGGGTCCGGTGAGCAGCCGGAGGTGGCTGATCCGCTCGGTGAGGCCTTGGCGGCGGCTGTGCGTCGCACCGGCGCCAGGTCGGGGGGTGTTTACGCGCTGGACCCGGCCGAGACCACCATGGGCCTGCTCGCACTGTGCGGTCTCCCGGTCGATGCCTTCGCACCGTGGTGGCGGATGTCGTTCGCCATCCGCGGCCCGGCCCAGGATGCGGTTCGCCACGAGCAGCTCGTCTGGGTGAGTTCCCTGGAGGCGCTGGCCCGTGAGTACCCGCGCGCCGCGGCGACCATCCCTTACCAGGTCGCCTTCGCGATCGTCCCGCTGAAACAGATCCGGCACTGCCGGGGTGCTCTGCTGCTGATCTGGGCACCGGACCGGTCCCCCCGTCTGAGCCGCCGCGAGCGCGGCCGCATCGCCGTCAGCGCACGCCGTATCGCCCGCGTTCTGGACGCGGAGGCCGCCGCTCCGGTCATTCCGGACCGGCCCCGCTTCGTCCATCCGCACCGTGCGGAGCCGAGGCCCCAGTCCGAGCTCGCGGCGGCCGACCTCGTGGAGCGCCTTCCCCTCGGCACTCTCGCCCTCGACCTGGGCGGACGCATCACCTACGTGAACACCGCGGCCGCCCGTCTGCTGGGCAGACCGGCGAAGCAACTGCTGGGAACCGAGCCTTGGCAGGCACTTCCTTGGCTCGACAACATCGCCTACATGGACGCGTACCGCACTGCCATGAGCAGCCGGGAGCACCTCGCCCTCACCGTCCTGCGCCCACCGGACCAGTGGCTGGACCTGCGCCTGCACACGGACGACAGCGGCACCAGCATCCTCATCACCCCCGACCAGTCGTCCAAGCCCCTCGGCACCCAGCCGGCCTCCCCCGCCAGCACCCCACCGGCGAGCCGGATCCATCTGCTGATGGCCCTGACCGCCGCACTGACGGAGGCCGTCGGTGTCCAGGACGTCGTCGACCTGATCGCCGACCAGATCCTGCCTGCCTTCGGTGCCCACGGCATGATCATGTCGGCCGCGGACGCCGGCCGTATCCAGATCATCGGTTCGCGTGGCTACGACCCCGCTCTCATCGAGCAGTTCGACGGACTGCCCACGGACGCCGACCTGACGCCGGCCGGACGCGCCCTGGCCACGGGTGCGTCCCTGTTCTTCGCCAACCGCGGCGAACTCGCCCGCCTGTACCCGAGGGCACCGCAGATCAGCGACAAGCACGCCTGGGCCTTCCTGCCGCTGCTCAGTTCCGGTCGCCCCATCGGCTGCCTGCTCCTCGCCTACAACCGGCCCCACACTTTCACCGCCGCCGAACGGTCCATCCTCACGCCCCTCGCCGGTCTCATCGCCCAGGCCCTGGACCGTGCGCGCCTCTACGATGCCAAGCACAACCTCGCCCACGCCCTGCAGCAGACCCTTCTGCCGCACGCTCTGCCGACCGTGGCCGGTCTGGAGGTCGCCGCCCGCTACCTTCCCGCCAGCCAGGGTGTGAACATCGGCGGCGACTTCTACGACCTCATCCGTCTGACCAGCACCACCGCCGCGGCCGTCATCGGAGACGTGCAGGGCCACGACATGACGGCGGCGGCCCTCATGGGCCAGGTCCGCATGGCCGTGCACTCCCACGCCACCGCCGGCGCCGCCCCCGACCAGGTCCTCACCCGCACCGACCGCGACCTCGCCGACCTGCACGCCAGCCGCTTCGTCTCCTGCCTGTACGCCCACCTCGACCTCGCCCGCCACCAGGTGACCCTGGCCAGCGCAGGGCACCCTCCGCCGCTCCTGCGCCACCCCGACAACCGGGCCCATCCCGTCGACGTCCGCCCCGGCCCTCCGCTCGGCCTCGGCTTCGGCACCCCCTCCTACCCGCTCACCACCCTGCCCCTGGGCCCGGAGACGCTCCTCGCCCTCTACACCGACGGCCTCGTGGAAGTCCCCGGCACCGACATCACCCAGACCATCGCCAACCTGGCACAGCACCTCAGCGAGTCGAGCGATCTGCCCCTGCACCAACTCGTGGACCGCCTGGTCCGCCACACCCGCCGCACCAACCGGCACACCGACGACATCGCTCTGCTCCTGCTTCAGCCCAACCGTCTGGCGGACGCGTGAGGACGCTCCCCATCCGCTCTCCGCGCGCGGGGCGGAGTACGGGGTGCGAGCGTGGAGGTGAGGGACGGCCCCCACCGGGCCGTCGGTTGCACGCGGGACGGAGCGGGACGGCATGGCTCGTGCGATCTGGACAGGAGTGATCACGTTCGGGCTGGCCAGCGTGCCGGTCGGCCTGTACACCGCGACCGAGGACCACACCGTCCACTTCCACCAGTTGCAGCGCGGCACCGCGGACCGGATCCGCAACCGGCGGGTCAACGAGCGCACCGGCAAGGAAGTGGACAGCAAGGACATCGTCAAGGCCTTCGAGGCAGCCGAGGGCGAGTACATCGTCATCGACCCCGACGAGCTGGACGAGATCGCGCCGGGCCGCTCGAAGGCCATCGAGATCTCGGACTTCGTCGACCTGGCCGACATGGAGCCCGTGTACTTCGCCCGCACGTACTACGTCGCCCCGCGCGGCAAGGAACACCTGAAGGTGTACGAGCTGCTGCGCGCGGCGCTGGCCGAGGCGGACAAGGCGGGGATCGCGACGTTCGTGATGCGCGGCAGGCAGTACCTGACCGCGTTGCGCGCGGCCGACCAGGTCCTTGTGCTGCAGACCCTGCACTGGGCCGACGAGGTCCGCGACCCGGGCAGGGAACTGCCCGAGCTGCCCTCCGGCCGAGCCGGCCGCGGCAAGGAGCTGGACATGGCGTTGCAGCTGGTCGACGCGCTGAGCGCCGAATGGGAGCCGGCCCGCTACCACGACACCTACCAGGAGAAGGTGCGCGAGCTGGTCAAGGCGAAGGCCGAGGGCAGGGACATCGCCCTCGCCGAGGAGGCCCCCGAGGCGACCAACGTCGTCGACCTGATGGACGTCCTCCAGCACAGCCTCGACCAGGCCCGCTCCCCCGGGGGTGGCGCCAGGGAAGAGCGCAAGAGGAAGTCGGCCGCCGGCCGTCCCGCGCAGAAGAGCGAGCTGCGGCGGATGAGCAAGGCGGAGCTCTACCAGCAGGCCTCCGACCAGAACGTCCCGGGCCGCTCGAAGATGACCCGTGACCAGCTGGTCGACGCCCTCGCCCGGTCGGGGCGCCGAGGGAAGAAGAAGGCCGCCTGACCGAGGAGCCCGTGCAGACGAGGCTGTGGTCGTGGTCGTCCCTGCTCAGTGCCCCCACTCGTCCGGGCCGCCGCCCCGCCATTCGATGAGCCCGGACTGCCGTACGTACTCGGGATCGGCGTCCTCGATCCCCGCCAGGCTCAGGAACTCGGCCACGTCCAGGAGCCCGTACGCCATGCCCAGGAACCGGGTGTCCGCACGCACCCGCCGGCCGCCGTCCTCGGCGGGCGGATAGATGACGATGGGCTGCGCACTTGCCATAGCACCAGGGTGCGATGCGGTGCGCTCGGGCGCATGCGGGGCGGGCGCGGCCGGACTCACGGAGTCGACGCGGTGCGTCGCTCATGGCGGGAGCGTGCCAAGTGATGGGCCGCACGCAGCAGCTCACGGGTTGCCGCTGCCGTGCGCGGGCCCGGGTTCACGACCGCCAGCCAGCCGAGGGCGCCGTAGACGGGGTGCGCGATCACGGTGTCGGCGGCGCTGGGATCGACCTTGCGGGTGGCCGGCTCGCGGGGCGCGTGCCCGGTCCATCGAACGAACGCATCCTTCCCGGCGTTGATGTTCACGCGGAAGGTGTCCGCCCGGTCCAGACGGGAGGCCTCGTCGCCGGGGTAGTTCTTGGTCACGATCGTCGCGAACGGCTGGGTCGTTGTCGGGGGCACCCGGTCGGGCGCGTAGAAGAAGAAGGTGTCGCCCCAGCTGATCTCCGGTGTGCCGTCGCCGGGTGCCGGCCTGAGAGCCAGCACGCCGTCCAGCCCGTCCACGAAGCTGATGATCTCGTCCATGGTCATGTGCTCTAGCGTTGCACTGAAGTGCTTGTGGAGACTTTGAGGCAGAGACAGAGGGCTTTCAGGGTGGCAAGTCTCAAATCAGGTGTTCTGCGCACCGCCGATGTCGCGCGGCGTTGCGGGTACTCCGTTCAACAGGTGCGCAATCTCGAACGCCACGGTGTCCTTCCGCCGGCGACGCGCACCGCCACGGGCTACCGGATCTACGGGGACCTGCATGTGCAGTCGGCGCTGGCCTACCGTGCCCTCGCTGCGGGCGTGGGTCCGACCGAGGCCAAGAGGATCGTCCGGGCCGTCCACCACTCCCCCACCTCGCAGGCACTGGCCCTGCTCGACGCGGCCCACGCCCGACTCGACACGGAGCGCACGGAACTGAGGGTCGCCCAGGAGGCGGCCCGGGCCATCGCCGGTGAACCGATCGAGGACGTACGGGCGTCGGACTCGATGAGCGTTTCCGACCTCGCCGCGGCTCTCGGCGTCCGTCCTTCTACGCTGCGGCACTGGGATGCGGAGGAACTCGTCGTCCCGAACCGCGACCCCGCGCGTGGAACACGCCGGTACACACCCGCCCAGGTCCGGGATGCTCGGATCGTGCACCAGCTGCGCCAGGCCGGTTACCGCATCCCACCCCTGCGGGCCCTCATGCCGGAGCTGCGCCGCACCCGCCGGTCAAAGGACGTCACCTCCGCGCTGGCCGCCAGGGAGGGCGGCATCGCCACGCGCTCCAGAGCGCTGCTCGACGGAGCCGTCGCGCTCAGTGCCGTCCTCACCATGCTTGAGGCTTCGGCGGACCACACCGACTTCGGCAGACACGACCGAGAGGACCAGCACCCGTGAGTGAATGGCAGCTGACCGAGACATTCCGCAGCACGTCGGGCGAGGTCCGCTGGGGCAGCCTCGGGCAACCCGGCCAGGATCCGGTCGTCCTCCTCCACGGCACGCCCTTCTCGTCGTACGTCTGGCGCGCCGTCGCCCGCGCGCTCGCCCGTCGCCACCAGGTGTTCGTGTGGGACATGCCCGGCTACGGGGAATCGCAGATGTCGGCCGACCAGGATGTCTCCCTGGCAACCCAGGGCAGGGTCTTCACCGAGCTCCTGGCGCACTGGAAGCTCGACGAACCTCTGGTGGTCGCGCACGACTTCGGCGGAGCCGTGTCCCTGCGGGCACACCTGCTGCATGGAGCCCGCTACCGCGCGCTCGCTCTGGTCGACCCGGTGGCGCTGGCCCCGTGGGGCTCCCCGTTCTTCCGCCTCGTCGGCGAGCACTCCGACGTCTTCGACCAACTGCCGCCCGCTCTGCACCGCGCACTGGTGCGCGAGTACGTCAGCTCGGCCAGCAGCCCCGGTCTGCACCCTGCCGTCCTCGACCGGCTCACCCGGCCTTGGCTGGGTGACGACGGCCAACCGGCCTTCTACCGGCAGATCGCCCAGGCTGACCAGCGCTACACCGACGAAGTCCAGGAGCGCTACGGCGAGATCGGCTTCCCGACTCTGGTCTGCTGGGGCGAGGACGACACCTGGATTCCCCTGGCGAAGGGCCACGAGCTGGCTGCCCGGATCCCCGGCGCGCGGCTGGAGCCGATCGCCGGCGCGGGCCACCTGATCCAGGAGGACGCGCCTGCCGAACTCACGGCCGTGCTCATGGCTTTCCTCCAGGAACAGACAGGCTGACACCGTTCGAGAACCGTCAGACTGACGCCGTGCCGGCGGCAGGGGCACGGCCCGGCGGAGAAGTCCGCGAGACCGTGCCCCTGCACCAGCGGCCCTGGAGGCCGCTCAGGCGAGTTCGACGAGGAGGTCGCCGCCCTCGACCTGCTGGATGCGATTGATGGCGAGCCTGGCCACCTTGCCGGACTTCGCGGCGGTGATCGAGGCCTCCATCTTCATCGCCTCGATGGTGGCCACCGTGTCGCCGGCCGTCACCTCGTCACCTTCGGCGACCGTGAGGGTCACCACGCCGGCGAACGGTGCCGCGACATGGCCGGGGTTGGCACGGTCGGCCTTCTCCGTGACCGGAGCGTCGGAGGCCGCCGCCCTGTCGCGGACCTGGATCGGCCGCAGTTGGCCGTTCAGGGTGGACATCACGGTCCGCATGCCGCGCTCGTCCGCGTCGCCGACGGCCTGCAGCTCGATCAGCAGCCGGACACCGCGTTCGAGGTCGACGGAGTACTCCTTGCCGGGGCGCAGCCCGTAGAAGAAGTCCTTGCTGTCGAGGACGCTGGTGTCGCCGTACGTGTCGCGGTGCGTGTCGAACTCGCGGGTCGGGCCCGGGAACAGCAGCCGGTTCAGCGTCGACCGCCGGTCCTTCGCCAGGCCCTCGCGGTCGTCGGCGTTCAGCTCCTGGACCGGCTTGGCCTCGGCGCGGCCCTGCAACGCCTTCGTGCGGAACGGCTCGGGCCAGCCGCCGGGCGGGGTGCCCAGCTCGCCGCGCAGGAACCCGATGACGGAGTCGGGGATGTCGAACCTGGCAGGCTCCGCCTCGAAGTCCTTCGGGGACACGCCCGCGCCGACGAGGTGCAGGGCCAGGTCGCCGACCACCTTCGACGACGGGGTGACCTTCACCAGGTGGCCGAGCATCCGGTCGGCGGCGCCGTACATCGCCTCGATCTCCTCGAAGCGGTCGCCCAGGCCCAGCGCGACCGCCTGGGTGCGCAGGTTGGAGAGCTGCCCGCCGGGGATCTCGTGGTGGTAGACGCGGCCGGTCGGCGAGGCCAGACCCGCCTCGAAGGGGGCGTAGACCTTGCGGACGCTCTCCCAGTACGGCTCCAGGTCGCCGACGGCCTGGAGGTCGAGGCCGGTGGGCCGGTCGGAGTGGTCGGTCGCGGCCACGATCGCCGACAGGGACGGCTGGGAGGTGGTGCCCGCCATGGACGCCACCGCGCCGTCCACCGCGTCCGCGCCGGCCTGGATGGCGGCGAGGTAGGTGGCGAGCTGCCCGCCGGCGGTGTCGTGGGTGTGGACGTGGACGGGCAGGTCGAACTCCCTGCGCAGGGCCGACACCAGCGTCGCCGCGGCCGGGGCGCGCAGCAGGCCCGCCATGTCCTTGACGGCCAGGACGTGGGCGCCCGCCTCGACGATCTGCTCGGCCAGACGCAGGTAGTAGTCCAGGGTGTACAGGCGCTCCGACGGGTCGGACAGGTCGGAGGTGTAGCACAGGGCCACCTCGGCGACGGCCGTCCCGGTGTCCCGCACGGCGTCGATGGCCGGCCGCATCTGGGCGACGTCGTTGAGGGCGTCGAAGATGCGGAAGATGTCGATGCCGGTGGCTGCCGCCTCGTGCACGAAGGCGTCGGTCACCTCGGTGGGATACGGCGTGTAGCCCACGGTGTTGCGGCCGCGCAGCAGCATCTGCAGGCAGATGTTCGGCGCGGCTTCCCGCAGGGCCGCCAGGCGCTCCCACGGGTCCTCGGCCAGGAAGCGCAGGGCGACGTCGTAGGTCGCGCCGCCCCAGCACTCCAGGGACAGCAGCTGGGGCAGGGTGCGGGCCACCACGGGAGCGACGGCGAGCATGTCCTTGGTGCGCACGCGCGTGGCGAGCAGCGACTGGTGGGCGTCGCGGAACGTGGTGTCGGTGACGCCGATGGTCGGAGACGCGCGCAGCCAGCGGGCGAAGCCCTCCGGGCCGAGTTCGGCGAGCCGCTGCCGGGACCCGGCCGGCGGCTCACCGGCCGGCAGCTCGGGCAGCTTGGTCAACGGCTCCAGCAGGTCGGGCCGTTCGCCGTGCGGCTTGTTCACGGTGACGTCGGCCAGGTAGGTCAGCAGCTTGGTTCCGCGGTCGGCGGAGTGCCGGGCGGTGAGCAGGTGCGGGCGCTGCTCGATGAACGACGTGGTGACCCGGCCGGCCTGGAAGTCGGCGTCGTCCAGCACCGCTTGCAGGAAGGGGATGTTGGTGGCCACGCCGCGGATGCGGAACTCGGCCACCGCGCGCCGGGCACGGCCCACCGCGGTGCTGAAGTCCCGGCCCCGGCAGGTGAGTTTGACCAGCATGGAGTCGAAGTGGGCGCTGATGTCCGTACCGGCGTGGGTGGTGCCGCCGTCGAGGCGGATGCCCGAGCCGCCCGGCGAGCGGTAGGCGCTGATGCGGCCGGTGTCCGGGCGGAACCCGTTGGCGGGGTCCTCGGTGGTGATACGGCACTGCAGCGCGGCGCCGCGCAGCGTGACGGTCTCCTGGGCGAGGCCGAGGTCGGTGAGGGTCTCGCCGGCGGCGATGCGCAGCTGTGACTGCACCAGGTCGACGTCGGTGACCTCCTCGGTCACGGTGTGCTCGACCTGGATGCGCGGGTTCATCTCGATGAAGACGTGGTTGCCGTCGCGGTCGAGGAGGAACTCCACGGTGCCGGCGTTGCGGTAGCCGATCTGGCGGGCGAACCGCACGGCGTCGGCGCAGATCCGGTCGCGCAGATCCGGGTCGAGGTTCGGTGCGGGCGCCAGCTCGATGACCTTCTGGTGGCGGCGCTGCACCGAGCAGTCCCGCTCGAACAGGTGGATGACGTTGCCCTGCCCGTCGGCGAGGATCTGCACCTCGATGTGGCGGGGCTCGACGACCGCCTTCTCCAGGAAGACCGTGGGATCGCCGAACGCGGACGCCGCCTCACGGGACGCCGCCTCGATGGACTCCCGCAGCTGGGCGGGATCCTCCACGCGGCGCATGCCGCGGCCGCCGCCACCCGCGACCGCCTTGACGAACACGGGGAAGCCGACGTCGTCGGCCGCGCGGACCAGTTCATCGACGTCGTTGGAGGGCGCGGACGAGCCGAGCACGGGTACGCCGGCCTCGCGGGCGGCGGCCACCGCGCGGGCCTTGTTCCCGGTCAGCTCCAGGATGTCCGCGCTCGGTCCGACGAAGGTGATGCCCGCTTCCTCGCAGGCCCGGGCCAGATCAGGGTTCTCGGACAGGAATCCGTACCCCGGGTACACGGCGTCCGCTCCCGCGCGGCGTGCCGCCCGGACGATCTCCTCCACGGAGAGATACGCCCGTACCGGGTGTCCGGGCTGGCCGATCTCGTAGGCCTCGTCGGCCTTGAGCCGGTGCAGGGAGTTGCGGTCCTCGTGCGGGAAGACGGCGACGGTGCGCGCGCCCAGCTCATAGCCTGCGCGGAACGCACGAATCGCGATCTCCCCGCGGTTGGCGACCAGCACCTTGCGGAACATTCTTGATCCCTTCAGCCTTGCGGTGACGGAGCACCCATGGTGTCGGCGGCGCCTCTCTCACGCCATGTGAGCCGGGCCACTCTCGATCTCCACCCTCACCTGCCCAGGTTCGGCAACCTGTCACCACGCACCGACGACCCCTGAGCGGCCGGACGGGCCTACGCTGTCCTTGAGCCTCCTGTGGTCAAGGGTGGCGTCGGTCCGTCGCGCACCCGCGGCGCGCGGTGGGCCGGTGTCGGGTGAGCGAGGTGCCCCTATGACCAGCGCCAGTCCCTACGGTGCGCATGCGCACGAAGCGGTCGGCGAAACCCCCGACCGGCGCATGTCCGCGGTGGGACACCCAGGGGTGTTCCAGGATCTGCTGCCGCTGGCCCTGTGGGTTGCCGATGCCGAGGGTCGCGTGGCGCAGTGGTCGCTCGCCGCCCACGACCTGCTCGGTCACACCCCGGAGCAGGTGATGGGCCAGGACGCCAACCGTGTGCTCGTCCCCGAGGAGAACCGCGACCTGGCCGAGCGGCTCACCCGGACCGTGCAGGGGGGCGCGGCGGTCGTCGCACGGCTGCCGGTTAGGCATCGGGACGGACATCTGGTCGACATGGACATGTGGATCTGCCCGATCGCGGACGGGCGGCGGACGGGCGTGATGGCCATCGCGGCGGAGACGACCGCCGTGGAGCAGATGCGCGATGCGCTGGCGGCTCTGGAGGGGCTGTTCACCCAGTCCCCGATCGGCTTGGCCATGCTCGGTTCCGACCTGCGTTTCCTGCGGGTGAACCAGGCGCTGGCCCGCGTGGACGGCGTACCGGTGGCGGAGCACGTCGGCAGGCGCGTGAGCGAGGTCGCCCCCGGCACCGAGGCGCTGGAGTCGGTGATGCGGCAGGTCCTGGACCGGGGTGAGGCGGTGGTGGACTTCCGCTACTCCGCTGTCAGCACGAAGCAGCCTGACCTGCTGCGGACGTGGTCCTGCTCCTACGCACCCTTGCTCGATGGCGCCGGCCGGCGGATCGGACTGATCGCTTCGGTGATCGACGTCACGGAGGGACAGCGCGCCCACCTGGAGGCGGAGCGGGCGCGGCGGCGGCTCGCGCTGCTGGCGGAGGCGGGCACGCAGATGGGTTCCACGCTGGATCTGCGGCAGACGGCGCAGGAGGTGGTCCGCGTGCTGGTGCCCCGGCTGGCCGACTCGGCCGACGTGCAGTTGCTGGAGGAGGCGGTGGCCCCGGACGAGACCGCGGCATCCGCGCACGGCGTGGTGCGCCGCGCGGCGGCGTCCTTCACCGATCCGGCGGCGCCGGCCGACGAACTCGCCGTCGGCATGACCCAGCAGGTCCCGCAGGGCTCGGTGTACGAGCACGTCATCACGGCGGGCCGGCCCATGAATCTGTCCCGGTCCGACATCGGCCCCATGATCATCGCCCCGGGCGCCGACCGGCTGCGCTCCTACCTGCGCACCCATGTGGGCGCGGCGCGCCTGATCCCGCTGGTGGCCCGCGGCAGCGTGCTCGGCGCGGTCATCGTCACCCGGACCCGGCATCGCGGGCCGTTCGACGACCAGGACACGCTGCTGATCGACGAACTGGTCGCCCGGGCCGCGCTGAACATCGACAACGCGCGCATGTACAGCCGGGAACGCGACGCGGCCCTCACCCTCCAGCGCAGCCTGATGAACCCCGTCCTGCCTCCCGTCGACGGACTGGAACTCGCCGGGCGCTATCTGCCGGCCGGTGACCACGAGGTCGGCGGCGACTGGTTCGACGCCATCGCCCTGTCGGACGACCGGACCGCCCTGGTGATCGGGGACGTGATGGGGCACGGCATCCACGCGGCGGCGGTCATGGGGCAGCTGCGCACGGCGATCCGGACCCTGGCCCGCCGGGAGCCCGCGCCCGACCAGGTGCTGCCCGCCCTGGACGCCGTGGTGGCGGATCTGGGCCACAACGAGATGGCCACGTGCCTGTACGCCGTTCACGATCCGCGGACCGGCCTGTGTCTGATCGCCAGGGCGGGTCACCCGCCGCCCGTGGTCGCCGACGAGCGCGGCACGGTCACCTTCCTGGACTGCCCGGCGGGCCCACCCCTCGGGGTCGGCCGAATGGACTGCGAGGTCCAGCAGGTGGTCCTCCCCGCGCACGGGCTTCTGGTGATGTACACCGACGGCCTGATCGAGACCCGCGGCACGGACCTCGACCAGGGCATGCATCGTCTGGCACAGGCACTGCGGGAGCCGGACCGCCCACTGGCGAAGATCTGCGACGGCCTCCTGGCCCACGTCATGCCCGAGGGCGCCGACGACGACGTGGCGGTTCTCCTGGCTCGGGCTCTGCCGCGATGACCTTGCCGGCCGGACCGTAAGGAGCAGTTTCCGAGGCACGGTGTGCCCGTACACCCGATACTGGGACTGAGCCGCTGCCAGGCATGCCGAACGGTAGGAGCGCCCCGGGGCCGCAGTACGGCCCCGCGAACGGCGCGGGACGGGTGGGCGATGCACGACACACCCCCGACGACGCTCAGCGAGAGCCCGGAGGATCCGTTCTCGATCCACCAGTCCGCCTCCGCCGTTGTGGACAGGAGGGGTCGGGTCGTCGCCTGGAGCGAGCAGGCCACCAAGCTGCTCGGGTACCGGGCCGACGAGGTGCTGGGCCGGCCGGTCCGCGAGGTCCTGGTCGACAGCGGGGACGAGTCCGTGATCGCCGAGGCGACGCACGCGTGCCT
Organism: Streptomyces sp. NBC_00299; assembly: GCF_036173045.1. Lineage (GTDB taxonomy): Bacteria > Actinomycetota > Actinomycetes > Streptomycetales > Streptomycetaceae > Streptomyces > Streptomyces machairae. The sequence continues at coordinate 561,776 of NZ_CP108039.1, forward strand.
GCGGGAGGGCGGCTGGTTCGGGGTGCTGCCGGTACGGCACCGCGCGGGCGACCGCGTGTACGTGGGGTTCAGGGCCCGGTGCGTGCAACGCCTGGACTCCAGCGTCGAGTGGCTTCTCGTCGGCTCGCGCGCCGAGGACGTCATCCAGTGGGAGATCGACAGGGGCGTGCTGGACGGCCTCTTCAGCCGGTCCCCCGTGGGTGTCGTGGTTCTCGGGCCAGACCTGCGTGTGCTGCGGATGAACCGGGCGGTCGCAAGGTTCGGCGGACTGCCGCCGGAGGCGTACCGCGGGCGACGCGCGGGCGAGTTCCTCCTCGGTGCGGACGCGGAGCTCGCCGAGGAGAAGCTGCGGTCGGTCCTGGAGACGGGCAGGCCCGTGATCTTCGCCGAGCAACCGGCACGGCTGCTGAGCGACACCCGCAAGGAACTGTTCATCTCCATCTCCGCCTTCCGGATGCAGGACCCGTCCGGAAGGGTGCTGGGCGTCACCGAGATCGTCGAGGACGTCACCGACCGCCACCGGGCCCGTCGCCGGCTCGCGCTGCTCAACGAGGCCGGCGCCAGGATCGGCAGCACCCTGGATGTGGCCACGACGGCACGTGAGCTGGCCGAGTCGGCGGTTCCCGAACTCGCCGACGCGCTCTCGGTGGATCTGCTGGAGCCCGTGCCGCGCGGCGAGGAGCCGGCACCCGACGCCACGGGTCCGCTGCGCAGGATGGCGGTCCGCAGCATCCGGCCCGACGCGCAGAAGCTGATGTATCCCGTGGGCCATCTGTTCGACTTTCCGGACCGGACGGCACCTGCACGCTGCCTGGCCGAGCGTCGGCCGGTCCTGGAGGCCACCCTGGATCCCGACTCGGGATGGTTCGCCGCCGAACCGGCCCGGGCCGAAAAGGCGCTCGCGATGGGCGTCCACTCCCTGATCGTGGTGCCGCTGACCGCGCGCGGTGTCATCCTCGGCCTGGTCTGCCTGTGGCGCTCCCAGCGGCCGGAGCCCTTCGAGGAGGACGACCTCACCCTGGCGGAGGAGTTCGCCGCCAGAGCCGCGGTCTGCATCGACAACGCCCGCCGCTACACCCAGCAGCACCAGGCCGCGGAAGCCCTCCAGCGCAGCCTGCTGCCGAGTGAGGTGCCCGAGCACCCGGCGGTCGAGACAGCCCACCGCTATCTGCCCGCGCAGGCCTCCGCCGGGGTCGGTGGCGACTGGTTCGACGTCATCCCGCTGTCGGGCCTGCGCGTCGCGCTGGTCGTCGGCGACGTGGTAGGCCACGGCATGCACGCCTCGGCGACCATGGGCCGGATGCGCGCGGCCGTGCACACCTTGGCACACCTCGACCTGGCTCCGGACGAAGTCCTCGCCCGGCTCGACGACCTGGTGGACCAACTGGCCACCGAACAGCAGCAGATCGATGCGAACATGCCCCAGATCCTGGGCGCGACGTGCCTGTACGCGATCTACGACCCCGTCTCCCGGCACTGCGCCATGGCCCGCGCGGGTCACCCGCCTCCGACGGTGCTGGGGCCGGACTGCCAGGTCCGCCCGCTCGACCTGCCCGCCGGACCGCCGCTCGGCCTCGGCGGGCTGCCGTTCGAGACGGCCGAGCTGGAACTGGAGGAGGGCAGCCTGATCGCTCTGTACAGCGACGGTCTCCTCCTGGCCGACGATCGCGACATCGACCAGGGCCTCGCCTTGCTCCGTACCGCGCTGTCCGGTCCGGCCCAGTCGCTGGAGCACACGTGCAAGGCGGTGGAGGACGCGATGCTGCCCGACCGGTCCGCCGACGACGTCACGCTGCTGCTGGGCCGGACCCGGGTTCTGGCGGCGGAGCAGGTGGCCACGTGGGAGCTGTCGGCCGAGGCCACCGCCGCCGCACGGGCCCGGGCACTGGTCACGGACCGGCTGACCGAGTGGGGGCTGGAGGAGTGCGCGTTCGCCACCGAGCTCATCGTGAGCGAGCTGGTCACGAACGCCTACCGCTACGCCGGCGGCCCGGTCGTGCTCCGGCTGATCCGCGACGGCCGGCTGATCTGCGAGGTCTCCGACAGCAGCAGCACCTCGCCGCACCTGCGCCAGGCCAGCAGCACCGACGAGGGCGGCCGCGGCCTGTTCCTGGTGGCCCAGCTGGCCGAACGGTGGGGCACGCGCTACGGCCGCAACTCCAAGACCATCTGGGCCGAGCAGCCGCTGCCGGAACCCCCCGCGGAGACAGACGGCTGACCTGCCACAACGGGCGCCCGGCGGCGCGGGACGCGCCGCGGCTCAGGTCTCGCCGAGGATTCCGGGCAGCTCGTCCATCCACTCCAGGACGGCCTCCTCGTAGCGCAGCCCGAAGGCGAGGGTCGCCCGCTGATACGCGTCGAGTCCGCCGGCCGCGGTGCGCTCCCGGTAGCCGGCCAGCCTGCTCTCGTGCAGGGCTCGGTGCTCGGCGACGAACTCCAGCAGGCGCTCCCGCTCCACGGCCGAACCGAACGCGATGGTGAGCAGCAGCGGGTAGCGGATCTGCTCGGTGCCCGGCGGGCGGGTGACCCACTCGGCGAACGCCGCACGACCTTCGTCGGTGAGCCGGTAGGGCTGCCGTGCCCGCGGCCCGGCCGGCCCGGCACGCACGAGGCCGCGGTCCGCCAGCGTCGCCAGCTCCCGGTACACCTGACTGCGGGTCAGGGTCCAGAAGTCGCCGATCAGTTCCTCGGCGAGCTTGACCAGTTCATAGCCGCTGGCCTCGCCCGCGTGCAGGAATCCCAGCAGCGAGGCCGCGGACGCGTTGAGTTCGGTACCGGGCATGAGCCTTCCCTTGACATTCCACTGTGGACTGTGGTCGCCTTGATGACACATACAATAGTCCACTGTGGACTGTGAGGTGATCCGCATGAACACGGAGAAGGGGTACGCGGCCGGGTTCCGCACCCTCGACACCGAGGTCAGCGACCGGAAACTGCCCGTGGAGGGCACGCTGCCGACATGGCTGCGCGGCAGTCTGCTGCGCAACGGCCCGGCACGCTTCGAGGCCGGGAGCGGGGCCGCCGGCAGGGCGTTCCGGCACTGGCTCGACGGCCAGGCGATGCTGCACCGCTTCGCCTTCGCCGACGGCCGGGTCACCTACACGAACAGGTTCGTCGACACACCCAGCAGCAGGGCCGCACGCGAGTCGGGCCGGATCGCCTATCCGGAGTTCGCCACCGACCCGTGCCGCTCCCTGTTCGCCCGCTTCTTCAGCGCCTTCTCGCGTCCGGAAGTGTCGAACACCAACGTCAGCGTGGCCCGTTTCGGCGAGCGCTTCGTGGCGCTGACCGAGACACCGCTGCCGGTGGAGTTCGACCCCGAGACGCTCGCGACCGCCGGTGTCGTCGGCTACGAGGACGCGCTGAAGGGCCAGCTCACCACCGCCCACCCGCACCAGGACCCCGGCACCGGCGATCTGGTGAACCAGCTGACGCACTTCGCGCGGCGCAGCGAGTACCGCGTCCACCGCCAGCCGCCGACGGGCACGAAACGCGAGCTGATCGGCCGCCATCCGGTCACCAGGCCCGGGTACATGCACAGCTTCGCTATCACCGGCCGGTACGTCGTGCTGGCCGAGTTCCCGCTCACCGTGAACCCGCTCAGCCTGATCCTCAGCGGCCGGCCGTTCATCGAGAACTACCGCTGGGATCCCGAGCGAGGCACCCGCTTCATCGTCTTCGACCAGCGCGAGGGCGGCGTGCGCGGGGTGTACGAGACGACGGCGTGCTTCGCCTTCCATCACATCAACGCCTGGGAGGACGAGGGCCGCGACGGTGACTTGGTGCTCGATCTGTGCGCCTATTCCGACGCCTCGGTGATCGACGCGCTCTACCTGGACCGGCTGCGGGCCGGCGGGGGCGTTCCGGTCTCGTATCCCACCCGCTTCCGCATCGGTCTGCGCACCGGACGCGTCGAGACGAAGCGGCTGGCGGGGGAGTCCATGGAGCTGCCGCGCATCGCCTACGAGCGGCACAACGGGCGTGACTACCGGTACGCGTACGGCGTGAGCTCCCACGACGGCCGCGAGGACGACTTCATCAACCAGCTCGTCAAGGTCGACACCCGGACGGGCGCGACCCTGACCTGGCACGAGGAGGGCTGCTATCCCGGCGAGCCGGTCTTCGTCCCCGCCCCGGACGCGGCCGACGAGGACGACGGTGTGCTGCTGTCCCTGGTCCTCGACTCCGTGAACGGCTCGTCGTCCCTGCTGGTCCTGTCCGCCCGGACGCTGGACGTACTGGCCCGGGCACAGGCCCCGCACATCGTGCCGTACGGCTTCCACGGCCTGTTCACCGGCCAAACACCCTACGAACGACTCCGGCAGAAAGCCCAGAACCCACTGTCATAGGCCTCAGTCAGTTGCACAGCTAGGGCAGGATGGAGTCGACGTACCCGCCGTCCACGCGCACCGCGCCGCCGGTGGTGGCCGAGGCCTGGTCCGAGCTGAGGTAGACCGCCATGTTCGCGATCTCCTCCGGTTCGATCAGCCGTTGCAGCAGGCTCTGCGGCCGGTGCTTGCGCATGAACGCGCGCTGCGCCTCGTCCCAGGGCAGGTCCCGGTCGACCAGTTCGTAGACGAAGTCCTCGACGCCGCCCGTGTGGGTGGGCCCGGCGATGACGGAGTTCACCGTGACGCCCGTGCCGGCGGCGTGCTTGGCGAACCCCCGGCTGACCGCGAGCAACGAGGTCTTGGACATGCCGTAGTGGATCATCTCGGCCGGGGTGACGATCGCCGAGTCACTGGCGATGTACTGCACGCGTCCCCAGCCGCGTTCGGTCATGCCCGGCAGGAACAGCCGTGTCAGCCGTACGGCGGACAGCACGTTCACCTCGAAGTAGAGCCGCCACTCCTCGTCGCTGATCTCCAGGGGGTCGGCCGAGCCGAAGATGCCGAGGTTGTTGACGAGGATGTCCACCTCGGGCAGCGTCTCGGCCACCTGGTCCGCGCCCTCCTGAGTGGTCACGTCCGCCGGCACCGGCACCCACTCGGCGCCCGGAACCTGCTTGGCCAACTCGGCGACGCTCTGCTCCACGCGCTCCGGGCTACGGCCGTTGACGCCGACTCGGGCCCCGGCGCGGGCCAGTCCGGCGGCGATCGCCGCGCCGATGCCCTGGGTGGAACCGGTGACCAGTGCGGTGCGGCCCTTCAGATCGATCTGCATGCCTGCCAGCCCCTTTCACTTACGGATTCGGTGGCTGTGTACCCCGGGACGTTACTTGCATACGCGCACTACAGGCAAACGCCCACATTATATTGGCGCAATCAGACGAAGGCGCTCTCGCGGGTGCCTTCGAACGAGTAGATCGCCTCGGCGTCGGCGGAATAGCGGGCGATGTCGTGGTCGAGCACGATGCCGTTGCCGCCGAAGATCTCCCGGCACCAGGCCACGACCTCGCGCATCCGGGAGGTGACGTATGCCTTGGCCAGTGCGGGATGCGTGCTCTCCCTCGGCTGCTACCGGCCCTGCCAGACCGGCGAGCGACGCTCGGTGAAGGCGGTCATGCCCTCGCGTACGTCGGCGGAGGCGGTCAGTTGGGCCATGTGCCGCGCCTGTACGGCGAACGCCCAGTCCTCGCAGGCACCGTCGGCGGCGCGGACGAGCTCCTTGACGGCGGCCGGCTCCAGCGGGGCGTTTTGCGCGATCCGTTCGGCGAGCTGCAGTGCCGTGGCCACGGTTTCCCCGGCCGGCACGACACGGTTGGCGATGCCGAGCAGGCCGGCCTGTTCGCCGGTGACCGGCTCGCCGGTCAGCAGCAGCTCCATGGCCAGGCGGTGAGGGACGCGTTGACCGCATTGCGCGCCTCGGGCCGGTCGATGGTGATGAGCAGGGCGGAGCCGATGGCCTCGGTCCGCACCTCGGTGGTGGTGCTGTGCATGGTGGTGGTGTCCTTGCTTGACGGCCGGTCAGCGGCCGGCGGCGAGTTCCTGGAAGACCTCTTCGGTGTGCTGTCCGGGCAGCGGCGCGAGCCGGCGGACCGACCCCGGGGTGGCGGAGAACCGCACCGGGATGCCGACCGAGCGGATGGCGCCCTCGCTGGGGTGGTCCACCACGTCGAGCAGCCGGCCGTCACGCACGTACGGGTCCTCCGCGGCCCTGTCCAGTTCGAGGACGGGCGCCATCGGGATGCTGTGCTTGGCGCAGACCCGGGCCCACTCCTCGGTGGTCAGGCCCGGCGAGCACTGGGCCACCAGCTCCATCAGCGCGTCGACGTCGGCATCGGCGATGGAGGCGCCGTTGACACGGGGGTCCGCGGCGAGGTCGGCACGGTCGACGGCGAGGAAGAAGTCCCGGAAGTTCTGCGGGTTGTACGGCATGACGCAGGCGAGGCCGTCCCGGGTGGGCACCGCGCGGTGCCCCTGCTTCATCGACAGCGGGAATCCCGTGGGCCCCTCGGGCGGCTCGAAGACATGCCCCGAGAGGTGCTCGACGAGGTTGAAGGCGATGAGCGTGTCGGTCATCGGGATCTCGATGTACTGGCCGGTGCCGGTACGGGTCCGGTGGACCAGCGCGGCGAGGACCGAGTAGACGATGGTCAGCGCGCAGACCTTGTCGCCGATGATCGTCGGCAGGTACACCGGGGTGCCCAGCGCCCGGTTGGCCACGTCCACCAGGCCGGAGGCGGCCTGCACGGTCTCGTCGTAGGCGGCGTTGCCGGCCCGGTCGGAGTCGCTGCGGAAGCCCTGGGCGTGCGCGTAGACGAGGCCCGGGTGGCGGGCGGCGATGTCGGCGTGGGCAAGGCCGAGGCGGGCGAGCGCGCCCGGGCGCATGTTGGTGACCAGTACGTCGGCGCTGTCGATCAGGTCGAGGGCGCGGGCGCGGTCGGCGTCGTCCTTGAGGTTCAGCGTCACGCTGCGCTTGTTGCGGTTGACGTTGAGGTTGAGCGGGGTCATTCCGGGCGTGGTGCGGTAGGGGCCCACCCGTACGGTGTCGGACGGGGACTCGATCTTGATGACGTCGGCGCCGAGATCACCCAGGATCTGCGCCGCGTAGGGGCCCATGACCACCGTTGACAGATCGATCACCCGCACGCCGTCCAGTGGACCTTCGGTGTCGGCGGCCGTGATGTCCATCATCACTCCTGTTCACACATAGTTTCATGTCGAATGTTTCCGCCGAAGACGTTATGCGCGAACGAAGAGGAAGGGAATGATCAACTGACGAACGAGGGCATGACCACAGCGGTCACACACTGTCCGTGCCGAACGGTCCGGAACGCCTGAAAACCCGTCAGACGGTGATGACCTCGTCGAAGATCCGCCGGGCCCGGGCGGCGACGTCGCCCAGGTCGCCACCGGCTTCGGCCCGCTCACTGCGGAACAACAGGCCGGTCGACAGGGTGGGTTGGAAGTCCTCGACGGGCAGCACGGCGACGTTGTCCAGCCGGTAACGGTGCATGGGGCTCTGCGGCGACATCATGGTCACCGAAAACGCAATTCCGGAGGAAATCAGTTCCGAGCTGCCGGAATAGTCCGCCATGTTTATGCGGATTCTTTTCCGCACGCCGGCTACATTCAGCCGGGCGTCGATTTCCTCGAAATAGACCGGGGTGACGTCGTTCGGGGACGCCACGTAGGCCAGGTCGGCCAGTTCCTCGAGGGTGACCGAGGCGCGCCCGGCGAACCGGTCCGCGGGCACGGCGGCGCCCAGCCCCTCGCGCATCACCTCGATGATCTCGAGCGCCGGGTCGGAGACCGGCAGCCGGGCCAGCGCCATGGCCAGCCGGCCGTCGTGCACCGCTTCCGCAAGGCCGGCCGAGGTGCCGGGCCAGCGCTTGAGTTCGCACACCTCCCGGCAGCCTTCCTCCAGCAGCCGGACCCGCTCCCGCAGCAGCGGATGCACTCCTGCGGGCATCCCGATGAACAGCCTGTCCAGCTGCGGGCGGACCGCCTCGCTCAGCCGCCAGGGGATCGAGTTGACCCGCTCCAGGATGTCGCGCGCCATGGGAAGCAGTGCGGTGCCGGACGGGGTCAGCGCGACCCGGTGCGTGGTCCGCTCGAAGAGCTCGTGCCCGAGTTCGCGTTCGAGATCCTTGATCCGCCGGCTGAGCGGCGAGGCCGCCATGTGCAGTCTGCGGGCCGCCTGCGAGAAGTTGAGCTCCTCGGCCACGGCGACGAAGTAACGCAGGTGCAGCATGTCCACGCAGGTCACCCTAGTCGACCCACCGTCGCGGGCACGGTCGCCGCAGGGCCGACGGCAACGCTCGGCGCAGGCTCCGCACGGTCCCCCGCGCTCATCCACCCGGCCCACGGTCAACGGCCCGCAGCCCCTGCCTCCGATCGCGCACGCCGGCCCGTCCGGGCGACCATGACCCCAGGAAGTCCGCCCACCATGGTCGGCGGAACACCGTCGGCCACGGTCGGTCGAAGCCGGCCGGCCATGTCCGGCACAAGCCGGTCGGCGTCACGCGCCCGCCGATCCGGGAGGTGGCCCAAGCTGCACACTCCGCTCTCGGTCCTCTTCGCGATCTGCGCCGCGTTGAGCAACGCCGTGGCGACGGTGCTCCAGCGCAAGGCGGCGCTCACCGTGCCGAGTTCCAAGGGGTTCCGGGCCGGTCTCATTCTCGACCTGTTGCGCCGCCCCGTATGGCTGGCCGGCATCCTCGCGGTGATCGCCGCCGCCGTCTGCCAGGCCCTCGCGCTGGCGACCGGCCCGCTGACGATCGTGCAGCCGCTGTTCATCCTGGAGCTGCCGCTCACCCTCATCGTCGCGTCGCTGCTGATGCACCGGCGTCTGCCGGGCAGGGGCTGGCTGGCCGTGGCGGTGGTGGTCGCCGGGCTGGGGGTCGCGCTCGCCGCCGCCTCCCCCAGCGGCAATCGCACGCACGTGGAGCTGGACCGCTGGATTCCCGCGCTCGCCGTCTGCATGGGGCTGGTCGCCGGTCTCGCGCTCGCCGCCCTGCGGCGCCCGGAAGGCCGGGCCCGGGCCGCCTGTCTGGGTGCCGCGACGGCGATCAGTTACGCGCTGACCGCGGCGCTGATGAAGGCCTCCACACACATCCTCGAGGAGCAGGGACTCGGAGGATTCCTCTCCGCCTGGCAGACGTACGCGTTCGCCGCGACCGGCGTGTGCGCGCTGTTCCTGCTGGAGAACGCGATGCAGGCCGGTCCGCTGGTTGCCTCGCAGCCCGCGCTCACCCTCGGCGACGCGCTGGTGAGCCTCGCCCTCGGCATCACGCTCTACGAGGAGAGCATCCGCACCGGGTGGTGGCTGCTGCCCCAGCTGTTCGGCGTCGCGCTGATCGCCGCCGGCGTCCTCGCACTGGCGCGGATTCCGCTCACCCAGGCGATGGTGGCGCCCGACGAGGAGGACCGGGCGGCGGAACGGATGCCGTGAGCGGTGCCCCGTGGCGCACGGCGGCGAACGGCTCCAGGGGGAAGATCCCTAGCCCACCCGGGTCCTCTGGGTCACCCGGACGCAAGCACGGCGGTGCGCCACGTGGCCGACGCCCGCCCGATGGGCCATGTTGCTGACCGTCGAGCCGATCGGCACCGGCCGGATGCGAAGGAGGCCCCGCGGTGGGTGAGCTGTACATCGACGGCGAGTGGACACAGGCCACGGCCGGTGGACGGCGGGAGGTGGTCAACCCCTACGACGCCTCTGTCGTCACCACCGTCGACGAGGCCGACGCCACCGACGTGGACCGCGCGGTGCGCGCCGCCCGGCGTGCGTTCGACAAGGGCGACTGGTCGAACGCCCCGACCCGCGACCGGGCGGACCTCCTCCTGCGCGTGCGCGACCTGCTGATGCGCGATCAGGAGGAGATCGCCCACACCGAGACACTCGACACGGGCAAGACGCTCACCGAGGCCCGTATCGACGTGGAGGACGTGGCGAACGCGTTCCGCTACTTCGCCGAGCTCGCGGGCAAGGACGGCGGCCGGATCGTGGACGTCGGCCCGGACGTCCTCAGCCGCGTCGTCTACCAGCCGCTCGGCGTGTGCGCGCTCATCGCCCCCTGGAACTACCCGCTGCTCCAGGCCTCCTGGAAGGTGGCGCCCGCGCTGGCCGCCGGCAACACCTTCGTCCTCAAACCCAGCGAGGTCACGCCCCTCACCACGATCGCGATGATCCGGCTCATCGAGGAGGCCGGCGCACCGCCCGGCGTCGCCAACCTGGTGCTGGGCCCCGGCGCGACCGTCGGCGCGGCCCTGACCAGCCACCACGACGTGGACCTGGTGTCCTTCACCGGCGGTCTGAACACCGGACGGGCCATCATGGCCAGCGCGTCGGAGGGGCCGCGGAACATCGCCCTGGAACTGGGCGGCAAGAACCCCAACATCGTCTTCGCGGACGCCGACTTCGACGCCGCCGTCGACTACGCGCTCGACGCCGCGTTCCTGCACTCCGGACAGGTCTGCTCGGCCGGTTCGCGCCTGCTCGTCCAGGACTCCCTGCACGACCGGTTCCTCGAGGCCTACGCCGACCGTGCGCGGCAGATCCGGCTCGGCAACGGCCTGGCGGAAGGCACCGAGAGCGGCCCGCTCAGCTCCGCCGAGCACCGCGAGAAGGTCGAGAGCTACATCGCCCTCGGCAAGGAGGAGGGCGCCCGGCTCGTCACCGGCGGCACCCGCCCCGACGACCCCGACCTGAGCAGCGGCTTCTTCCTGCTGCCGACCATCTTCGCCGACTGCGACCGCTCCATGCGCATCGTCCAGGAGGAGGTCTTCGGCCCGGTCGTCACCGTCGAGCGCTTCCGCACCGAGGACGAGGCGGTGGAGCTGGCCAACGACACCCGCTACGGCCTGGCGGGCGGCGTGTGGACCTCCGACGCGAGCCGCGCCCAGCGCGTCGCCGGGCGGCTGCGTCACGGCACCGTATGGATCAACGACTTCCATCCCTACGTGCCGCAGGCCGAGTGGGGCGGGTTCGGCCGCTCCGGCGTGGGGCGCGAGCTGGGTCCCACCGGGCTGCGCGAGTACCAGGAGGCCAAGCACATCTACCAGAACCTCGCCCCCGCCCGCTCCGGTTGGTTCAAGGGCTGAGGCAACGCGGCACGCCGCCGGCCCGAGGCACGAGGACCACCGACGCAAGGCCGGCCACCCGCCCCTGGCACGACGACCACCGAAGAAAGGCACCCATGGCCCCCACCACCGCGCACATCGTGTACCACCCGGTGGGTACGCGCCGATTGGGCGCCCCCGACGTCCCGAAGGCCGTCATCGCCGGCCGCCCCGGCCACATCGAAAGAGAGGTGCAGCGGTGACCGGCACGCAGCCTCCCGCACCGGCCTCCGGCATCCCCGGAGGGGAACCGGGCTCGGAGTTCCGCAAGGACATGAGCCCCTGGGCCAACTTCGCCCTCGGCTTCACCTACCTCTCCCCGGTGGTGGGCACCTACACCCTCTTCGGCATCGCGATCGCCGACGGCGGACCGCCGATGATCTGGGCGTTCCTGGTCGCCGGCTGCGGCCAGTTCCTCGTCGCGCTGATCTTCGGGGAGATCGTCGCCCAGTACCCGATCGCGGGCGGCGTCTACCCCTGGGCCCGGCGGCTGTGGGGCAAGCGCTGGGCGTGGATGACCGGCTGGGTGTACATGTGGGCGCTGCTGGTGACCATCACCTCCGTCGCGTACGGCGCCGGCCCCTACATCGCCATCCTCTTCGGCTTCAGAGCCACCGTGCACACCACCGTGCTGTGCACCGCCGTGCTCATCGTCGTCGCCATCCTCATCAACTACATGGGCACCAAGGCACTGTCGACGGCGGCGCTCATCGGTTTCGCCGGCGAGCTCATCGGCGCCCTCGTCGTCGGCGTCTACCTGCTGTCCACCCACCGCCACCAGAACCTCGGCGTCATCTTCGACACCTACGGCGTCGAGGGAGACGGCTCCTACCTGCCGGCGTTCCTGGCAGCCGGCATCATCGGCCTCTACCAGTACTACGGCTTCGAGGCGTGCGGCGACACCGCCGAGGAGGTCGCCCACCCGGGCCGGGTCATCCCCCGCGCGATGCGCCGCACCATCTACATCGGCGGCGCGGCGGCCACGTTCACCTGTATGTCGCTGCTGCTGTCGGTCACGGACTTCAACGCGATCATCTCGGGCGAGCAGGCCGACCCGGTGGTGGACGTGCTGTACGACGCCATGGGCGAGACCGGGGCGCGGATGGTGATGGCCGTGGTGCTGATCTCCTTCCTGTCCTGCACGATCAGCCTCCAGGCCGCGGCCGGGCGGCTCATCTACTCCTACGCCCGGGACGAGATGATCGTCGGGCACCAATTGCTGCGGCGGTTCGTCCACGCCCGTGCGGTGCCGAGCTGGGCGCTGTTCGTGTCCGCGGCGGTGCCGCTGATCATCGCCTTCGCCTCACTGCTCTCCGAGGACGCCCTCACCAACATCGTCTCGTTCGCGATCCTCGGTATCTACGGCTCGTTCCAGATGGTGGTCCTGGCCGCACTGCGCGCCCGGCTCAAGGGCTGGAAACCGGCGGGGGAGTTCACCCTGGGCCGCTGGGGTCTCACGGTGAACATCGCCGCGCTGGCCTACGGCGTCCTCGCCATCATCAACATCTGCTGGGCCCGCACCCCGGAGAAGTCCTGGTGGGAGAACTGGATCGTCCTGCTGTGCGGCGCGGTGGTCCTGGGCACCGGCCTGCTCTACATGTTCACCACCCACCACTACGGCCGCGGCGGCGCACTCGCCGGCGACGCCGTGCCGGACAACCGCAGCAAAGCCTCCAACGGATCGTGATCAGGGCCTGATCCACACCGACAAGCGCGGTCGCGAGGCGGCGGCCTGAGCCGCCGTCACGGCGAGTCGGGACCGCGCCCGTCCAGTGCCCGAAGCGCCTCGTCGACCGCCGCGCGGGTCTGCGCCTCGGCGGCCTCCGCGGCGAGGGCGGTGAGGCGGGCGCGCAACCGCTCCCCGTCCTGCGGCCGGATCCCGGTGTCCGCCAGCCAGTGGGCCAGGCCCTGCGCGGCGTGGAACCGGACCGTCTCGTCCGGGTCGTCGAGAGCATGGACGAAGCGCGCCAGGTCCGCACCGGTGTCCTCGTCGGTGGCGTTGTACGTGTCCAGCAGCGAGAGCGCGGCGGCCCGCACCTCGGCCGAAGGGGTCCGGTCCACGGTCCGTCGCAGGGCGGGCAGCGCCTCCGCCAGGCCGATGAGGGCGTTGTGCGTCTGCCAGAGGGTGGGGGGATCGGCGACGAGGTGGGCCACCAACGCCTCGGCCACAGCGTGGCGTTCCCACGGACGAAGCCCCTCCTGCACCAGCGCGTCCAGGCCGGCCACGGCACCCGCTCGCACATCGCCGTCGGGGTCGTCCAGCAGCGGCAGCAGCACCCAGACGGCGTCCCATCGCCCCGCCTCCCCAACGGCTTTCGCAGCGGCCGCACGCGTACGGCCGGGCAGCGCGGTGTCGATGAGGGCCGTACGCAGCATCGCGGCGGCGGTCCGCGTGCCGGCGGCTCCGAGCGCGTACGCGGCCGACGGTCCGACGACGGAGTCGGCGAGCCACCGCGTCGCCGGTCCGGTGACCCGTTCCTCGCCCCGCCGGCCGAGCGCATGCAGCAAGAAGTCCGCGACGTGTGCGTCCCGTTCCTCCTCCAGCGCCCCGGCCAGGGCGTCCTGCGTGTGCGTGTCCTCGACGTGGAGCAGGCGGCGCGTCACCGCGATCCGCACCTGGGCCGCTTCGTCGCGCAGTCCCGTGACCAGCGAACCGAGAAGGCGCTCGGTCGAGTGCCTGGGCAGCAGTTCGAGAGCCCGCACGCGAGCCTGTGCTGCGCCCTGTTCGGCCGTACCGATCAGCTCCGCGCCGACGGCCGGGTCGTCCCGGAAGCGCCACACGAGCGCACGGGCGCGTCCCCACACGGCTCCCTCCGGGTCGCCCAGCAGCGCCACGAGGCCGGGGACGTCACCTGGCACGCCCAGGGCCGCCAAGCCGTCCAGGGCGTTGATCCGCAGATGATGGTCGGGGTCGCGCAGCAGGCGGGAGAAGGCGTCCACGACCGCCGGTCCGTCGAGCCCGAGGCAGATCGCGGCGCGCGAAGCCCGGCGCCGTACCCACGGATCCTCGTCGCCCATCAGGGCGGGCAGCACGGTACGGCCCGCCTCGGCGACCCCGCTGCGTCCGAGCCCCACGGCCACGGCCTCACGCACCTCGGGTGCAGGGTCGTCCGCCGATCCGACGAGGACCCACGCGTGCTCGGCCCGTCCGATCCTCCCGAGTCCTTTCGCCGCGGCGGCGCGCCGCCATCGGTCGCCGTGCTTCAACGCCCGCAGAAAGAAGGCGATCTGCTGCTCGGATCCCATGAACACCCCGAGGAATCAGACCAGCGAGTCGGCCGGAGGTTGTACCGGCGCCGCACGTCGGCCCCGGCGATCGGCGGGCTAGCTGCCGACCGTGAGCGGCTGGCCGGACCTGTTCGCGGTCAGGAGGCTGTGGCCCAAGGGGGTGAGGACGTGCACAACTGTGTTCCGGTCGCGGACCGAAGCGACGAGCCCTGCCTCCCGCAGTATCCTTACGTGCTCGCTGACCGTCGCCGGGGTCACCCCGGCGCGCCGGGCCACCTCGCTCGTGGTGCACCCGTCCTCCAGGGCCCGGAGCACGGCGGCCCGCCCGTGGCCGAGCAGTCTCGCCAGCGCCCGGGATCCGGTGCCGCCCTGGGGAGGCAGCCACCAGCGGTGCGTGCGGGCGACGGGATAGACCAGCACGGGCGGCAGGCTCGGGTCGGTCAGGGTGATCGGTGCCTGCCAGCAGAAGACGGAGGGCACCAGCAGCAGGCCCCGGCCCTCCAGGCGCCACTCGCGCTGCAGCGGATACTGCGTCTCCAGCACGGGTGGCCGCCAGCGCATCGACGGGCCCAGCGTCGACAGCAGCGCGTCGACACCGCCCCGCAGTATTTCCCGCGCCCGCACCGCACGGTCGGCCTCGATCTGCGCCCGTACGGCGGACCAGTAGGGGGCCAGTGCGGCGTGGAAGTACCCGTGCAGGGCCTGCCCGAGGTTCTCCAGTGCCCAGGGCTCGCCGTCCGCGAGCGGACGCAGCCACCTCGGTGCCGCGGTGAGGACGTTCATCTCCCTGGTCAGACGCCGGCGAGGCGTGGACAGAATGGCCCGCACACCCTCGGACAGCCCCTCGGAGGCCTCCGCTGGGTTGAGGAAGTCGGGAAAACTGCCGCGCGGTGGGGCCAACGCCCGGACGAGGTGCAGTTGCTGACGGGGCACCTTGCTGAGCCCGACCCGCGCCTGTGCGCGCCAGGCGTCGAATACGGCACGTCCCTGACGCGTCGCCAGCAGGTTCACGCTGAGCACGAGCTCCCACAGCGGGTCGGGTGCGGCGGCGACGCGTGTCCTGAGCAGGTCTTGGCGCGTGAAGTGCACTCGGAGCACGGAATTCCATCTCAGTCGGTCGCGTGATCAACTGAAGTTTCGGCGTGGGATGGTCCTCCCGATACTCCCCGTATTTCGGTGAATCGCAAAATCTCTTTTCACGCCAACTCGCCCGGCGCGCACCGTCGTCCATGTGCGTCAGCAGTCACTTTCGGCGCGCGCCGAATCACCTGGCAGGAACGGGCGGTGACGGGCAGCCTGAAAGACGTACACGACCAAGATCTTCGCCATGCCGACCAAGGGGGAAGAAAGACATGCGCAAACGTGCCGCGATCGGGGCAGTGGCCACTGCCGCCTTCGCCACCGTGCTGGTCACCGCGCCGACCGCTTCGGCAGAACCCAATCCGCCGGGCTGTCCGAAGGAGTACTTCTGCGCCTACAGCGGAGAGAACCAGACCGGTCAACTCGTGGTGAAAACCAAGGGGAACTGGAGCGGCAACGTCGCCTTCCGCTCCGCGTTCAACAACGGAAAGCCCTTCCCGGGCGCCGACCACGTCGACGTGACCTACACCGTCGAGGGCGGCACGGAAACGGCGTGCCTGCACTACAACCCGGGCCCCGGCGGCTACAAGGCGAATGCCGTTCCGGGCACCCATGTCGTCAGGGTCGTATGGCGCGGCGAGTGCTGACAACGGAGGGATGCTCATCATGCTGACCGGAAAGCGACTCGCCGCTCTGGGTGCCGGGACCGTCGCGGCCGCCTTCGCCGGCGTCCTCGCCCTCGCCCCTGGGGCGTCGGCGGAAGCCAACCCGCCGGGCTGCGGCAAGGGTTACTTCTGCGCCTACAGCGGCGCCAATCAAACGGGACGGCTCCTCCTCAAGGTCGCGGGCAACTGGTCCGGCAACCTGGCCGTCGGCTCCATCTTCAACAACGGAGTCGTCTACCCGGGCGCCGACCATGTCGACGTGACGTCGTTCCTCGGCGGTCAGCCGTCGACCGACTGCTTCCACTACAACCCCGGCCCGGGCAGGTACAAGGCCAACGCCGAGCCGGGGCTCACCATCACGCGTGTCGTCTGGCGAGGCGAGTGCTGATCCGCTGACACCGCACGCACATGCAGCGGGACTTGCTCTGCCTCGGGCCGCGGGGCACGTCCCGCTTGTCGGGCCGGGTCAGGCGTACGGCCGGGTCAGGCGTTGTGCGCCCGTCCGGACGCCGGATGAGCCACGTAGCCCCCGATGCCGCCCAGTACCCCCGCGGCGACGAGCAGCGCAACGGTGAGCCCGGCACGCAGCAGCAGCGTGCCGACGGCCGCGCCGGCGAAGACCGCCACGAGAGCGGCGGCGCGGTACGGCTGGGAGGTGTCCGGCGTGCCGCCGCCCAGCTCCGAGTGTCTGACCAGGGTGACGAGCGTGCCGGTCACCAACGTGGTGTTCAGGCCCGCCCCGAGCCGCCGCATCGTCGCACTGCGCACACCCATGGCCAGTGCGGTCAGGGCGATCACGGCATAGTGCCGCGGCTCCAGGTCGCCCCGCACACTGTCCAGTCCGATCGCCGCGAGCGCAGCGGCCACCAGCAGCGTGGGCGCGATGGCGGCGGAGGTCAGCAGCCACCAGCGGAGCCGGGCAGCCGTGACCGCGCCGAGACGGCTCCCGGCCACCGCGCCGGCCGCGAAACCGGCGAGTGCCGTGAGCGACCCCAGGGGCGTCAGTCCGACGCCACCGGCGACCGCGAAGCCGAGGAAGAGGGTGTTGCCCGTCATGAAGGCGGTGAAGACCTGCCCGAGGCCCAGGAAGGCCACCGCGTCTACGATCCCGGTGACCGCGGTCAAGGCGATCAGCATTTTCGGCAGCGGGTCGGAACGAGCCGGTGCGGAGATGCACGTCCCCTTCCGCGGCCTTGCGCAGTCACCTCCTGACAGGCCTCACCTCACCACCCCCTACTCCCCCACGCCACCAGAGAGCGCCCGGCCGGCGTCGGCGATCCTCCCCCGCAGCATGAGGTCCAGGACCGCCATGAACCGCTGTGCCCGCGGCTCGCCGAGTACGAAGGGGTTGACGCCGTCGGGTCGGCTCCGCAGCTGTTCGACGCGTTGGAGGCCGTAATCGTTGGGGTGGTTGGACAACTCCACGTCCACCTTCGCGTCGCGCATTCGGTTCCGGAAGGAACGCACGGACGCCCGGTAGGTGCACAGCTCCGGCACCGTGCCGGGCGGGTTCACGCCACCCCAGAGCATGGCCGTGTGGCGCTCGGATCCCGACCGTAGGGGGATGATCGGCGAGACGGTGCCCGCCGTGTGGCCCGGGGTGTGGTGCAGTCGGATCGTCGTGCCGCCCAGCGTGAGCCGTTGCCCGTCCACGATGTCCAGATCCCGGGTGGGGGCGTTGTCCGGTCGGGTCCGGGCGATGAGGTCCCAGTCGGCAGGCGCCATCAGGACGCGCGCTCCGTACCGGTCCGCGAGATACTGTGCGCCGCCGAAATGGTCGTCGTGGCCGTGCGTGACGACGACGTACTTGATCGTCTCGGGATCGGCGCCCAGCTCACGCAGCCCGGGGACGAGAACGCCCTCAGCGTCCGCGGGCGAGGTGAGCGCGTCGATCAGCACGATCCCCTCATCGGTCAGCACTGCCATCGCGGAGACCCAACCGGTGCTCACAAAGGCCAGGTTGTCGAAAATCCTCAGCGGCTCCGGCGCGGGCGGACGAGGAAACTCGAGGTCAGGCGTCAGCGCCGTCACAAGGGCGAGCAGAACCGGGTCACTTCCGGCGAGCGCCCGGGCACGGTCGTAGTAATCCTCCCCGTCCCGCCCGGCAGCAACGGCAGTCGAGCCGGGACCGAGCGCGCCGGCAACTCCAGCAAGTCCGAGGGCGCCCAGCCGGGCGAAGCGGCGCCTGGAGAGCAGGCCGGCTAAGTCGTTGTCGCTGTCGTTGTGCGAAGAAGAAGTCATGGTGGTCCTCCCTGGTGACCGCTGTGACTCGTGATCCGATCGACATCACGATAGGGCGGCGCGGCGTGTTCCTACCGCCAGGACCTTGAGTCCCGCCGTACAGCCGCCCAACAGCATCACCGCGGACGGAGAAGTACGGTCCAGCGCGATGCCACACACGATCAGCAGTGCCACCGCGCCGGCTTCCCCGCGGCCCAGCGCCCGCAGCAGGAGGGTTACCGCGGCGATCAGGCCGGCCGCCAGCCCGAAGACGGTGCGCGGGTACCGGGTCACCCAGGCGCCGCCCAGGAAATTGCCGAGGATGCCGGCGGCTCCGTAGAGCAGCAGGAAGGTGGTGATCAGAGCTCCGCCGGCGTGATTGACCTGTTCCAGGAACGGTGTCACATACGTGTAGGCGCTGAAGTGCGCCAGCACGACGAGGAACGTCAGCAGAAGCGCGAAGCGGGTGTTGGCGCTGTGGAGCACGCCGTTGAGCACACCGAGCCGTGTGACCTGGACCGGCGGAAGCGGCGGCACGAACACGAGCAGCATGGCCAGGACGCCGACTGCCAGAACTCCCATGGCAATGAAGGCCGTTCGCCATCCGGCGAGGTCTCCGACGAGAGTGCCGGCCGGCACGCCGAGGACGGATCCCAGCGGGACGGCAGAAAAGATCACGGCGGTGGCTCTGCGAGCCGAGGCAGCCGGCACGAGTCGTTGTGCCAGCCCGGCCCCGATGGACCAGAAGCCTCCGATCGTGATGCCGACCATGACCCGGGAGGCCAGCACGAGCCAGTAGTCGGGCCAGTAGTCGGGCGCCGCGGCGGCGAGAAAGTTCGCCCATGCCAACAAGAGCGTGAAGACACACAGCATCAGTCGTCGGTCGCAGCGCGCTGTGGCCACCGTGACCAGTGGAGCGGCGATCGCCGCGACGAAGCCGGGCATGGTCATCGTCAGGCCGGCCATTCCGTCCGAGACGGTGAAGCTCGATCCGATCGAGGTCAGCAGACCGATCGGCAGGATCTCGGTGGTGACGATGACGAAGATCCCCAGCATCACGGAGACCACGGCCGTCCATCCCGTCAGCGGGGAACGGGAGGACGGGAGCGGGCCGTTGGCCGGACAGGCAGTGGTGGTTGCCGACATGACATTCCGTCCGTGAAAGGCAGTGTGACCGACGGTCAGTCCAGCAGGCTTCATGGGGAGGCGGCTGGCAGAACTGCGACGGCACCCTTGCCCTTCAGGGGTGATGTCGCATTCCCGCAACCCGTCCGGACGTCAGGAGAGCGGTGCCCCCGGGCCACTCACCCGCAGGAGCCGCTTGTGATGCGGCGGCGGCGGACCGCGCGCAGACTGGACGGGTGAGTGGCACCCATCTGGGGCGTGGCGAAGCCGCGCCCGAACCTCGGTCGGCACCACGACAGACCTTGGCGCTCACGGCCATGATGTTCGCGGTTGCGATGACGTTCATCGACCAGACCATCGTCGCCATCGCCGCCCCGGACATCGTCCGTGAACTGGGTCTGTCAACCTCTGGCATGCAGTGGGTCGTGAACGCCTACCTGCTGTCCCTGGCCGCCTTCTTCGCCTTGGGCGGCCGCCTCGCGGACCTCTACGGGCCGCGCCGGATCGTCGTCATCGGCACCTTGGTGTTCGTCATCTCGTCGGTGCTGTGCGGCTGCGTCCCCGAGGGCGACGCGGCACAGAGCTGGCTGATCGCCTTCCGGGCCACCCAGGGTTTCGGGGCGGCACTGCTGTTCCCCGCGGCGCTGGCCGTGGTGGTGGCGGTGTTCCCGCGCGAGCGGCGCGGACGTGCCCTCGCCCTGTTCTTCGGGATCTCCGGTGCGCTGACGGCCCTCGGACCTCTCCTCGGCGGCTGGCTCACGAACTGGACCTGGCGCGCCGTGTTCTGGGTCAACGTCCCCGTGGCCATCGTGGCCCTGGCCCTCACGGCATTCGCCCATATCGCCGACCGGCGACGACCCGGCACGCTCGACGTCCGGGGTGCCGTTCTGATCGTCGTCGGCATGGGTCTGAGCGTCCTCGGCTTTCAGCAGGCGTGGTCCTGGGGGTGGGGCAGCGCGGCGACCTGGGTCTGCATCGTCGGCGGTCTCTTGGTGCTCTGCGGGTTCGTCGCATACGAGCGGCGCGTGGACCATCCGCTGATCGACCTGCGCGTCTTCAAGGACCGGGCGTTCACGGTGGACACGGTGGTGCTCTTCTTCGCCATGCTGGCCTTCGTCCCACTGTTCTTCTTCGCCTCCGTGTACGCCCAGGTGTGTCTGAGTGCCTCGCCGAACCAGGCGGCGCTGTTCCTGCTCTACTTCTTCGCGGGCTTCGCGATCGCCTCGCAGTGGGGCGGCCGGATCCTCGACAAGCAGGGCGCCCGCCCGGCGCTGAAGATCGGCTGCGTCCTGGGCTGCGTCGGCTTCGCCCTGTGGGCCGGGAAACTCACCGATCTGAGCATGCACGACCAGTGGCCGTACGCCGCCCTTGCCGGCGCGGGCATCGGCTTCATCCTCGCCCCCGCCTCCACGGACGCCGTCAACCGGGCGATCGGCCCCTCCTACGGAGAGGTCACCGGCATCACCCAGACGGTACGCAACTACGCGGCCAGCGTGGGCCTGGCCGTCCTCGGCACCGTGCTGACGCACCGCACCAACTCCAACGTGACGCAAACCCTGGAAGCCCGCGGCTTCCCGCCCGACGTGGCGGAGAACGTGGCCCGCAACATCAGTGAGTCCATCACGGGCACGGGCGACAACAGTTCACCCACCGGCACGGGACCTGCGGCCACGGCTCTGCGCGATTCGATGAACGCGGTGCGCATGGACTTCGCCGAGGCCAACCAGTGGGTGTTCTACGGCATGGCCATCGCCCTGGGCATCGGCTTCCTGTGCGCCCTGCGCCACCCGGGCGGGCGCGCGGTGACGCCCACGCACACGGACGCGGAAGCGACACCGGCCCCGGACGCGACACAAGCCCCCGCAGGGCAGCCCGACCGGCGCACAGGCCCCTGACCTGACGGTCAGGTCCGCACGCTGATGTCGCGCACCTGGACGGTCAGTCCCTCCGGGCTGGTGATCCGGGAAAGGGGCCTGCCCGCCCCGTCGGACCAGGTGCCGGCCTCCTGGCCATGGCGACGCGCACGGACAAGGACGCCGGGCACATCCTCGACGGCGACCAGGAGTTCCCACTGGGGTGCGGTGGCGTCGGACACGCCGGCGGCGACGAAGTCGGCGCACGCGGGCGGGGAACCGGTGACCCTGCGGTAGAACTGGCGGGCCTCTTCGGGCTGTTCGCAGGCCGGCACCGGGTGGGAGTCCCCGCTCCACCTCGCCGGTGCGCCGACTTGAGCGGCTGTCGGTCAGGCGTCACACGTCGTGCGGCCCATTGCCGGTGCCCGGCCCCGTGGGGCCGAGGCCGCCGGTGAGGCGGCGGTAGGCGGCCCGGGCGTGCAGCAGGCGTGCCAGAGCCGTACCGACGACGGCCGCGGCGAGCAGGCAGGTCAGCCAGAAGGTGTCGCGGTGCCCGACCCAGGTGAGGATGCCGGCGGGCGGAATGGCGAAACCGTTGAGGAACAGCCAGCACAGCAGGGCCGTGCCGGGAGCCGCGGTGAAGCGGGCGCACAGGCCCAGCAGGGCGGCCAGCAGGGACAGTAAGGCCAGGGCGAGCCCGGGCCGGTCGGTGCCCACGAGGGAGTTGAGCAGTGCCACCAGCACCAGCGCCCCGCCGAAGGCCGCGGCCCACACCAGCGGGGTGGCGACGGGCCGGGGAACGGGCCTGGCACCGGAGCTGAGCGACACCCACTCGATCATGCTGACGTTTCCTCCCCGATCTCCCCCGGACCCATTGTTCCAGGCGGCCGCCGGGTCACCTGCCCGGCGGTCGGTTCCGGGCGCTCGTTAGGGTGTCATTAAAGGTTGTCCAAAGAAATACCCGACCCAGACAGGGGGACCGTGGTGGGCGCTCCACGCCTGAGCAGTACGCCGTTGCCGGGAATCGGGGTCCGTTACGACCTCACCACCCGGGAGCAGCGTCGCGTGTCCGTGGTCGCGCACCGGGACGGGTCGCGGACGCTGAACGCGTACCAGCAGGACGATCCGGACGCGTGCGCGCTGTCGGTGCGGATGACGTCGGGAGAGGCGGAGGCCCTCATCGACGCGCTGATGCCGGCGCACCACAGCCCGAACCTGCTGTCCACGACCGACCTGGGCCTCGTGGCCGAGCGGGTCGAGCTGTCGGCCACCTCACACTGGAACGGGCGAGTGCTGGGCGAGACCCGGATGCGGACCGAGACCGGCGTGTCCATCGTGGCCGTGCTGCGCCGCGCCGAGGCCATCCCCGCGCCGACGCCGGATTTCCGGCTGGCGGGCGGTGACACCCTGATCGTGATCGGCACCCGCGAGGGTGTGGAGGCGGCCGCCGCGATACTCGGACGGGAGTGACCGGCCTTGCACTCCTCCGCTGTCTTCCTCATAGAGTTCGGCGCCATCATCCTCGGCCTGGGCCTGCTCGGCCGGTTCGCCGCCCGTTTCCAGTTCTCGCCGATACCCCTGTACCTGCTGGCCGGGCTCGCCTTCGGCGAAGGCGGACTGCTCCCGCTCGGCACCAGCGAGGAGTTCGTCGCCATCGGCGCCGAGATCGGCGTGATCCTGCTGCTGCTGATGCTCGGCCTCGAGTACACGGCCAGTGACCTGGTCTCCAAGCTCAAGACCCAGTACCCGGCCGGCCTCGTCGACGCCGCCCTCAACGCCCTGCCCGGCGCGGCCATGGCCCTGCTGCTCGGCTGGGGACCGGTCGCCGCGGTGGTCCTGGCCGGCGTCACCTGGATCTCGTCGTCCGGCGTCATCGCCAAGGTACTCGGCGACCTCGGACGACTCGGCAACCGCGAAACCCCGGTCATCCTCAGCATCCTGGTCCTCGAAGACCTCTCGATGGCCGTCTACCTGCCGATCATCACCGCCCTGCTCGCCGGGGCCGGTCTCGCCGCGGGCAGCGCCACCCTCGCCATCGCACTCGGCGTCGCCGGACTCGTCCTCCTGCTCGCGGTGCGCTACGGCCGCCACATCTCCCGCTTCGTCTCCAGCGACGACCCGGAGAAACTGCTCCTGGTCGTCCTCGGCCTGACCCTGCTGGTCGCGGGCATCGCCCAGCAGCTCCAGGTGTCGGCGGCGGTCGGTGCGTTCCTGGTCGGCATCGCGCTGTCCGGCGAGGCAGCCGAGGGCGCGCACAATCTCCTGGCTCCTCTCCGGGACCTGTTCGCCGCGGTGTTCTTCGTCTTCTTCGGCCTGCACACCGACCCCGCGAGCATTCCGCCCGTCCTGGTACCCGCGCTTGCTCTGGCCGTCGTGACCGCCCTCACGAAGATCGCCACCGGTTACTGGGCGGCCAAGCGCGCCGGAATCTCCGCCAAGGGCCGCTGGCGCGCAGGCGGAACTCTGGTGGCCCGCGGCGAGTTCTCCATCGTCATCGCCGGACTCGCCGTCACCGCGGGCATCGAGCCCTCCCTCGGCCCGCTCGCCACCGCCTACGTACTCATCCTGGTCATCCTCGGCCCGCTCACCGCCCGCTACACCGAACCGGTGGCCATGCGACTGGTCGCCCGCCTGGGGAAGCCCTCGCCGACGGCCCATGTCCCGGCCGAGCGCGCGGCCTCACCGGCGGCACCGCTCGAAACGGTCGACGATCCGGACACCGCGGGCCGGTCGTAGGTGATCGCCACCGCACGGGCTGAACCAGGCGCTCACAGAGGTCTGTTCGGCCAGTCCAGGAGGCGGGCGCCGATGACCGCCGTCTGCAGGGCGTAGCGGTGGGCGGGATCGGTGGGGTCGCTGCCGGTCAGGGTGTGGATGCGGGCCAGCCGGTACGTCAGCGCGCGCACGCTGACCGACAGGTGCCGGGCCGCGGCGGCGGCCACGCAGCCGGTGTCGAAGTACACGGTGGCGTGTCGAGCAACGGCTGTGCGCCGCCGCGCGCCTGCTCCAGCGGGCCGAGCGCGGTGTGGACCAGGTCGACCAGTGCCTGCCGGTCGCGGGCGAGCACGGGGAAGACGAGCAGGTCGGCGGCCCGGAGCAAGGGATCGTCGAGGCCCATGCGCTGAGCCACGTCCAGGGTGTTGAGGGCCTCTTCGTAGCTGTGGCCGATGCCGACCGCGCCCTGCCGGGGACGGCCCACGGCGACCTGGCCGACGCCGGTGGCGGTGTGCGCGAGCCTGGCGAAGTGGGCGAGGACGTCGTCCTGATCACCGGGGGCGACGCACACCATCCGCCCGTCCTTCGTGGTGAACAGGATGCGCCGGTTCTCGAAGCGTGCGAACAACTCCCCGGCCACCTGGCGGGGTGCCGGGTCGGTCTCGTCGTACTTCTCCGGCCCCTCGGCCACCGCCACCTCATGGGCGCGGGACAGCCGCAGCCCGAACCGCTCGCAGCGGGCGGCGAGATGACCCGGGTCGCCGCGCCCGTGGAGCAGGTCGTCGATGAACTCGCGGCGGGCGGCCTCCTCCTTGCGTATCACGAGCCGCTGCGCGCGCTCGTAGCCGTCGGCGAAGGCGTCCACCGCCTGCTCGATGACGGCGAGGACGGTGTCGGGGCCGGCCTGGACGGGCCGGTTGCGGCTGCCCGCGGCGAGATGAGCGCGCACCAGGGCCCGCCAGCCGTGCCCCGCCTCGGCTGCCCTGGCGCCGAGGGCCCTGCGGGACTCGATCTCGTCCGGGTCAGACGGCGGCCCGTGGCGGCGGCGTCCGCGAGGATCCGCTCGAATCCTTCGAGAAACACGTCGGTGGCGCACTCCATCGTTGTCACGTTCTCCCCCTTCGGCAACGGCAGTTGTCGCCGGCCGGCGGGGCCGGGCGCGTGCGGCGGCGATCCCGCCGGCTTCACGCCCACCCGCCCTGGCTGCGCGGGTCAGCCGTTCGCATGCGCGACCTCGGCCGGCTCGGCCACCGTCGTCACGGCCGGCGTTTCGCGCGGCGAGCGGCGACCGAGGCGGCGGGCCAGGGGCTCGGTCCAGCGGGCGGCGAGGGGGCCGAGTACGACCAGGATGAGCACGTAGGCAGTGGCCAGCGGGCCGATGCGCGGCTCGACGCCGACGGTGAGTCCGGCGATGACGATCGAGAACTCGCCCCGCGCCACCAGGGTTCCGCCTGCCCGCCAGCGTCCCTTGCGTGAGATGCCGGCACGGCGGGCGGCCCAGTAGCCGGTGGCGATCTTCGTGAGCGTGGTCACGACGGCCAGGGCGAGCGCGGGCACCAGGACCGGTGGGATGTCCGCGGGGTCGGTGTGCAGGCCGAAGAAGACGAAGAACACCGCGGCGAACAGGTCCCGCAGCGGCGTGAGAAGGTTGCCGGCCCCTTCGGCGACCTCGCCGGACAGCGCGATGCCGACCAGGAACGCACCGACCGCCGCAGACACCTGGAGCTGCTGGGCGATGCCCGCGACGAGCAGAGTGAGGCCGAACACGACCAACAGCAGCATCTCCGCGCTGTCCGACGAGACCGCACGGCTGACGAGGCGGCCGTGGCGCAGCGCCACGTAGAGCACCGCGCCGACCGTGGCCAGGGCGATCAGCAGGGTCAGGGCGCCGCCCGCGAGGCTCACGCCGGCCAACAGGGCGGTGAGGATGGGCAGGTAGACGGCCATGGAGAGGTCTTCGAGGACCAGCACGCCCAGTACGACCGGGGTTTCGCGGTTGCCGAGTCGGCGCAGATCCCCGAGGACCTTGGCGATGACGCCGGACGAGGAGATCCAGGTGACACCGGCGAGGGCGACTGCGGCGACCGGGCCCCAGCCGAGCAGCAGAGCCATCGCGGCGCCGGGGACGGCGTTCAGGACGAAGTCGACCGCGCCCGAGGGGTATTGGGTCTTGAGGGTGTCGACCAGTTCGGAGGCGCTGTACTCCAGACCGAGCAGGAGCAGCAGCAGGATGACACCGATCTCGGCGCCGGTGGCGACGAACTCCTCGCTGGCCTGGAGAGGAAGAAGGCCACCGTGGCCGAAGGCGAGTCCGGCGAGCAGATACAGGGGTATGGGCGAGAAGCCCACCCGGCCGGCGAGGCGGCCCAGCAGCCCCAGGGCGAGGATGATCGCGCCGAGTTCGATGAGCATGGCTGTGGTGTTGTGCACGGGCGTCTGACCTCCGTGATCGGTTCGGTGACGGCGTCTGTGCCAGGTGCGGGTGCCGGCAACGGAGTTGAGCTCCGGGAGTGCCTGGGTGCCGTCGCGGGTGCGGGCAACCGCGCGGGCCGGTCGGCTCGGTGGTGTCGTACGGCGAGACGGTGCTGAGGTTCGTGTGCGCGGGCCGGGTGAGCGGCTGAGCGCATGGCGAGGTGGGTCGTGTCCTTGCGGCGGGCTCCAACGGGCCGGCAGGTGCGCCCCGCCCGCGAGGTGACGTGGCGACCGGCGTACCGTGGCCGGTTTTCCTCGTCGGGCGCGTGGGGCGCGTCAGCCCGCGGAGCGGCCCTTCAGGCCGACTGCGCTGCCGGTATCAGGAACGCCGTCGCGGGCGGCGTTCTCGACGCGTGAGGTGACCTCGGCGCGCACACGGATGACTGGACCCACGTCACGCCCCCCATCACGTCGGCCGGAACCGGCAGCGACCACCAACGACTGAGCAACCCCTCGCTCAACGGAGCGTAAGGGCTCGGTAAAGGATTCTAGCGCATGCCAAATTCCGATGATCATACGGACGTTGTCGTATCCGCGGCCGTCCCGGTCCGGCGCGTCAGCGACGCGGCGGGCAGCGGCGCCCTGTGCGCGGGCGATGCGGATCGAAGAGCTGCCCGGCGATGCCGGTGAGGACCAGGCCGGCGGCGATGAGCAGTCCGTCGGCCACGACGATTCCGGTGACCAGTACGGCAACCGCGCCCGTCAGCATCCACCAGACGCCGGTGCGGCGGTACTCGCGGGGCCTGGTGGGCCGTCCGGCGCCCAGCGCCCGGGCGAAGCGGGGGTCATCACGCGCCAGTCGTGCTTCGAGCGAGCCCAGACCCTCGTCGTCGGACTGAACCATGGCTCTCCCTTCCCCGTACTGGTCGCCGTCCTCGAGGGGGTGGGGCGGTGGGGCAGCCGGAGCCATGGGCGTCTTCGCCAGGGCAGGTGTGACGGGCGCGGCGAGGGCGAACGGTGGCCGACGTCCACATCTGCTCGGCACCGCACACGGCCGGCTCCGGCATCCCCTCCCGGCCGCTCCCGCCATCAGGCCCAACTCCCATCCTTCCTGGTGGCGGACCTGCACAAACGCCTGGTGGCGGACCTGCACGAACACTGCCGACAACGTCCGTACCCCGTGCACGGACTCAAGGGCGCCGAGGGCCGTCAGGCCGGCTCCGGCCGGCATCGGCTCGGGTATCGGGCGGGCCGGCCACGGACGTCGACGGCGCCAGTGGTGCCGTCACACAGCCGAGGACGCGCTGGACCCCGGGGGCGCAGAGCACGGACATGACCGCGACCGCGATCAGTGTGACGGCGACCTCCCCCACGGGTTGCCGGATCCAGGCGTGGTCGTACCAGCCGAAGTACTTGGCCGCCTGGGCCACGAACCCGTGCAGCAGGAAGCCGGACAGCGTGCCGGCGCCCAGCACCGTGAACCAGGTCCGCCGCCCGGGCACACAGGCGAGGAAGGCGGCGACCAGGACGACGGAACAGCCGAAGGTGGCCAGGGTCATCAGGGGGCCGTACCAGGCGGGGGCGGAGAGCTCCTGGGCGCTCTCGCTGTGGAAGAACCAGCCGTAGTCCATCCGCGAGACCGCCCAGTACGCCACCACGAGGGCGCAGCCGAGAACCGGCAGGGCGAGGGTGCGCGCCTCACGGCGGCGGGCCAGGAGGAGGTGCCCCGGCTTCAGCTGCAGGCCGAGCACGAAGTACGGCAGGAACTGCAGGACACGCTGGAGACCGAGGTCACTGCCGATCGAGGGCGAGAGGGTGGCCAGCATCGCCACGCCGAGAGCGAGCGGCAGCGGCCACCGCACCAGCCGCCAGATCGGAGCCGTGAGCCGCCAGACGAACAACGCCGCCAGGAACCAGGTCAGATAAAGCGGGTCCAGCAGGCTGATCGGCCGGGCGGGATCATGGCTGGTCCACCGCGTGAAGAGGGTGTACGCCACCTCGAAGACCACGTACGGGACCACCACGCCGGTCAGCAGCCGCCCGAGTTTACGGGGTTCCGCCTCGAAGCCGCGCGAGAAGTAGCCCGAGATCACCGCGAACACCGGCATGTGGAAGGCGTACACGAGCATGTACAGCGCGGTGACGGCCCGGCTTCCCTCCCGCATCGGCTCCCAGGCGTGGCCCACCGCCACCAGCAGGACCGCCAGGTACTTGGCGTTGTCGAGGAACGGGTCCCGCCGCTCGACCCGTCTCTCTGCCGCTCCCGCGGACGGCGGCGGATCCTGCCGTCGCTCCGGTGCGCGCGTGACAGTGGGTGCGGGGGTGGCGTCAACGGACATCGCCAGCACCCTAAGCACAAGTCCCTGCGCCGGTTCAACCACACCGTGCACTGACGCGCCATCTTCTACATTACTGTAGAAGACGTGGCCGCCTGCTTCGGCGGCCACGAAGCAGCCCATACCCTTTTGGAGTTCTCATGGCCCTGTGGGACCGCATCAAGGAGTCCGCATCGACGATGCAGACCCAGTTGGTGGCGAAGAAGAACGACCTCAAGAGCGGCGCATTCCGCGACGCGAGCATGGCGATGTGCGCGCTCGTCGCCGCCGCCGACGGCACGGTCGACCCCTCCGAGCGGCAGCGGGTGGCCCAACTGCTCGCCAGCAACGAGGTGTTGCAGAACTTCCCTGCCGAGGATCTGCGCCGGCGCTTCGAGGAGAATCTGAACCGGCTCACCACCGACTTCGACTTCGGCAAAGTGAGCGTGATGCAGGAGATCGCCAAGGCGAAGAAGAAGCCCGCCGAGGCGCGCGCCGTCATCCAGATCGGCATCGTCATCGGCGGCGCCGACGGCGACTTCGACAAGGACGAGCAGGCCGTGGTGCGGGAGGCGTGCTACGCGCTCGACCTGCCGCCGCACGAGTTCGACCTCTGAGCGGTCGGCACTCGCCCGCCTCGGGCGGACGCGGCCGGCTGCCGGGGCGGGCGGCGTCCGCCCCGGCGCGGCGGGTCAGCGGATGTCGTCGAGGTCGAGGTCCTTGCCGACGACCAGGGTGACCACTCCCGCCCCCGCGGCCGGGTCCGGCGTGGCCCGGACGCCGGGCAGCCGGGCCACGAGCGCCCGGGCCTGCTTCTCCAGACCCGCCGGGTAGGTGACCTTCGTAGTGCCGCTGTTCTGCGGGGCGTTGCCCGTGCCCGCGACGGTGAGGCCGGCCGCGCGCAGCTTCCCCGCGACGGTACCGGCCAGCCCCGAGGTCCCCGTGCCGTTGAGAACCTGGACGCGCACGGAGGAGGCGTACAAGGGGTTCTTCGTGTCCGCCTCCAGGCGCTTCTTGTCGACCTCCTTGTCCCTGGCGAGGGAGTTGAACAGGTCGGTGGCCTGCGGGTACTGCCAGACGACGTTGGCCTTGTCGGTGGCCACGTCGGCCTCGCGCGGGTAGTTGGGGACCGTCAGGAAGGTCAACCGGTCGCTCGGGATTCCCTTGAGCTCCGACGCAAGGCCGTACAGCGGCTTGATGCCGGCGAGATCGGGGTCCGTGGTCAGGGACTTGGTGGCCGACTGCAGGAAGCCGTAGAGCGCCTTCGGGCTGGTCAGTTTGGCCTGTGCCTTCTCGGCGAGGGCGTCCATGAACTCCTGCTGGCGTCCGATGCGTCCGATGTCGGAGCCGTCGCCGACGCCGTAGCGGACACGCACATAGCCGAGCGCCTTCTCACCCCCGACCGTCTGGCAGCCGGGTTCCATGTCCAGTCGGGCCTTCTTGGAGTGGATGGCCTGCTCGGGGCAGACCTCGATGCCGTCCAGGGCGTCGACCATGCCCTTGAAGCCCTGGAAGTCGACGGACATGAAGTGGTCTATGCGCAGGCCCGTGTTGGCCTCGACCGTTTTGATGGAGCAGGCGGCCGCCCCGGCGACCTCGCCGCTCGTGCCGCCCAGCGCGAACGCCTCGTTGATCTTGTAGTGGTGCGGCGCGGAGGTGCTGCCGTCGCCCTTGTCGCAGGCCGGTACCTCCACCCACGAGTCACGGGGGAACGACACCACCGTGGCCCATTTCCGGTTGGCCGGGACGTGCAGCACCATCAGCGTGTCCGACTGCATGGTGGTCAGGTCCTTGCCGTACTCGGCGTTGGCGCCGTCGCGGCTGTCGGAGCCGACGACGAGTATGTTCTTCGAGCCCGGGCTGAGGTTCTCGGGCCGGTCCCCGCCGATCTTGTCATCGACGTCGGCGGACTTGATGTTGTCGTTGAGGTCCTGGTAGACCCAGGCGCCCACCCCGGCGACTCCGAGGACGACGGCCGACGTCGCCCCCACCCCCCACGCCAGGATCCGCCCCCTCCGCGTCAACCGGGTCTTCCCCGCGCCGCCCTGCATACGCCGGCGTTTCCCCGTTCCCGTCACCGCGCCCCCTCTGTAGATGAATGGCCGAAGCCCGAACCCCTCACCCGGAACAGACGACGATCTTTGCAACATCCGTTGCCTGGATCGTACGAACCGGAGAAATTCCCGTGGCAGCACCCGTCGACGGCCGGCCGGGAACCCCAATGCCCGCTCGGGAAGCCCCCGTTCAGAGAGGCGTCGCCGCGCGCAGGATGAGGACCATGGTCACCGCCGAGTTCGCGGAGGACATCGCCGAGACGGCCGTTCCCGCGGCAGCGCACCACGCCGCCAGGCCCACCGAGGTGAACAGTGACGGCCAACGACGTCCCTGTGGAGCGGGCCCGAGCAGCGCGGCCACCCGGCGCGGCACCGGCCCCGGCGCCGCGAAGCCCGCCAGCGTCGCGAGCGGAGTGCCCCGGGACACCAGCGCCGCCTTGCCGATCGCGCTCGCCACCGTGCGGCGGCTGCCGACGGCCCGGGCCGCCTCTTCGTCCGCCCAGCGTTCCGCGGTGTACGACACCGCCGTGCGCAGCGGGCGCAGGAACGGATTGGCCCGCGCGGCCAGTTGGACGGCGAGCAGGAAACGGTGGTGCCGCGCGGCCAGATGGGCCCGTTCGTGGGCGAACAGCGCCCGGCGTTCGGCGGGTTCGAGACGGTCCAGCAGCCCCGTGGTGACCACCACCCGGTCCCGCCGGCCACCCGGCAGCGCGTAGGCATACGGCATCTCGTCGGGGAGTACGACCACACCGGTACCCGGCAGCCCGGCGAGCGCCCGGTGGGCGTGGCGGCGGACCCGGCCGTGCCGCCACAGTGTCCGGCCGCAGGCCACAACCACCGCGCACAGCGCCGGAATGGCGGCCTTGCCGACGATCTCGTCGTACGGCACGGCTGCTCGCACCTCGGGGTCCGACCAGCCGTCGGGCAGCGGGTTGCCGGGCAGTTGGGCGGTGCCGACCACCATCGCCAGGCCCAGGCACACCGTGCTGCACACCGCCATGACGGCGGCGACGGCGGTGAGCAGCCTTGTCGCGGTGCGGGGATGCAGGTGCTGCTCGGCGAGGCGGGCGATCGGCCATGCCGTGAGCGGCAGGACGAGCGGGAGAAAGACGAAGACCCCCATGAGGTGTCAGTTGTCCCCTTCGCTCCGGGACCCGCCCGGTTCGCTCCGGGACTGGCCGAGCAGTTCACGCAGCAGCCGCTCGTCGTCCGGCCGCAGACCGGTGACGAAGCTGGCGAGCACGGCCCCGCGGTCGCTCTCGGCGTCCAGCACCCTGCGCATCCTGTGCGCCGCGAGGCCCGCCTCGTCCGAGGCCGACGTCCACGCGAAGGAGCGGCCCGCACGCTCCCGGGTCACCGCGCCCTTGGCCAGCAGACGGGTCAGGATCGTGATCACCGTCGTATAGGCGAGATCCCCGCCGAGCCGTTCCTGCACCCAGCCGGCCGTCGCCGGACCGTCCGCCTCCCGCAGCGCCGACAGGACCAGCGCCTCCAGCTCGCCCTGTCCCCGGCGCCGGGAACGCTGCCGGTCATCCGCCATGCCCTGTCTCCCTTCCGCTGACCTGCGCGTCATGTGCGATACATCGAGCGGTACATCGTAAGGAAAACAGAGGCGGCCTTCCATTCCTTCTACAGTGATGTAGATTTCAGAGGGACCGCAATCAGCGCAATCACCTCACGCGAAGGGGAGAGCATCAGTGGGAGTTTCCCTGTCCAAGGGCGGCAACGTCTCGCTCAGCAAGGAGGCGCCGGGCCTGACCGCCGTCCTGGTCGGACTGGGCTGGGACGTGCGCACGACCACCGGCACCGACTACGACCTCGACGCCTCCGCCCTGCTGCTGAACGCCTCCGGCAAGGTCCCGTCCGACCGGCACTTCGTCTTCTACAACAACCTCACCAGCCCGGACGGTTCCGTGGAGCACACCGGTGACAACCTCACCGGTGAGGGCGAGGGCGACGACGAGTCCGTCAAGGTCGAGCTGGCGGCCGTGCCCGCCGACGTCGACCGGATCGTGTTCCCGGTCTCCATCCACGACGCCGAGAACCGCGGCCAGAGCTTCGGCCAGGTCCGCAACGCCTTCATCCGCATCGTCAACCAGGCCGGTGGGGCCGAGATCGCACGCTACGACCTGTCCGAGGACGCCTCGACCGAGACGGCCATGGTGTTCGGCGAGTTGTACCGACACGGCGCCGAGTGGAAGTTCCGAGCGGTCGGACAGGGTTACGCCTCCGGACTCGCCGGGATCGCCGCCGACTTCGGTGTCGACGTCTGACAGCGGGGCCCAGCTCGCCCGTGGGACGCTACTCACACCTGCTCCACCTGCGCCAACACGTCACCCAGCTCACCAGAAGGACGGGAACCTCATGTTCGGACTGAGCGAACTCGTGATCATCCTCCTCGTCGTCATCGCCGTCCTCTGCGCGAAGAAGCTTCCCGAACTCGCCCGTTCGGCGGGCAAGTCGGCGCGCATCCTCAAGTCCGAGGCCAGGGCGATGAAGGACGAGGACGCTCCGGGGGCGCCTCGGGTGATTCCGGGGGAGACCGTCGCCCCGGAGGGGCCGAGGCCGCAGAGCTCGGGTGCGCCGTAGGGCAGAGCGTCACGAGCCAGCGCCACGAGATTGCGAAGGGCTCCCACAAGTCATGTTCTTGTGGGAGCCCTTCATCGTGCTGCCTGCCGGTGAAGGTTGAGAAGACGATCACGAGCAGGACATCCGCGGCGTGTTACGGCGTCACGGCGCGAGAAGCAGACTGTTGCCGCGCTCCTTGGCGGCGGCGTAACGCTTGGCCACGTCCTGCCAGTTGACGACCTGCCACATGGCCTCGATGAAGTCGACCTTCTGGTTCCGGTACTGGAGGTAGAAGGCGTGCTCCCAGGCGTCGAACACCAGGATCGGCGTCGAACCCTGGCCGATGTTGCCCTGGTGGTCGTAGACCTGCTCGACGATGAGGCGGCCGCTGAGTGGCTCGTAGGCGAGCACACCCCAGCCGGAACCCTGGGTCGTGGCCGACGCCTTGGAAAGCTGGGCCTTGAAGTTCGCGAAGGACCCGAAGGACTCTGCGATGGCGTCCGCGAGTTCGCCCACGCCGTCCTTCTCCAGCGGCTCGCCGCCGCCCTCGCCCGTCATGTTGTGCCAGTAGATCGAGTGCAGGATGTGGCCGGAGAGATGGAAGGCCAGATTCTTCTCCAGGCCGTTGATCGAGCCCCACGACTCCTTGTCCCGCGCCTCGGCGAGCTGCTCCAGCGTGTCGTTCGCGCCCTTCACGTACGCCGCGTGGTGCTTGTCGTGGTGCAGTTCGATGATCTCGGGGCTGATGACCGGGGCGAGCGACGCGTAGTCGTACGGAAGCTCCGGGAGCGTGTAAACCGCCATGTCCAACGTCCTCCGACATTATTGCGAATGATATGCAGCTGCACGTTAACAGTAAGAGCGACAACTTTTCGATCAGGCGTTGGGCCTAGGACCTGGGCCGTGTCGCAGCGCGGTGTCACTGCTGCCCGAGCCCGGTTGCGCGGGCGGCGCCAGGCCGGCCGTCCACTTCTCCTCGATGCGGCCGGCCTTCCACACCACCAGGGCCAACGCCCACGTGGCGAAGAACAGGCCGACGATGACGTAACCGATGACGTTCAGGTCGAGGCCGGACACCCAGTCCCAGAACGGGCCGTGCAGGTCCGCCTGCTCGGCGATCAGGCCCAGCAGCTCGACAGTGCCGATGATGAGGGCGACGGCGACCGACAGGCCCGTGATGGTGAGGTTGTAGTAGACCTTGCGGACCGGCTTGGAGAACGCCCAGCCGTAGGCGAAGTTCATGAACGAGCCGTCGATGGTGTCGAGCAGCGACATGCCGGCCGCGAACAGGAGCGGCAGGCACAGGATGGCGTACCACGGCAGCCCGGATGCCGCGCCCGAGCCGGCGAGGACGAGGAGTGCGATCTCGGTCGCGGTGTCGAAGCCGAGGCCGAAGAGCATGCCCAGGGGATACATCTGCCAGGGCTTGGTGATCGACTTGATCAGGCGGACGAGGAGGCGGTTCATGAAGCCCCGGTTGTTGAGCTGGTCTTCGAGGGCGGCCTCGTCGAAGTGGCCGGTGCGCATCCGCCGGAAGACCTTCCAGACGCCGGCCATGATCACGATGTTGATGACCGCGATGAGGTAGAGGAACGTCCCCGAGACCGTCGTACCGATCCAGCCCGTCACGCTGTGCAGCGCCGAGTCGTCGTTCTGCACCGGGTCGGCCAACGCCTTGACGCCCAGGGAGAGCAGGAGGGCGAGGGCGAAGACGATCGAGGAGTGGCCGAGGGAGAACCAGAAGCCCACCGACAGTGGCCGCTGCCCCTCGCTCATCAGCTTGCGGGTGGTGTTGTCGATGGCGGCGATGTGGTCGGCGTCGAAGGCGTGCCGCATGCCGAGGGTGTAGGCGGTGACGCCGATGCCGATACCGAAGGTCTTGCTGCCCAGGCTGTAGTGCTCGGGGGCGACGACCACCACGAGTGTGAACCAGCCGATGACGTGGAGCA
This sequence comes from Streptomyces sp. NBC_00299, assembly GCF_036173045.1. GTDB lineage: Bacteria > Actinomycetota > Actinomycetes > Streptomycetales > Streptomycetaceae > Streptomyces > Streptomyces machairae. The sequence continues at coordinate 596,963 of NZ_CP108039.1, forward strand.
CCAGGATGAACGCGGCCATTCCGCCGAGGTTCGCCCACTCCTTGCGGGTCATGGACGTAACGATGCGGTGCCACGAGGAAGTCATGGAGGTGGGGGCCTTACTGCTGGTCGGATGGCTGTTCTCAGCCGCGCGGCCCAGGCTTCTGCCCATCACTTGCAAGAACAACGCAGGGGCGGCAAAGCCCGCGTCAGGATTTCCTTATTGCACATTGCTTGCAATAGCATTAGTCGCGCAGAAAGGGGTGATCCGGTATGGGGCGCAAGGCATCTCCGATCGTGCTGGGCATCGAGTCGTCCTGCGACGAGACGGGCGCGGGTCTCGTCCAGGACGGCCGGCTGCTCGGCCATGCCATCGCGTCGAGCATGGACGAACACGCCCGCTACGGCGGTGTCGTGCCCGAGATCGCCGCCCGCGCCCATGTGCATGCGGTACGACCGGTGGTCCAGCAGGCCCTGGACGGTGCCGGGTTGCGGCTCTGCGACATCGGCGCGGTCGCCGTCACCACCGGACCGGGCCTGTCGGGCGCGCTCCAGGTGGGGCTGGCCGGGGCGAAGGGCATCGCGTACGCGCTCGGTGTCCCCCTGTACGGCGTGCACCACCTCGCCGGCCATGTCGCCGCCGACACCCTGGAACACGGGCCGTTGCCCGATCCCTGCATGGTGCTGATCGTCTCGGGCGGCCACACTTCGCTGCTCCTCGTCCGCGACCTGGCCCGCGATCCGATCGTCCATCTCGGCGACACCCTCGACGACGCGGCCGGGGAGTGCTTCGACAAGGTGGCGCGGGTTTTCGGGCTGCCGTATCCGGGCGGTCCGGCCATCGACCGGGCAGCGCGCGTGGGGGATCCGCGCGCTGTCCCCTTCCCGCGCCCGCTGACCGGCCCGCGCGACGAACCGTACGACTTCTCCTTCTCCGGGCTGAAGACGGCTGCCGCGCGGTGGGCGGAGGGGCACGCGGGCCCTGAACTGCCCGTCGCCGGCGGCGCGGCGTCGCTGCAGGAGGCCATCGCCGACGTACTGACCCGCAAGGCGGTGGCGGCCTGCGTCGAGCATGGTGTGGGCACCCTGGTCGTGGTCGGCGGGGTTGCCGCGAACTCCCGTGTCCGTTCCCTGGCCGAGGAGCGCTGCCGCGCCGCGGGTGTCAAACTGCGCGTGCCGCCCCTGCGGTTGTGCACGGACAACGGCGCGATGATCGCCGCCGTCGGCGACCTCCTCGTGCGTGCCGGAGCCGGACCGGCCCCGCTGGACGTGTCGATCGATCCGTCGGCGCCGCTTGAGTACGCGGCCCTGCACCCTGTGGCGGCCATCGCCAAGGCGGTGGCCGCCTGATGAACCCTGTCGTCCGGGTCTTCAAGGGCGCCGATCTCCTCGCCCACTCCGCCGCGCTGCGCGCCGTCTATCTCGACGCCTTCAGTGGCCCACCATGGAACGAGGGCGAGGAATACGCGGTCGAGTTCGCCAAGCGGCTCACGCTGGACGTCCGCCGTCCCGGTTTCACCGCCGCGCTCGCCCTCGCCGGCCAGGAGGCCCTCGGCTTCGCCACCGCCTGGACCACCCCCAACCCCCTCCCCACCGACCGCTGCTACCCGCAGGCCGCCGCCGGGCTCGGCCCCGACCGCAGCGTCGACTGGCTGTGCGGGGCCCGCGAGGTGGACGAACTCGCCGTCCGCGGCGCCACCCGGGGCACCGGCCTCGCCGCCGACCTGCTGGAAGCGGTCACCGCGGACGCCCCCGAAGGCCGCTCCTGGCTGCTCACCTCCGTCCGGTCGGGGCGAGCCATGTCCTTCTACCGCCGCCACGGCTGGACGCAGGCCACCCACCCCTCCCCCGACGGCACGGGCATCGTCGTCTTCCTGAGCCCTCGTCACCCCGCCCGGTCCCAGGCTGCCCCACCCCTGACGCAAGCGTCGTCGTCCCCGGCATCGAGGAGGCCGTCGGCCGCATCACCCGGTACGGCTCCTCCTGCCGGCTGAACGGCAACGCCCGGGCCGGTCACGCCCGCCTGTCGTTCTCAGCCTCGACCGGATACGGCACGAACGTGCTGCTGTGCTCGTCGACGGCGAGTGCCCTGCCCAGCGGAGGAGCCGCCCGCTGAGGACAGTCGAGACGCTCGCAGACGCGGCAGCCCATCCCGATCGGGGTCGCCGCGGAGGCGTTGGTGAGATCGAGGCCGTCGGAGTAGACGAGGCGGTGGGCGTGGCGGATCTCGCAGCCGAGCCCGATGGCATACGTCCTGCCGGGCTCGCCCCAGCCGCCTCGGTGCCGGGTGACAGCGCGGGCGGTCCACAAGTAGCGCTGCCCGTCCGGCATTTCGGCGATCTGAACGTGGATGCGACCGGGGGCGGCGAACGCCTCGTAGACGTTCCACAAGGGGCAGGTGCCGCCGGCCCGGGAGAAGTGGAAGCCGGTGGCCGACTGGCGTTTGGACATGTTCCCGGCACGGTCGACACGCACGAAGGAGAAGGGCACACCGCGCAGTCGGGGTCGTTGGAGGGTGCTCAGGCGGTGGCAGACGGTCTCATAGCCGAGGCCGTAGCGGTCGGTGAGGCGCTCGATGTCGTAGCGGAACTCCTCGGCCGCCGTGTGGAAGGCGGTGTACGGCAGGATCAGCGCGGCCGCGAAGTAGTTGGCGATGCCGATGCGGGCCAGGGCGTGGGCGGGTGAGCCGGGCGGAAAGTCCTCGGCGGCCTGACGGTCGACGTCGCCGTATTCGAGGAGCGCCAGTTGCGTGGCCATGCGGAACGCTCGCTGGCCGGGGCGCAGGCGGGTCGACAGGTGGAGGGTGCGGGTCGCCGCGTCGAAGTGGTGCAGCCGGTCGCCGGTCCCTGCGGCCGGGCGGACGTCGTGCGCGTCGGCCAGTCTCGCCGTGAGGGCGCCGACGACCTCGCCGGGCCGGATGCCGATCTCGTCGGCGAGGCGTTCGGCCGCGAGGTCGGTGTCGTGCAGGTAGTTCTGGCGGCGGTAGAAGAAGTCCCGGATCTCCTCGTGGGGTGAGCGCGGTGTCTCGACGGCGGTGTCCCGGCCGTCGGCCGCTCCCGCGAGCCGCTCGGACAGGAGCTGGTTGCGGCGGCCCAGGTCGAGGAGGACCCGCGCGACCGCGGGCATGCGGGAGGCGAGTTCGGCGAGGTCGGACGGGGAGACGCGGGCTTCGGCGATCTCACCGGTGAGCGCCTCGCGCAGGTCGGCCACCAGACGGGTCGTGTCGCGCTCGGAGAAGAAGTTCGGGTCCAGTCCGAAGGTCTCGGTCAGCCGGAGCAGGACGGGGACGGTGAGCGGGCGGGAGTCGTGCTCCATCTGGTTCAGATAGCTGGGCGAGATGGCGAGGACCCGGGCCAGTTCGGCCTGGCTCATCCGGCGCTCCTCACGGAGCCTGCGCAGCCGTGCCCCCGCATAGGTCTTGCTCACCGCGTGCGTTCCTCCATGTCAGGGACCGGCTGAGACCAGGTCAGGGTACGCCGGCCAGAGCACCTCGCGTCCTTCGCAAAGTTGGCAAACAGCGGCCAGAAGATTCGCAAAGCTTGGCAGGCTTCCATGGTTGGCGGCACTGAGTGCCAGTGCCAGAGTGTGAGTGCGGCCCACCGGACCCGGCAGGCTCCGCCCGGAACCGGGGCGCGATTCATGCCCTGACGTCGGAGATCCCGGCAGGACGGCAGCCCGTACCGGCAGCATTGCTCACCTTCGCCCTTCGGGGTGACGGCGGGCCGCACCTCTTGATGAGACACGCAGTGCCACTCGTGCGGAGCGCAGCACACGATTGGCAGACGCAACAGACCGAGGAGACGGTGACAGTCATGGCAGAGGCGAGGACGCAGGCGGCCGAGGAGCTCGCACGGCGCTGGGCCACCGACCCTAGGTGGCAGGGCATCGAGCGCACCTACAGCGCCGAGGACGTCGTACGGCTGTCCGGCAGTGTCCGCGAGGAGCAGACGCTGGCCCGGCGCGGGGCCGAGCGGCTGTGGCGTCAACTGCACGAGCAGGACTACATCCACGCGCTCGGCGCGCTGACCGGGGGCAGGCGGTGCAGCAGGTCAAGGCCGGCCTCCAGGCGATCTACCTGTCCGGCTGGCAGGTCGCCGCCGACGCCAACCAGGCCGGGCACACCTACCCCGACCAGAGCCTCTACCCGGCCAACTCCGTTCCGCAGGTGGTGCGTCGGATCAACAACGCGCTGCTGCGCGCCGACCAGATCGCCACCGCGGAGGGCGCGGGCGACACCACGGACTGGCTGGCGCCGATCGTGGCCGACGCGGAGGCCGGCTTCGGCGGCCCGCTCAACGCATTCGAGCTGACCAAGGCGATGATCGCGGCGGGCGCGGCCGGCATCCACTACGAGGACCAGCTCGCCTCCGAGAAGAAGTGCGGCCACCTCGGCGGCAAGGTCCTCGTCCCGACCTCGCAGCACATCCGCACCCTCAACGCGGCCCGTCTGGCGGCGGACATCGCCGACGTGCCGACCGTCATCGTCGCCCGCACCGACGCTCTCGCCGCCAACCTCCTCACCAGTGATGTCGACGAGCGCGACGCCGAGTTCGTCACCGGCGAGCGGACGGCGGAGGGCTTCTACCGGGTGCGGGGCGGCATGGCGCCGGTCATCGCACGCGGTCTGGCCTACGCGCCGTACGCCGATCTGATCTGGGTGGAGACGGGCACCCCGGATCTGGAGCAGGCCCGCGAGTTCGCCGAGGCGATCCACGCCCGGTACCCGGACCGGATGCTGGCGTACAACTGCTCGCCGTCCTTCAACTGGAAGGCCGCGCTGGACGACGACCAGATCGCCAAGTTCCAGCGTGAACTGGGCGCGATGGGCTACAAGTTCCAGTTCATCACGCTGGCCGGCTTCCACTCCCTGAACCACGGCATGTTCGACCTCGCCCGTGGCTACGCCGAGCACGGCATGACCGCCTACGTCGACCTGCAGGAGAAGGAGTTCGCCGCGCAGGCCCACGGTTTCACCGCCGTCAAGCACCAGCGCGAGGTCGGTACGGGGTACTTCGACCTGGTGTCGACGGCGGTCAATCCCGCGTCGTCCACGACCGCGCTGGCCGGGTCCACGGAGGAAGAGCAGTTCCACTAGGCCGCCGGGCCGCACTTGTCGAGCGGAGGGGCGGGCGTCCGTCCCCGTCCAGCCCCTCCGCTCCCACCCCTCAGGAGACCCGATGTCCACCACCGCACTGACCCACCATGTCCGCGTCCTCGCCGGTCCGGGCCACCGTCACGACGAGATCCTCACGCCTGCCGCCCTCGACTTCGTGGGCCGGCTCGCTGCGGAGTTCGGCGAACGCCGCCGGGAACTCATGAAGGAGCGCCGCAGGCTGGCGCTGCGGCTGGCGTCGGGCTCACCGCTCGGCTTCCCCCTGGTCACCTCCGCCGTCCGCGCCGACCCGGCCTGGCGCGTCGCACCGCCCGCACCCGGCCTGACCGACCGCCGCGTCGAGATCACCGGCCCGCCGGACCGCCGGATGGCGGTCAACGCGCTCAACTCCGGCGCCGAGGTCTGGATGGCGGACTTCGAGGACGCCACCGCTCCCCTCTGGGACAACGTCATCGGCGGCCAGCTCAACCTGCTCGACGCCGTCGAGCGCCGTTTCGACTTCACCACGGCGGAGGGCACGGAATACCGGCTCGGCGAGAGCGACCGGCTCGCCACCGTCATGGTCCGCCCGCGCGGCTGGCATCTCGACGAGGAGCACCTGGAGTCGGACGGGCGGCCCGTGCCCGCCGCCCTGGTCGACTTCGGCCTGTACTTCTTCCACTGCGCCCAGCGCCAGATCGACGCCGGGTACGGTCCGTACTTCTACCTGCCGAAGCTGGAGAACCGCTACGAGGCACGTCTGTGGAACGACGTCTTCGTCCTCGCCCAGGAACTGCTCGGTATCCCACGCGGCACGATCCGCGCCACGGTCCTCATCGAGACGATCACCGCCGCGTTCGAGATGGAGGAGATCCTCTACGAACTGCGTGAGCACAGCGCGGGACTCAACGCGGGTCGCTGGGACTACCTGTTCAGCCTGATCAAGACCTTCGGTCACCGCACCGACTTCCTCCTCCCCGACCGGGCCAAGGTGACGATGAGCGCCCCCTTCATGCGGGCGTACACCGAACTCCTCGTGCGCACCTGCCACCGTCGCGGCGCGCACGCCATCGGCGGCATGGCCGCCCACGTGCCCGGCAAGGACCCGGACACGAACGAGGCCGCGCTCGCCAAGGTCCGGCTCGACAAGGAGCGCGAGGCGGAGGACGGCTTCGACGGCTCCTGGGTGGCTCACCCCGGGCTGGTCCCCGCCTGCCGCGAGGTCTTCGACGGTGTCCTCGGCGAACGGCCCCACCAACTCGACCGTACCCGCGACGACGTCGAGGTGACCGCGGCCGACCTGCTGTCGGTGCGAAGGATCAGCGGGCCGCCGACCGCGGAGGGTGTCCGCAGCAACATCGCCGTCGCGCTGCGCTACTTCGCCGCCTGGCTGCGCGGGCAGGGCGCCGTCGCCCTGTACGGCCTGATGGAGGACGCGGCCACCGCCGAGATCGCCCGCGTGCAGATCTGGCAGTGGCTCCGGCACCGGGTCGTCGACCGGGAGACGGTGCTGCGGCTGCTCGACGACGAGGTCGCCGCGCTCGGCGCCGAGTACCCGTGGGCGCCCGTCGACGAGATCCGCGCCCTGTTCGAACGCATGGCGCTGGCAGGCGAGTTGCCCCAGTTCTTCACCCCGGACGCGTACACCCGGCACCTCGTGAAGCGGACGAAGGCCGGCGCGTGAGCGGGGGCATCCGGCGCGTCGGGGTGGTCGGCGGCGGGCAGATGGGGGCCGGGATCGCCGAGATGTGCGCACGGGCCGGGCTCGACACCGTGGTCTGCGAAGTGGACGCGCTCGCGGCCCGCGCGGCACGGGAGCGGGTGGCGGCATCACTCGACCGCGCGGTGCGCCGCGGCAAGCTGGAGGAGGCCGCGGCGCGGGACGCCCTCGCCCGCATGGTCTTCAGCGGCAGCCTGGACGATCTCGCCGACCGGCAGCTCGTCGTCGAGGCGGTCGTCGAGAACCCGGCCGCCAAGGCCGGAGTCTTCGCCACGCTCGACAAGATCGTCGAGGACCCGGAGGCGGTGCTGGCGACCAACACCTCCTCACTCCCCGTCATGCGGCTCGGCATGGCGACCGGCCGGGCCGACCGGGTCGTGGGCCTGCACTTCTTCAACCCGGTGCCGGTGCTGCCCCTGGTGGAGGTCGTGACCTCGCTGCACACGTCGGGGACGACCGTCGCCGCCGTCGAGGACTTCGCGGTCCGCGCGCTCGGCAAGACCGTCATCCGCTCCCAGGACCGGGCAGGCTTCGTCGTCAACGCCCTGCTCATCCCGTACCTGCTGTCCGCGGTCCGGATGGCGGAGTCCGGTTTCGCCACCGCCGCCGACATCGACACGGGCATGGAGCTGGGCTGCGCCCACCCCATGGGCCCACTGAAACTGGCAGACCTGATCGGGCTGGACACGGTCGCCTCGATCGCCGAGTCGCTCTACGACGAGTTCAGGGAACCCCTCTACGCCCCTCCCCCGCTGCTCCAGCGGATGGTGGAGGCGGGACTGCTCGGCCGGAAGACCGGCCGCGGGTTCCACGTCTACGACCAGGACTGAGGGCCTGGTACGACGCGGGCCGAGGGGCCCGCGTCGCCGCCGGGAGTGAGGGTTCCCGCGCGGCGGACACAGGGGAAGGGCGGGAAGCGCGGATGCGGCGCGCTTCCCGCCCTGTGGCGTTGCGAGCCCAGGCACGCTCGGGGAGCTCGGGGATCTCAGGGAACTCCCGGCACTCGGAGATCTCAGGGAACTCCCGGCACTCGGGGAGCTCGGGGCACTCCGGCACTCGGGTGTCCCATTTCACCATCCGAATGACGGACGCCGTCCGTCCCTCCGCGGTGCCACCCCGTAGGCTGGCCGGTGCAGCTGGTTCGCCCCGCCCTCCAGGTGGGATGCGTCGCAAGAGGGAACCCGGTGGGAATCCGGGACTGCCCCGCAGCGGTGAGTGGGAACGACCGCCGTCATCCGCACTGGGCCCGACGAACGGGGCCTGGGAAGCGACGGCCAGTAGATGTCCTCCGGTCAGGAGGACGTGCCCGCGAGTCCGAAGACCTGCCAACTGCCCGCGCGCGGACACCTCGTGCGCGGACATCCCGGTGACCTCGAGGGCGGTCGGCGTACATACCAGGCGGACGACCGTGCCCATCCGCGCACGCTCCGACCGTCGGGTTCGTCACCCCTTCGCGCTCTCGTCCCGTCCCCGGGACCCCAGGGATTCATCTCGCGAAGGAGATCTCCGTGACCACGAAGTCCGCAGCCGCGGCAGCACGGGCCACCGTGTACGGCTACCCCCGCCAGGGCCCGAACCGGGAACTGAAGAAGGCGATCGAGGGCTACTGGAAGGGCCGCGTCACGCCCGACGCCCTGCGCACCACGGCCGCCGAACTGCGCGCCGCCAACTGGCGTCAGCTGGCCGACGCCGGCATCCACGAGGTCCCGACGGGCGACTTCTCGTACTACGACCACGTCCTGGACACCACCGTCATGGTCGGCGCGATCCCAGAGCGGCACCGGGACGCCGTCACGGCCGACACAGTCGACGGCTACTTCGCCATGGCCCGCGGCACGCAGGACGTGGCACCGCTGGAGATGACGAAGTGGTTCGACACGAACTACCACTACCTGGTCCCGGAGTTGGGCCCGGACACCGTCTTCACGGCCGACTCGGCCAAGCAGGTCGCCGAGCTGAAGGAGGCCCTGGCGCTGGGCCTGACCGCCCGCCCCGTCCTGGTCGGCCCGGTCACCTACCTGCTGCTCGCCAAGCCCGCCCCCGGTGCGCCCGCCGCCTTCGAGCCGCTGACGCTCCTGGACCGTCTGTTGCCGGTGTACGCCGAGGTTCTCGCCGACCTGCGCGCGGCCGGCGCCGAGTGGGCACAGCTCGATGAGCCCGCACTCGTGCAGGACCGCACCCCGGCCGAGCTGAACGCCGCCGAGCGCGCCTACCGCGATCTGGGTGCCCTCACCGACCGCCCGAAGCTGCTGGTTGCCTCGTACTTCGACCGGCTCGGCGACGCCCTGCCGGTGCTGGCGAAGGCCCCCGTCGACGGGCTGGCACTGGACTTCACCGAGTCCGCCGCCGCCAACCTCGACGCGCTCGCCGCCGTCGGCGGACTGCCCGGCAAGCGCCTGGTCGCCGGCGTGGTCAACGGCCGCAACATCTGGGTCAACGACCTGGAGAAGTCCCTGTCCACCCTGGGCACCCTGCTCGGGCTGGCCGACCGGGTCGACGTGGCCGCCTCCTGCTCACTGCTCCATGTGCCCCTGGACACGGGCCTGGAGCGGGACATCGAGCCACAGGTCCTGCGCTGGCTGGCCTTCGCGAGGCAGAAGACCGCCGAGATCATCACCCTCGCCAAGGGCCTCGCGCAGGGCACCGACACCATCGCCGCCGAACTCGCCGCCAACCGGGCCGATCTGACGTCCCGCGCCGGCTCGCCGATCACCCGCGACCCGGCCGTCCGGTCCAGGGCGGCGGCGGTCACCGACGCGGACACCCGCCGCTCACAGCCGTACGGCGAACGGGCCGCCGCACAGCGCGCCCAGCTCCGCCTGCCGCTGCTGCCGACCACCACCATCGGCTCCTTCCCGCAGACCGGCGAACTGCGCACCGCACGCGCCGATCTGCGCGGCGGGCGCATCGACGCCGCAGGGTACGAGGAGCGCATCAAGGCCGAGATCCAGGAGGTCATCTCCTTCCAGGAGAAGACAGGGATCGACGTCCTCGTGCACGGCGAGGCCGAACGCAACGACATGGTCCAGTACTTCGCCGAGCAGCTCACCGGCTACCTCGCCACGCAGCACGGCTGGGTCCAGTCCTACGGCACCCGTTACGTCCGTCCGCCGATCCTGGCCGGCGACATCTCCCGCCCCGAGCCGATGACGGTGCGCTGGACCCAGTACGCCCAGTCCCTCACCTCCCGTCCGGTCAAGGGCATGCTCACCGGCCCGGTCACCATGCTCGCCTGGTCCTTCGTCCGCGACGACCAGCCGCTCGGCGACACGGCCCGCCAGGTCGCGCTCGCCCTGCGCGACGAGGTCAACGACCTGGAGGCCGCGGGCACTTCGGTCATCCAGGTCGACGAGCCCGCGCTGCGCGAGACGCTGCCGCTGCGCGCCGCCGCCGACCACCCGGCCTACCTGGACTGGGCCACGGAATCCTTCCGCCTCACCACCAGCGGCGTACGCCCGGACACGCAGATCCACACCCACATGTGCTACGCCGAGTTCGGCGACATCGTCCAGGCCATCGACGACCTCGACGCCGACGTCATCAGCCTGGAAGCCGCCCGCTCGCACATGCAGGTGGCCCGCGAACTGGCCGAACACGGCTACCCGCGCGAGGCGGGACCCGGCGTCTACGACATCCACTCCCCCCGCGTACCGAGCACCGAGGAGGCAGCGGCCCTGCTGCGCAAGGGACTTGAAGCCATCCCCGCCGAACGGCTCTGGGTCAACCCCGACTGCGGTCTGAAGACCCGCGGCTGGCCCGAGACGCGCGCCTCCCTGGAGAACCTGGTCGCCGCGGCCCGCACGGTCCGTGAGGAACTTTCCGCGTCCTGAGACCGGGAGCGATCTGCCGGGGAGCGGACGCCCGAGTTCCGCTCCCCGGCATGATCCTTTTTCAGCCGTGTGAGTGATGACTACTCAGGGTGACATCAACTCTACTGGTGGTGATGATGACTCGGGACTGATCGCGAGGGACGGAGCCGTTGGCGGCGCCGCCCTTTGACCTGCCGTCCCGACTGCGCAGGGTTCAGGGATGGGGTGTGGGGATGGCGTTCGCGATCGTGGGCCTGGGGTGCCGGCTGCCCGGCGGGATCGTGGATCTGGCCGGCCTGCGCAACTCCCTGTGGGCACAGAGCCCGGAGGTCATCGACCGGTTCGTGCGGGACGTCCGCTCGTGCGGCCAGCTGAGGGTGAACGACTCGCACCTCGCGGGGGTTCCGTTCCTGTCCAACCACGGCGGGCCGGGGCTGAGCGGCGACAGGTTCGCCGAGCTCAACTACCCGATGCTGCGCACCAGCCGCCTCCAGGGCGTGTCCGTGGCGCGGTCCGCACCGCCCTCCCCGGCCGCCGCCGCGTACGTCCCGGCGCAGCCGAGGCCCAGGGTCGGGGCGGCCCGCGCGTACCCGTCCGGCTGGCCGCCCGAGGAGCTTCCCGGCGGTCTGCCGGCCCCGTTCACCGAGGCGTTCCACCACGACCCGTACCCCACACTGCACTGGCTGCGCGAGCACCGGCCGTTGAGCCGGGTCCTCAGCCCGGACGGACCCGGCTGGCTGCTGACCCGCTACGACGACGTCCGTACCGCTCACACCGACCCACGCGTGACCTGCGACAGCAAGCGGATCCCCGCCGGCCTGATGTGGCTGCGGCACTGGCCGTCCGAACTGCGGGAGCGGCTGTTCGTGCATCTGCTGGACAGCGACGACCCGCGGCACGCCGAACTGCGGGCGATCATGCGGCCGTTCTTCACGCCCGCCCGGCAGGAGCAGTGGCGCTCTCGGGTGCAGCGTCTCGTGGACGCCCGGATCGACCGGATCGTGGAGCGGGGCCGCGGCGACCTGATGGCAGCGGTGGCCTATCCGCTCGGCGGCAACGTGCTCTTCTCCGTCCTCGGCGCCACCCCGCCCCGCATGAACCACCTGCGGGCGATGATCTGGCGTACCGCCGAGTGGAACAACGACGTCCCCTACGTCGAGGCGCTCGCCCACGAGGTCGACGCGTTCGTCCGCGGGGCCGTCGCCGAGAAGCGTCGCTCCCTGGGCGACGACCTGATCTCGCTGCTGGTCCGGGCCCGCGACCAGGACGGTCTGATCAGCGAGGACGAATTGCACGGCCTGGTGATGATGATGCTCGTCGCCGGCCAGGCCCCAGCATCAACAGCGTCGGCAACAGCCTGCACTCCCTGCTCGCCCACCCCGGCCAACTCGCCGCGCTCCGCGACGATCCCGCCCTCCTCGCGACCGGCATGGGCGAACTGCTGCGCTACGAGAGCCCGTTGCCCTTCACCAGTTGGCGGGGCACCCTGGAACCCGTCGAGTTCGGCGATGTGACCGTCCCGGCGGACGAGTCCCTGTTCCTGTGCATCGGCGCGGCCAACCGGGACCCCGCGCGCTTCCCCGACCCCGACCGTCTCGACCTGAGCCGCCCCACGCCGGGCCATCTCGCCTTCGGCCACGGCGCGCACTACTGCCTGGGCGCCCACATCGGCCGGATGACGGCAGAGGCCGCCGTCAGCACCGTCCTGCGCCGGCTGCCGGGCCTGCGGCCGGACGGTATGCCGCGGTGGCGGCCCAGCATGTTCGAGCGCGGCCTCAGCGTCCTGCCCGTCGCCTGGGACGTACCGCAAAAGGTGCAGCAGGGAGCCGCCCGGTGAAACGCTCCGAGATCCTCGCCGAGGTCAAGGCAATGCTCGCCGAGTTCGGCGGCGTCGACCCCGAACAGGTCGACGAACAGACCGCGTTCATCGCCGACCTCGGCCTCGATTCGCTCGTCCTGGTGCGGATGACCGTCGTCGCAGAGGAGCGGTTCGGAGTACGCATCCCCGACGAGGTCGCCTGGGAACTGCATACGGTCGGAGCCGTGGTCGGCCATGTCGAGGAGGCCCTTGCGGAGCGGCCGGGTGTGGCGGATCGGGGCCGGCGATGAGTGAACTCGTCCGGTTCCTGCGCGAGAAGATGTGGCTCCTCGGCGACACCCGCTGGTACGCGCGCGTGGACAGCGTCCGCGGTGAACTCGTCGAGGTGGAACGCCTCGGATACACCCAACTCGACGCCCGGGCACGTGCCGTGGGGGCATGGCTGGCCGACCGTACGCCGCCCGGTGCGCGCGCGTCCTGCTGATGTACCCGGCGGGTCTGGAGTTCTATGCGGTCTTCCTCGGTTGCCTGTACTCGGGTCGGGTCGCCATCCCCGCCCCGCTGCCGGACACCGACCGGCGCGCCCTGGAACGGGCCGAGGGCATCATCCGTGACGCGGATGTCGGCCTGGTCCTCAGCGACGCCGCCCACCAGCCCCGGCTCGGCTACTGGCTCGCCGGCATGGATCTGGTCGCGCCCGCCGAGTGCGTCGCGACCGACGGCACCGCGCTGCCGGACCCGGGGACGTGGTCCCCCGCCGCCCTGGAACTCACCGCGACCGCCTACATCCAGTACACGTCCGGCTCGACGAGCGAGCCGCGCGGCGTCGTCATCAACCACCGGAACCTGCTGCACAACCTGTTGTCGATCAGGGAGAAGCTCGCCCCCGACGAAGTCCTGGACGAACTGCGCCACGACCCGTCCCCCACCGGCGCCGGCTGGCTGCCGCACTACCACGACATGGGCCTGGTCGGCATGCTGCTCAGTCCGCTCGTGAGCTGCGGCAACCTCGTCTTCTCCTCCCCGGTCTCCTTCATCGCCCACCCTCTGCTCTGGCTCCAGATGATCAGTCGGTACCGGGCCTACTACACCTTCGCCCCGAATTTCGGCTACGACTGGCTGCTGCGAAGCATCAAGGACAGCCAACTCACCGATCTGGACGCGGACCTGAACGTCGACTGTCTGCGGTTCGCGCTGAACGGCGCCGAGCCCGTCCGCGCCGACGTACTGAATGCGTTCGCCCGCCGGCTCGCCCCCATCGGCTTCAGCCCGCGCGTCTGGGCGCCGAGCTACGGCCTGGCCGAGGCCACGCTCATGGTCACCGGCACCCCCTGCGGCAGCGGACCGACCATGGGGCGCTTCTGCCGGGACGCGCTGGAGGCCGGACACGCCGTGCCCGACCCGGACGGCGTCGACCTCGTCAGCTGCGGCGCTCCCGCGGGCGCCGACGTCCGCATCGTCGGCCCCGCCACGTCGGGGCCGGTCAAGGACGGGCAGGTGGGCGAGGTCTGGGTACGTGGTGAGAGTGTCGCCGAGGGCTACCTCAACGATCCGCAGGCCACCGCCGAGCACTTCGCCGCCGTCACCGCCGACGGCGACGGGCCGTACCTGCGGACCGGAGACCTCGGCTTCTTCCAGGACGGCGAACTGTACGTCACCGGTCGCGCCAAGGACCTGATCATCGCCAACGGCCGCAACATCCACCCCCAGGACATCGAGAGCGTCAGCGAGGCGTCCGACCCCGCCACCGGCCCGTGTGCCGCGTTCGCCCTGGCCGACGACGCTGGTCACGAACGTATCGTCCTGGTCCAGGAAATCCGCCCCCTCCACCTCAACGGCCGCAGTCCCGCGGCTCTCGCCGGGGTCATCAGAGAACGCCTTGCCCGCGAACTGCGGCTGGCCGTCCAGGTCGTCATCGTCGGACCGATGAGCGTCCCCCGGACCACCAGCGGCAAGATCCAGCGTTCACGAACCCGGGACGTGCTCCGGGCGGCGGACCTCACACCCCTTCACTCCGACCTCCATCCATCTGCGATGCCCTAGGCACCGTCAGGGCGGGGCAGCAGGGGGTTAACCCCACCACCGGTCCGGTTGATCCCCCCATCGCGCTTCCCCGCCCTCCGCGGCCATCGTGGGACAGGAAACGGGGACAGGGAGGCGGGGCACACGGCGCTCCCTGACACGACGGCTCTCACAGTCAGGGGAAGCACACGTGACCAAGCGGAATCGTGCGATCGGCGGCTTACTCACGCTGGCCGTGGCGGCCGGAGTCGCGGTGGCCTCACCGATCGGAGACGATGGGCAACGGCACAGCGCCAGCGCCACGGTCGCCGCCGCCAAGTCCGCCCGGACAACCGACCACGCCCGGCTGCGCGCGATCCTCCACCGCCTCACCACGGTCGACGGCGGTCCCGGAGCGCTCGTCGAAATGCGGAACCGCACCGGCCGCACGGTGCTGACCAGCGGTGTCGCGGACGTGAGGACGAAAGCGCCGGTACACCGGGACAGCAGGTTCCGGATCGGCAGCATGACCAAGATGTTCCTGGCGACGGCCATGCTCCAGTTGGTGGGAGAGCATCGCGTCGTCCTCGACGCACCGGTGGAGCGCTACCTGCCCGGCGTGGTCCGCGGACACGGCAACGACGGACGGAAGATGACCGTCCGGCAGCTGCTCCAGCACACCAGCGGCGTCCCCGACATCCTGGACCACCTGAGCCCACAGGAGATCCTCAACGACCCCTTGGCCCACCGCGACATGCGTGACCTCGTGAACATCGCGCTCGACCACCCCCCGACCTTCGAACCGGGCAAGGGCTGGCGCTACTCCAATACGGGCTACTTCCTGGCCGGCATGATCATCGAGCGGGTGACCGGCCGCACGTACGGCGAGGAGATCCGCCGGCGCATCATCACGCCGCTCGGTCTGCGCGAGACGTACGTGCCGGGTGACGTCTCGGAGATCCCCGGACCGCATCCGCGCGGTTACGTGCGGCCTGGCGAGGACGCGCCGCTCAGGGACATCACCGCGATCAATCCGTCGGTCGGGGGCCCGGCCGGGGAGATGATCTCCAGCGGCGGGGACGTCAACCGATTCCTGGCCGCTCTCCTGCGCGGCAAGCTGCTGCACCCGGCGCAGCTACGGGAGATGACGAGGACGCGCCCGACCGGCAACTCGGACGGCCGGGCGTACGGCCTCGGCCTGGAGAGCAGGCCGCTGCCCTGGGGCGGCCGCTACTGGGGGCACACCGGCGACATCCCCGGATACGAGGCGGCGGCCGGTGCCACGGTCGACGGCAGGCAGGCGACGGTCATGGTGAACCTCGGCCCGGGTGGTCCGGACGCACAGAGCGACGACATCAAGGCGGCCGTACAGGCGGCGCTCTGCGAGTGACGAGAGGGACGCCTCGCGAACGACCGGTAGGCGGACCCCCGTTGGACTCATATCCAGGTGTCAAGCCACATTCTGGCGTGCCAGTCGGCGTACGGGATCGTCTGCCCGCTGTAGATCGGGAAGAAGTAGATGAAGTTCCAGGCGATGAGCAGGACCAGCGCGCCCGCCGCGACCGCACCCCCCGTACGGCGCGTCTCGCCCGCCCCCGGCGGACCCAGCAGCGCGCCGAGCATCATCGCCACGGCCAGACACAGGTACGGCACGAAGACGACCGCGTAGAAGGAGAAGATCGTGCGGTCCTGGTACAGGAACCAGGGCAGGTAACCGGCGCCCACCGCGCACAGGATCGCGCCGGCACGCCAGTCGCGGCGCAGGGCCCACCGGTAGAGCAGATACGCAAGGGCGAAGCACGCCGTCCACCACAGCAGGGGCGTGCCCAGGGCGAGGATCGTCTGCGAGCAGTCGACCGTCGTGCGGCAGCCGTCCGTTCCGGGTTTCGGCGACTCGTAGTCGAACAGCACCGGGCGGCCGAGGACCAGCCAACTCCAGGGGTTGGACTCGTACTTGTGGAAGCTGTGCAGCCCCACGTTGAACTGGTACACCCCGTACTCGTAGTGCCACAGGCTGCGCAGTGGGGCCGGGATCCACGACCAGGTGCCGCCACGGCCGTCGGCCCAGTGGCGCGCGTAGCCGTGGTCGGAGCGGAACCAGCCGGTCCATGTGGCCACATACGTCACCACGGCGACGGGGACGACGGACAGCACCGACCATCCGAGGTCCTTGCGCAGGACCGACCGGTACGGGTGTCGAGCCCCTGCCACGCGGCGGGAGCCGACGTCCCACAGCAGGGTCAGGACCATGAAGAAGGCGAGGAAGTACAGGCCGTTCCATTTGGTCGCGGCCGCCAGCCCCAGGAAGAAGCCGGCCGCGAGCCGCCATGGACGTACTCCCGCCCCGGCGTGCTCGCCGGTGTGCCGGTCCGGGCGGGCATGGCCGTCCTCACCGACGGGCAGGGCGGCCGCGAGTCGGGCCCGGGCGTGGTCGCGGTCGATCAGCAGACTTCCGAAGGCCGCCAGTACGAAGAACATGACGATCAGGTCCAGCAGTGCCGTGCGGCTCATCACGTAGTGCAGGCCGTCCACGGCCAGCAGCGCGCCGGCCAGGCAGCCCAGCGCCGTCGAACGGAACAGGCGCCGACCTATTCGGCACAGCATCAGCACCGACAGCGCGCCCAGGATCGCCGTCATGAAGCGCCAGCCGAACGGGTCCAGACCGAACATCCACTCGCCGACGGCTATCACCCACTTCCCCATCGGCGGGTGTGCGACGAAGGCGCCGGTGTCGGAGAGCGGGATCACCTGAGGGTCCGCAAGTATCTGCGGGTCGGCGATCTTTCGGTCCGGCCAGGTGCCCTCGTAGCCGAACTGCAGCAGGGACCAGGCGTCCTTGGCGTAGTAGGTCTCGTCGAAGACGACGTCCCGCGGACGCCCGAGGTGCCAGAGGCGGATCGCCGCGGCCAGGGCGGCGACGAGTACCGGCCCCAGCCATGCGAGCCATTCGGTCGGGATGCGGGTCGAGGGCTTGGGGAAGGGCGGGACGAGACGTTCGCGGGTGTCGGTCCGAGGGCGTCCGACGTATCCGAACCGGCGCAGACGGGCCTGCCATTCGTCGGGAGTTGCCGTCGGCGGGGTGCCGTCGAGGACCTGGGCCCGCGACACGCTGCTACTCGTCATCGGATGACCTTAAACGGTCACCCGTCGTTGACGGTGCCCTGCCTCGGCCATGCCCGCGGGAACGGTACTGCCCGCAGGGACGCAGCGGCGACAGGGGTGTGCTCGGCCGCCGCGTGGAGCCGCCCCGCGCGCAGGACGATGGCACCGGCACCGCTGCGGAGCATCGAGTCGACCAGTTCGGCGGCGAAGTCCTCGGGCCCCCGGTCCAGTTGTCGTGCCGCGTCGGTCAGCCATGCTCGTGCGAGCAGGTAGGACTCGGCCTCGGCGGAGGGCACTCCGTCGCGGATCATCAGGGCGAAGGCGAAGATTCTCCGGGCGCCGTACCGGACCGCTCCGGCCGGATCGTCGACGAGGCGCTGTGCGCGGCGCAGTGCGGTGGCGAAGGCGGACCCGGGGTCGGTGGGGATCGGTCCGTGTGCGGGCAGCAGCACGTTCGGGTCGAGGTCCGCCAGCCGGCGTAGGGAGTTGAGCGCAAGGGCAGCGGCGTCGGGTCCGTCGAGGGCGAGGTTGATCCAGCCGACGTCGTAGTCGGACAGCGCGTCGCCGACGGCCAGCAGCCGCTCCTCCGGCTGCCACAGTGCCAGGTGGCCCGGCGTGTGCCCGGGGGTGGACACGACCTGCCAGTCGGCATCGCCCAGGCGAAGGACCTGCCCGTCGTGGAGCGGCAGGTCGACGGTGTAGGGGGCGACCGGCTGGTCGAGGTACTCCGCCAGACAGCACCCGGGGTCGCGGCGGGCGAGGGCCCTGGCGTCCGGGGCACCGGCTGCGATGGCCGCGCCGCCCGCCTGGAGCAGGGCGTTCCCGCCGACGTGGTCGGAGTGCCAGTGGGTGTTCACGACCATGGCGAGGCTGTTCTCCCGGGCATGCACCCACGCGGACGTCTCCTGCGCATGGCCGACGAATCCGCTGTCGACGAGGGCCGGTCGACGGCCGTGCAGCAGGAGGAGGTTGGCGTCGGGGAACGGCCTGCGCTGCCATGTCACCCAGGCCGGGAGATGCTCGGCGCCGCGGTCCGACGCGTCCTCGCTGCGGCCTGTCACCACGGAGCCGGGCCGCCCTTGAGGTGCTGCCAGTACCGCCGGTGCGCATGCCTCGCCGCGTCGCTCGTCATCCCGGCAGGCAGCTCCTCGTCGAGCGGATCGGCCAGGTCGGCGATGTCCCGCAGCGCGGCGGCCTGGCAGGCCCGCTTGGTGAACGCGTACTGCTCGATGCAGTCCTGCGGCATCGTCCCGGCGACCTCGACCGCCCGCTCCACCACCTCACCGGCCTCGGCCAGTTCGTGCACCATCCCCAGCGCATGTGCCTGCGCCGGGCTGAAGATCTCGCCGAGCAGACAGGCGCGGGACGCGACCGGTTCACCCCATGCGTACGCGAGCATCCGCACGTACACCGAGGGCATCGGGATTCCGATGGGCACCTCGTTCAGCCCGAATCTTGCTCCCTGTGCCACCGACACCCGGTAGTCGCACACCGCCGCCGTGATGAGGCCCCCGGCGAACGCATGCCCGTTCACCGCCGCCACTGTCGGACGCGGATAGGTGAACAGCCGCATGTTCGTCGCCCGGT